>CAZIJO010000014.1:0-16445 GCA_964539515.1 uncultured Bifidobacterium sp. | reverse complement strand
AAAATCACCGCTGAACCATGAAGTCATCCGCCGAATCACCCTTGCTTGTCCACCCGAAATCACAATCGGGTGAGTATGTCCGGGTGACCCCCGAGCTCGCCGGCTGGGCGCACCTGAGTTTTGCGGCGCGCACCCTGAGCCAGGGGGAAACCTGGCGGGGCCACACCGGCCAGTGTGAGTACGGCTTTGTGGTCCTGGGTGGCAGTTGCTCGGTTCAGTCGTCCCGGGGCGCGTGGCCGAAAATTGGCCGGCGACCGGACGTTTTTCGCGGCATGCCCTACGCCCTCTATTTGCCACGGGAAACCGAATTCACCGTGACTGCACTGGGTGAAGGAGTTGACATCGCTTGCGGTTGGTGTCGGTCGGAGGGGGAGCATCCGCCCCGGCTGGTGACGCCCGAGCAAGTCGCGGTGGAAATTCGCGGTGGCGGCAATGCCACCCGGCAGATTAATTCGCTGATTCCGCCCGGCTTCGACTGTCATCGACTGGTGGCGGTGGAAGTTTACACGCCCGCCGGCAGTTGGAGTTCGTATCCGCCACACAAACACGATGTCCATCGCGTGGACCCCGCCGGCAAATTGTTGGAGGCCGACCTGGAGGAAACTTACTTCTACAAATTCAACCAGCCGGCGGGTTATGCGATCCAGCGCGTGTACACCTCCGACTTGCGTCTCAATGAAGTGGTGGTGGCCCGCAACAATGACGTGGTGCTTGTCCCGGAGGGCTATCATCCGGTGGCCGCGGCGCACGGTTACCCGGCTTACTATCTGAATTTCCTCGCCGGCAGCGCGCAGTCGCTCGCCAATGTTGACGATCCCGAGCACGCCTGGATCAAGGGAACGTGGACGACCTTGGACCCGCGGGTACCGATGGTGACGCTGGAAATGGAGCAGGCCGTGGGCGGAACGAAAAATTGAGCGGCGTCATGGCATCGATCCAAACCCTCACCCCGGCCCTCTCCCTTTCGGAAAGGGAGAGGGAGAATCCACCTCAATCTGTGGTAGAAACCTGCGCGATTGGAAATCGCGCAGTGCGACTTTCGCTGTCCCCTCGCCCCATCCGATGGGGAGAGGGTCAGGGTGAGGGGTCATCCCACAGCATTGCCTTGGCAAAATTATGACCAAACCAAATCCTGCTTTTGACCTTATCACGATGGGGCGCTCCTCCATTGACCTTTATGCGAACGAGGTGGGCGCGCCGTTTCCGCAGATCAAATCCTTCGCGGCGTACGTCGGTGGCTCGCCGACGAATATTGCGGTCGGCGCGCAACGTCTCGGACTCCGCACCGCCGTGCTCACGGCGGTGGGTGAAGATCCCGTGGGCGATTTCATTTTGAATTTCCTCAAACAGGAAGGCGTGGAAACCAAATTCATCCCCCGCAAGCCGGAGAGCCGCACCAGCGCGGTGATCCTGGGCATCGAGCCACCGGACAAATTCCCGCTCGTTTACTACCGCGACAATTGCGCGGATAACCAGCTCTCGATCGACGATGTGCTGAAAACGCCCATCGCCGAGGGGCGTATTTTTGAATTTTCCGGCACGGGGCTCAGCCGGGAGCCAAGTCGCAGTGCCAACTTGTTTGCCGCCGAACAGGCCCGGGCCGCGGGCGCGACCGTGGTGCTCGATCTGGATTTTCGCCCGAACCAATGGCACGACGCCCGCGCCTTCGGCGTCACGGTGCGCGCGGCGTTGCCGCTCGTCGACATTGTGCTTGGCACGGAGGACGAATGCAAAGCCGCCAATCTCACCGATCCCACCCAGGTCAACGTCAGCCACTCGCAAATCTCCGGGGCGCGCGTGGCGGGCGATCTGGAAAACGCCGTCCACGCCCTGCAGCGCCACGGCCCGAAGTTGATTGTCGTAAAACGCGGCGAGAAGGGCGCCACGCTTTTTCCATCGGACGGCAAGCCAACCGATGTGCCGGGCTTCCCGGTGGAGGTCTATAACGTCCTGGGCGCCGGCGATGCGTTCGCCTCGGGTTTTATCTATGGCCTGGTGAAAGGTTGGGACTGGTACAAAGCCGCGCGCATGGGCAACGCGGGCGGCGCGATCGTCGTGACGCGGCATGGTTGTGCCAATTTCATGGCGTACGAGCAGGAGGCATTAAAATTCATCGAAGAACGCGGCGGCTTTTGATACATCAAATCTCATGAAGACGAAACGACTCACCACCGGGCAGGCCATCATTCAGTTTCTCCTGCACCAGCACGTTGAACGCGACGGCCGGCAGCAGCCCTTCTTCGCCGGCTGCCTCGGCATTTTCGGCCACGGTTGCATTGCGGGCATCGGGCAGGCGCTGCAGCAGTATCCGGCGTTCCGCTATTACCAGACGAAAAACGAGCAAGGCTCGGTGCACATCGCCACCGCCTTCGCGAAAATGAGCAACCGGCTGCGGACCTTTGCCTGCGTCAGTTCCATAGGTCCCGGGGCGACCAACATGGTGACGGGTGCCGCCACCGCCACGATCAATCGTATTCCGGTGCTGCTCCTGCCCGGCGACATCTTTGCGCGCCGCAACGTTGGCCCGGTATTGCAGCAACTCGAACATCCGTCCTCCCAGGACGTTTCGGTCAATGATTGTTTCCGACCGGTTTCCAAATACTGGGACCGCATCAACCGCCCGGACCAGCTGATGAACTCGCTGCCGGAAGTCATGCGGGTGCTGACGTCGCCAGCCGAGACCGGCGCGGTGACGCTGGCGTTGCCGCAGGATGTGCAGACCGAGGCGTTTGATTATCCGGTGGAACTTTTTGCTGATCGCGTCTGGTACATCCCGCGCCCGGCTCCCGAAGCCATGCTCCTCCGGCGGGCCGTGGAATGGATTCGCGCGAGCAAGAAACCGCTCATTGTTGCCGGGGGCGGCGTGATTTACAGCGAAGCCCATGCGGCCCTGGCCCGGTTCGCCGAAGAAACGGGAATCCCGGTGGCGGAGACGCAGGCCGGCAAAGGCGCGTTGCGCTATGACCATCCGCAATCGCTCGGTGCGATTGGCACCACCGGCACACCCGGCGCGAACATCACCGCCCGGGAAGCGGATCTGGTCATTGGCATCGGCACGCGGTACAGCGATTTCACCACGGCGTCCAACACTGCGTTTCAGAACCCGAAGGTTCGCTTTATCAACATCAACATCGCGGAGTTTGATGCGTTCAAGCGGTCCGCGTTGCCCGTGGTGGCGGACGCCCGGGCGGCGTTGGCGGCGTTGAGCAAAGCGATGCGCGGATGGCAGGTCAGCGACGCATACCGTCAGCGGGGACGGAAATTCAACCGTGCCTGGGACAAGGAAGTCCAGCGCCTTTACAATTTGGATACGGGCCGGCCCGTAAACCAGGGGGCGGTGGTTGGGGCGGTGAACACTTTCGCGCGCCCGCAGGATGTGGTGATGGGGGCGGCGGGCAGTCTGCCGGGCGATTTGCACAAACTCTGGCGCACGCGCGATCCCAAGGGTTACCACATGGAATACGGTTACTCGTGCATGGGCTATGAAATTGCCGGCGGCCTGGGGGTGAAGATGGCCGCCCCGGATCGGGAGGTTTACGTGATGATCGGGGACGGATCGTGGTTGATGATGACCTCCGAACTGGTCACGGCGGTCCAGGAAGGCTACAAACTGACGGTCGTGATGCTCAACAATCACGGCTTCCAGAGCATCGGCGGGCTGTCGCGTGCCATCGGGAGCGGCGGCTTTGGTACGCGCTATCGCTTGCGTAACGCCCGGACCGCCCAACTCGACGGTGCCCCTGTGCCGGTGGACTACGCGGCCAACGCGCGCAGCCTCGGCGCCCACGTCATCACCGCCCGGGACATTCCGGAACTGAACGCCGCTCTGGCTGAAGCCAGGCAGCAAAAGCAGACGACCGTCATCGTGGTCGAAACCAGCCTGGAACAACGCGTGCCCGGCTACGAATCCTGGTGGGACGTGCCGATCGCGGAAGTCGCCACGCGTGCCAGTGTCAAGAAAGCGCGCCAGAACTATGAACGCGCCAAGACCCGGGAGCGGTACTATCTTTGAAACGTGAATCGTGAGCACCGAAGTGACACCATGATCAGGACGAACCAGTTCCCGCGATGAAACCAACCACCAAGACCGCAACTTCAATTCCCGTCGCCAATGCGCCCTGTTCATGGGGCGTGCTGGAGTTCGACATGCCGGGCAAAGCGCTGGGTTACGCCCAGGTCCTGGATGAAATCAAAGCGACCGGCTACACCGGCACCGAACTGGGCGACTGGGGTTTCATGCCGACCGATCCGGCGAAATTGCGCGACGAACTGCAGAAGCGCGGACTGGCCTTGCTGGGCGCGTTTGTGCCGGTGGCGTTCGCACGGGAGTCGGCCCATGCAGACGGTGAGGAACGGGCGGTGAAGACCGCGCGCTTGATGGCTGAGGCCATGGGAACGCTCCCGTTCATCGTCCTGGCGGACGACAACGGCAAGGACGCGACCCGGACGAAACTTGCCGGCCGCATCCCGTCCGGGCAACGCTTGTCCAAGCAGAAGTGGGAAACGTTCAGCAAGGGGGTGGACCGGGTGGCGGATGCGGTCCATCGCCAGACCGGATTACGCAGCGTGTTTCATCATCATGGCGCCGGCTTTGTCGAGACCCCCTGGGAAATCGAGCAACTGATGAAATTAACCGATTCAAAGCTCGTCGGGCTTTGTTTCGACACCGGGCATTATCGTTTCGGTGGCGGTGGTGATCCACTCCTGGCATACCGGCAGTTCAAAGACCGCATCTGGCACGTCCACTTCAAGGATTGCAGCCCGCAGGTACACGAGCAATCACGCCGGAACGAATGGAACTATTTCGATTCGCTCAAGCACGGCATTTTCTGCGAACTCGGCAAGGGCGACATTGACTTCAAGGCGTTTGCGGCCGAACTGCAGCGCGACGGTTACCCGGGTTGGATTGTCGTGGAGCAGGATGTCTTGCCCGGCATGGGCGCCCCCAAGGAATTTGCGCGGCGCAACCGGGAATTCCTGCGCAGTTGCAACCTCTAGAATTATTTTGTGAATACCAAAAGCATCAATCTCGGAGTCATTGGCGCCGGCCGGATCGGCAAAATCCACGCGGAGAACATTGCCACGCGCATCACCGGGGCGCGCCTCGCCGGGGTGGCGGACATGAACCTCGCCGCCGCCCAAGAAGTGGCGGGCCAGTTCCACGTCCCGTTGGCCACGGCGGATTATCGCGAGTTGCTCGCGGCCCCGGACATCCAGGCGGTCGCGATTTGCACCGCCACTGATACGCATGCCGAGATCATTCAAGCGGCGGCGGCCCGGGGGAAGCACATTTTCTGCGAAAAGCCGATTGACCTGGACTTGAAGCGAATCCAGCAGGCCCTCGATGCCGTCAGCCAGGCGGGTGTCAAATTCCAGGTCGGCTTCAACCGCCGCTTCGATCCGAGCTTTGCCAAGGCGCGCGAATTGGTGGCCGCCGGAAAGATCGGCGCGCCGCACCAGGTGCGAATCACCAGCCGGGATCCCGCGCCGCCGCCCATCGCCTATGTGAAAGTCTCGGGTGGTATTTTTCTGGATATGACCATTCACGACTTCGACATGGTGCGCTTCCTGAGCGGCAGCGAGGCGGTCGAAGTTTTCGCGATCGGCGCGTCGCTCGTGGATCCGGAGATTGGCCGCGCCGGCGACGTGGACACCTGCGTGGTCACGCTCCGGCTGGCGAACGGAGCGTTGGCGACCATCGATAACAGCCGCCGGGCGGTTTACGGGTACGACCAGCGCGTCGAAGTGTTTGGCGCGGCGGGTATGGTGGCCGTGGCGAATCGCACGCCGGACAACCATGTCCTGCTGAATGCGGAGACCGTCTCGTCGGCCAAGCCGCAGTATTTCTTCCTGGAGCGGTACGCCGAGGCGTACGTCGCGGAGTTGCGCGAGTTTGTCGATTGTGTGCTTAACGACAACGCCCCTTCGGTTGGCGGCAAGGATGGGCTGATGGCCGTCGTCCTGGGCTTGGCGGCTAAAAAATCATTGCAGGAAAACCGGCCGGTGAAGGTGAGCGAGATCTATTAATCGCCCATTGGCGCAAGCGGAGTGCCGGGCGCCAGGGCTAACTCAGGATCGGCCATTTGAACGTGGAGGTGAGCGCGATGCGTTTGCCAGTCGCTTGCGACGCACGCGCCGCGGTGATGATCTCCAAGACGTGAAGGGCCTGTTCCGGGGTGACCAGCAATTCCTTTCCCGTGACCAGGCATTCGGCCGCTAACGCCGCACCTTGCTGCCAGATGTAACCTTCCGCATCCGTCACATGTCGCTGGAGCTTCGGTTCCTTGTGCGTGGCGAGATCAACGCCCTGCGGCGCCCAATCGTAGCCGACCAGACCGAGGAAGCCACTCGAGCCAACGATCGTGATCGTATGCCGCTGTTCGCCACTGCCGTCGTGGCCGTGGGGATTGAAGTAATTGAACCCGGACTGCACGTGGGAGATCACGCCTTTGCCGTGGTCGAGCAATACCATCGCATTGTCCTCCTCGGTGACCTTGATCTTCCCCTTGCTGGTAATATCCCGCTCCGGCGTGACGATGCTGAGCATGGCGGTGACGTGCTTTGCGGGTCCGAGTAAACCGGTCAGCGATGTCATGTTATAAACTGCCAGGTCCGGCATGCTGCCACCTCCCTTCTCGTAAAAGAATGAAGACCAGTTTGGTCCTTCATGGCCGTAGTCTGCGTGCGCAGCGGCGACGCGTCCCAGCGCGCCCTGAGCCAGCGTTCGCGCCATGAACGCGAACTGCGGGCTTTGGACGGTGATAGGCGCCCCCCACAACCGTCGTTTCTTCTGCAGTGCGAGGCGGAGCAATTCCTGTCCGGCGGCGAGCGAGTTGGCGATGGGCTTTTCGCTCCAGACATGCTTGCCGGCCGCGAGCGCCTGCCGGTTCAAGTGTTCGTGTTCCTGCATGTCCGTGAGATTGATCAGGAAATCGAACGGTTCGCCGGCCAGCATCTGGTCGATGTGCGGATAGTGGTGGGCCACCTTGAACTCCTCCGCCCGCTTCCGGGCGCGCTCGGGCCGGATGTCGCAGAGACTCACCACCTCGACGTACGGGCATTTGGTCAAAACCGGCAGATAGGCGCCCGACACGCTGCCGCAACCGATGATCCCCGTGCGGATGCGCCGGGGTTCAGCGCCGATCGCGGTCACAGCGCCGGTGGCCACGGCGGCGCCGGCCAGCAGGGTTGTTTTCGTGAAGTCACGTCGATTGAATTGAAGCGAGGAGATGGGCATAGGCTTGATTGGTTGCTCTTTTTTGGAGATTTGGCCCGGTTTTGGCAACGGTGAAATTTGAAATTTTTACGATACCGCGCATCAGACTCTGGTTCCGGGTGATGGTTCTTTTGCGCCGGGCCGCGTGGGCGAAAGCCCATCAACGTACTGGAGCGCAATCAGCGTGACACCGGAGTAGGCAAATAGCTGGAAAGCGCCGTTGAACTCGTTCGTTAGCCACTGGCCAAATCCAAGTTGAATGAACACAAACAAGCTCCAAACCAACATGGCTTTCAAGCCGATCAACGAACTTCGCCCCGCGAACTCCCCGCGCAGCAAAGCAAGCAATGCAAGGGCGAGCGCCAGTAGCTCCGCGGTGGTCAATAGCCAGAACGTCACCGTCAAACCTGGAAACTTCGCCAGGAACGTCGAGCCAAACTTGTCGCCAAACCACGACGGCATGCCACTGACAACTTTTGCCACGCCGGCAAATCCCCAGACCATCAGAAACAACAGGTTGATCGCCAGCAGTGCTCCGGAGCGAGTCCAGGAAGTTATGTTCGGATTCATGAGCTTGTCCTGGATAAACTTGTCAGGTGACCGTTTTGGGCTGGATCGCTCGCCAGGCCGCCGCCGCAGCGCCGATCACTCCGGCATCTGGTCCCGTTGCGGCGTGAACGATGGGCAGGTTGCGGTGAACATCGGACCAGATCTGGCGGCGCGTGGACGCGACGAAACTTTCCCAATAAAATCCTTTGCTCAAGCCCAGCCCGCCACCGACGACGACCAATTCTGGATCAAGCACGTTGACCAGAAAACCGACGCATACTCCGAGCGCTTCCCCGGCGGAACGCACGACCGCAGTCGCCTCCGGATCGCCGGCCGCCGCCGCGCCGAGGACCTCCTGGCCGGTCGAGGCCTTCGCGGGATGCCGTTGGTTGAAACGCGCTACGAGCGCCGGGCCGGAGGCGATTTCTTCCAATGTGCGCTGGTTGACATGCCCACATTGCTCACACCCCAATCCCCAAGGGCTGCTGCCCATGGTGCCGGTGGCGCCGCGCGCTCCCGTGAACGGCCGGCCGGCCAGCACCAGGCACGAACTGATTCCGGTACCGACGGTGACATAGAGGAATTGCTGGGATTGCCTCCCGGCACCAAACGTGGCCTCGGCCAGTGCCGCTGCGCGTACGTCGGCTTCAATGACCGCCGGCGCCAACTGCGAGAGGTGTTCACGAGCGGGGACATTCTTCCAGGCCACACAGTTTTCGCTGACCAGATTCCCATCCAAATCCACCAACTCACAGACCCCGACCCCGATGCCTTCGACGCCCGGATCCGGGCTGGACCTCTCGGCCATGATTTCTTCGCATAGCCGCAACACATCCGCCAGCACGGCGGTGCCGCCGCGTCCCGGCGTCGTTGGAATTTGTCTTTGCTTGCGCACGGCGCCGGACGGGAAGCTGACCAGCCCGGCGGCGATCTTGGTGCCACCTACATCCACGCCTATCGCGCAGAACGGCCGCGCCTTGCTGGTCGGATTTGAACTCATGGTTTGATTTGCAAACCAACGGCGTCGGCTTCGTGCGGGGTTGGTTGCATAGCGCCGTTCATTTGGCCCCCGCCAAGCCATCGGCCAGCGCGCGGATGTACGCCGCGTTGCAGCCACAACAACCGCCGACATAGCCAATGCCTTCGGCTTTGGCAACCTGGCCGAATTCCGTAAACTCACCGCGCGCGACCTGGATGGTCTCCAGATTGTCAGGGAACGCCGGTTGGCGGGTGAAGCAGTGACAATCGTCGGTGGTGCGGAACGCGGCCGGTTGGGCGGCAATCGGGATGGTTACCGCCTGGCGCATTTCGCGCAGCAGGGGGAGCATCCGCCGCGGTTCCTGCTCACAATTTGCGCCCACGGCCACCGCTCCTTGATCCGCCAGAATCGTTGCGCACTGGGCCGGGGTGTGATCATCGCTACACCGGGTAATCAAGGGGCGGAAACTGAGCGTGGCCACGGCCGGCAGGCCGCTGGCGTTGGCGGCGTCGAGGGCCGCCCGAATTTCGTCGAGCCGGAAGAACGTTTCCAGAATCAGGAAGTCGACGCCCGCCTCCTTGAGCAGGCGAATCTGTTCGGCCATGAGGTCCTTGGCCTGCCCGAGCGCGTCCGGACCGGCCCGTTCGAGGAGTTGCGTGCGCGAGACGCTGCCTGCGACGAGCGCCTGATCCCCCGCCACTTCGCGCGCGATCCGGACCGCCGCGCGATTGATGGCCTCGGTCTGGGCGCCGTAGCCGGCACGGTTCAATTTCTCGCGCGTGCCAAAAAACGTGAGCGCCTGCAACACCTGGGCCCCGGCCTGGAGAAATTCCCGATGCAATTGGCGGAGCGCGTCCGGATGTTCAATCGCCACTTCCGGGGTGAACTGGCCGCTGCCTTTGCCGGTGCCCACTTTCTCGCGGCGGGAACCGCTATCCACGTAACCGCGGCGTTCGAGTTCGATGAGATAACCGCCGTCGCCGAGGACGACGCCTTCCTTGAGCAAGGTGATGATGGGTTTCATTTCAGTTCATGTCAGTATTGCGATCGTGAATCCTTTTCCTTTCGGGTGCAAAATATTCTGGCATCCCTTCGCCGGCGTGCTCGTTGGAAGATCTTTCGATCATGAGGACGCGGGCGGGCAGGAGGAGGACTTGATTTCAACGGTGGCGCTTTCGCAAGACAACGCCGCCACCGAGGCAAGGGCCAGAAAAATTCCAACCGCCTCGCGCGGGCCGATTGTTTCGCCGAGGAAAAGAATGGCGATGGGCACGCTGACCACCGGATAAAGCGCGGTGAGGGGCGTGACAATGGATGCCTTGCCTTGGTTGGCGAAGGCCGCGAGGACCGCGAAATTGCCGAGCGCAAGAAAGAAGCCCTGCCCGACCACGAGCAGCCAGGTGTTCAGGGTGATCTGCGCGGGCAACGGTTTTCCGATCAGGAAGAGCACTCCGAATGGAATGAACGCGGCGAGAAACCAGAGGGTGGCGCTTTCGCCGGGGATGTGATTGGTGGAGAGTTTCTGGAGGAAGCCGGCAGCGCCCCACAAGGCGATGGGCGCCAGCGCGTAAACCAGCCACGAGGACAGGAATCCCTCCTCCTGTTGCACATTGAAAAGATAAATGGCAACCAGCGAAACGAGCACGCCGCCCCATTGAACTCGATTGAACCGTTCCTTGAGCAGGAGCATGGCCAGGAGGATGGTTGCGAGCGGGTACAATGCGGTAAGCGGCACGATCGTGGCGGCTTTGCCGCCCCGGCTGAGCGCGTCGTAATAGAACACATTGCCGATGCAGGAGACGGCGCCGCCGGCCAGGGCGTAGAGAATTCCCCGGCGACGGTTGCCGGCGGTGGCCGGCGATTTCAAAAAGGCAAATGCCAGCATGACGGGCAAGATACCCAAGGTGGAGAGCGCCTGGTTGTGCGTGGCCGAAACTGCCTCGCCGATGATTTTGGCCATGATGGCCCACACCCCCCAGGAGAGCAGGGCCAGGCCACACCATCTCAGCCACCGCGGCATTAGCGGTCGCCTCCGGGCAACGGATGAAATGGCTTGGGCATGCTGGTGGTAACTCTCTTTTGGATTTTTCTCCCGGTTTTGACAATGGAAAAATCGCGGGCGGCGTTTTTTGTTCGCCGGCCGGAATTGCTTGTGCTCAACTCGGAGTGCGCGCTCACACCATGTTCTCAAAAAAAAGACGGTCCCAATTAACGGCAGGCTCCCATCCATCGGTTGGAACCCGGAAGACGGTCATTCCCGGGCTGGGGGTGGATTTGCCAGAGTTGCAGCAGGCCCGGGCGCTTTGGCTGGCTAATCGGTTTGAAGAGGCGCTGCAACATTTTGAAACGGCCGTCCGCAAGCACCCGCAGAATCTTGTCGCCCTCGTCGATGCCAGCCGCGCTTTGGGCGCCCGCTTTGAAATCCAGCGGGCCGAGGAAATGCTGGATCGGTTGATGAAGGTTGGGGGCCGGCAACCGAACCTGCTCCATCTGGCGGGCCAAAGCTACCGGATGATTTTTCGACCCGAGAAAGCGATGCAATGTTTCGAGCGCGTGGTGGCCATGACCAAAGACATTCCGGACGCGTGTCTGGAGTTGGCCATCCTTTACGAGCGGCGTCATCGGGTAGAGGAGGCTTACGCGTTGATCGGACACTGCCTGCGCACGGACCCCGGTTATTTGGAAGCACAATTATTCAAGGCCCGATTGCTGCGGCGATTGAAGGACGAAGCGGCGTCCGAGGCGCTCTTCCGGGAATTGGCGGCCAACGACCAGGCGCCGCCACCGGTGCGCGCCCAGGCCTGGGCGGAAATCGCGGCGCGGCATGACCGGCAGGAGGAATATGAACCGGCCATGCAGGCGATGCTCAAGTGCAAGGAGATTCTGCTCCAACGTGAGGGGAGAATGCGGAAGGAGGCGGACACCGTGCTGGGGCAGCTTCGCGGTCTGGCGGAGTCGCTTACCCCGCAGCATTTCCAGCGCTGGTTGGAGGCCGGTCGGGAGCTCCCGGAAAAAAAGACGGCGGTGCTCACCAGCTTTCCGCGGTCCGGGACGACGCTGCTGGAGCAAGTGCTGGACAGTCATTCGGGATTGGTCAGTTCGGATGAACGCGAAGCTTTCGCGCGCGACGTTTTCCCGGCGATGTGGCTGACGCCCGCGACTCCCCAGCCCACGGCGAGTTTGTTGGACGCGATCCCCCTGCCGCAGGTGGCGGCCCTGCGCGCGCGGTATCTGACGTACATGGCGGCGGCACTGAATGAACCAATCGGGGACCGGGTTCATCTGGACAAGAATCCGACGCTGACGTTGGTGCTGCCCGGGTTGTTGCGGTTGTTTCCGGAAGCCCGCCTGCTGATCGCACTGCGAGATCCGCGGGACGTAGTGGTCAGCTGCTTTATGCAGTATCTGCCGCTCAACGCCAACAGCGTTTGTTTCCTGACCTTGGAACGAACCGCCGAGCGCTATGCGAATGATATGGCCACCTGGCGAACTTTCCGCAGGATGATTGCCTCGCCCTGGCTGGAGGTGCGTTACGAGGACGCCGTGGCGGACCTGGAAAAAGAGGCGCGCCGCGCGCTGGATTTTCTAGGCCTGCCCTGGGAAGAGACAGTTTTGCATTATCGTGACCGGCTCAAACAAAAGGCGGTTGGCTCGCCGACTTACGAGGCGGTCAGCCAGCCGCTCTACACGCGAGCCATTGGCCGGTGGAAACACTACGAAAAATACTTGGCCCCCTGCCTGCCGATTCTCCAGCCGTCCATTGATGCCTTTGGTTATTGAAAAGGCGGCTGGGTTTTGGCTCCCAGCCGCCTGACATTGCACCGATCAGTTGTCCGCGATCCGGCGGCTATTGGCGAACGCGGAAGAATTTCCGGGCGCCGGCCGCCGGCACCGATTGCGGATTGTTTTGGTTGGAGGAGTCGGACCAAGGACCAGTGACCGCGAGGGCTTCTTCCAGCGTGCCCGCACCCGTCCAGGAGATCGTGATATTGCCGCCCGAAAGGGTTGGCGCATTCATCACGGGCGTTGGGTTGCTGCGGGCCCGGAACGCTCGCAGTGCGTCCGGATTGGTCGTGTCATTTACGAGGATTTTGGTCCCATCAGGTTTGATGGAAAACCATTCCAGATTCTCCCGGGCGGCGGCTCCCGAGAGGGCGCCCATGTGGCCCGCCACCAAGCGCAGGGGATAAACCCCGGCCGCGGACACGGCAAAACCGCCGGACACATTCACCGCGCCGTATCCCTTGTCGTTGTCCCATTCGGCAATCCTCGGGTTTGCATCCCCGCGAATGGTTGCCGAAACGGCCACATTGTTCGTCAGGTAGGATTTCAACAAACCGGCGCCATAGTTTTCGGCGATCACCAGGACGGGAATGGTGATGGTGGGATCGTCGCCTCCGAGTCGGAAGGGGAAGCCGGTGTCGCCCGGCGTGGTCATCAGCACGGCTACGGCGCCCGCAAGTTGAGCTTGTTTGGCCTTGACCGTGTCACTGCAATTCAGGCCACCGCGATCAAGCAATACGACCTTGCCGGCAAGACTGCTATTCGTCGAGATGTCACAGGATGCCTCTGGATCGCCACTGGGCGTTGCATACGCTATCGGTGCTGTCAGTGGTGACAGCGGCAGCGCGCCGCCAAAACCGACAAATATTGCGTTGGTCGTCATCGTCACGCAGGGGATCGAAACGTTGGTCGGACCACCAATGGTGAGCACCAAGGTGCCTGCGGTGCCGGCGCTGAGCCGGAATTGATCTTCATTGTTCACGCCCATCTGATAATAGCCAGCGGTGGGAAAGCGAACGAAGGTTTCGATCTCATGGCTCACACTGCTCTCGCTGCCGAATATTCCTGGGATGCCAGGAAAGCCTGCATCATTGGGGAAATTGGCCGTCGCGCCGCTGGTATTGACCCAATTGATAACATCCGGCACGGCAAAGGTGTTGCCGACGGCAAGGGCGAGGTCCGCCACGTTTGTTCCCGCCAAGCCGGCCAGGACTGCTTCGGACATCGAAATATCGTCCTCCACGTTGATTTGGGCCGCAGCGGGATCGGTCAGGGTCTCCACCTGAAACACTTTCACGTTGAAGCCCGGCTTGGCCGCATCTTCCGACCCAAGCGGTGTCCTTTGGCCCGTGGGCAGCGTCGGATAGTCACCCACTTTAAACTGGAACACATTGGTCTTGGTGGTGACGGGCGCGCCGTTGTCACTAAAAACAACTCTGTAGCTGTGCGATGAAAGTGCGGCTAACGCCCCCGGAGTGTACTGGATCGTCGTGTTTGTGCCAGATTTCTGAATGGATGGCGCCACGAGCACGTTGTCCAAGGAAAACTGGATTGTGTTCGTGTTCACCGCCGTCGCCCGATCTTGCAAGGTCACCCCGATGGTGACCAGCGGGTCAACGTTGATTGCGTTGTTGGCCGGAAACGCCTGCACCAATGCGGGCGCCGTATCGGTCGAGGCCGTTATGTCCAACGAAACGAGATCCACGTAACCGTCCGGTTGCCCGGACACCGCCGTGGAAACCATGGTAACTCGCGCCGTGCGCGCCCCCGAGGGGATCGTGCCACTCTGCGCATCCCGGGCCCACTCTTTGCCATTCGCGTACTTGCCCGTGGGGCTGGGCCCCGTTGGAATTGCCGCGATAAAGTCAAGGCCACCCAAAGGGATGGTGGTGTCCACGACGGAGCTTGAGGCGTCGAGAAAGTCCACCGTCAGGGTGCTGTAATCGCCTTGGGTCAGGTAGCTGCTGAACCAGGCGGATACGGTATAACGGCCCTGGCCGCCATCAATATCGGTTGTTGTGAGCCCGGTCGCATTGGTAAGGCTTACCAGTTGGGTGATCGTTTGGTTGGGGGCATAAGGTCGCAGGAATTGAATGCCACAGTTGGCGGGGCCGGCATTGGCATATTCGGTTGAGTAAAGGTAGGTGCTGAAGGAACTCCAGCCACCACCGACGCCGGGGTTGGGCGTACCACCATTTCTGACGATCCCGGAGCCGGTGGTGTTTTCGAAATTACCATCGACAATGGTTTCAACGGCGTGAGCGGTACCGACGAAGGCCAGACCACCGGCGAGGATGGCCAGGCCATTTGTGTTTCTTCGTTTCATAGTTTGGTTGGTTTGTTTTTTGTTCAAGGGAGAGGATTCGAGCGCAGATCTTTCCCAGCCCGGCCGGCCAAGACCGAATCCACCTGGCGCTCGTTTGAAGATCGTGGGAGAAAGCGTCCATGGTCGGCTCGGGGACTCGCCGGGGTGCGACGCCTTTGGCGAAGCCGACCCGGCCAACCTCGCCAATTGCCATGAGCGGTCGTGGACCGCAGACTGGATCGGCAAGCCACATTCTTCATGGAACACACACCACCGGGAATTTGCCGTCGGGACCGGGAACATTCCAGGCAGACTCGATTTTTTCACCTTCCGGCGAATTTGCGGCATGCCATTCGAGATCCTCCACGCGTCGCACCAATCGCGCGGCATTGCGCGCATTGCGCGGCAGCGGTTCCGCCTGACCTGTGCGCACTCGTTCCAGTTGCTGTTTGAACTCGGGCGCGTACTTTTCGAGGTAGACTATCTTGCGATTGACCTTGTCGCTTGGATCGTCATTGAGGGCGATCACGACCGCGCGCACGCCATCTTCCTCCGCATCGTTGAGTCCCCGAATCGGCGGGAGCGCCTCGCGAGGGCCGGCAAACAGCTTCTTCTCGCTCAAGTCGTAATAAAAGGTTTCCTCGGCCAGACCATCCCCCTGCCTCAAAAAGCGAACCAGCATGATCGTAGCCCCTCCCAGCAGCGCCACCGCCAGAACAAGTTTAAAAACATTCGACCGGTTCATGGCTTCAATCCCAATTGTTTTCTGCGCGGATCAAACAAGACGTAAGTTTGGCGTTTCGACATTTGAATTGGATCAGTGTGGATCGGACTTAACGGACCACCAGCACTCGTTCAAATTACACGGGATGCGGCCCGCGTCCAAAAGCGACGCGCTGCCATCGGCGTGGGCGTAGTTTGACCGCCGGGCGTGGCGCACAGAGCCCTTGTCACCTTGGGCCACCCGGTTATAGCCGGCCGCGAGCGGAGTCGCCTCCTTCCAAATCCACCAACGGTCATTCGGCCAGGCGAGCGAATCGGGCGGGGCGCTGTGTCCGTCCCCCAGGATCAGCAATTGGGAAGGTCGCTGGATATTGGGTGAACGGCAGACGTTGTTTTCGTAGCCCTTCGGCCGGCCAAAAGGGGGAGTTCCGCCCGTCCAGTGGACATTCACCGCACCAAGGCCGCTGACGATTGCGATTTCACCCGGCACTGGCAGACCCACAAATTGCGGGGTTGGCGCCCCGACGGCCTTCGTGCCCGTGGCATAAACTTCCTTTTGTTCGGCCGGACAGTCGTACACGCTGGCATTCTTGCCGACATAGTTGAAAAGGTAGGAACGCCAGCTGGTCTCGCCCCCGGATGGCAGCGCGTCCTGAATGGGTGGCCACCATTGATTGCTGTCGTCGGCGTACAGGTGGGTCCCCAAACTCAGTTGCTTCAGGTTGTTGAGGCAGGAGATTTGTTGTGCCTTCCCTTTCGCCTTTGATAAGGCAGGCAACAGCATGGCCGCGAGAATCGCAATAATGGCAATGACGACCAGCAGTTCGATCAGCGTAAACGCTCCCTCTATCTTTCCAAGAAGCCTTGAAGGTCGCGCATTCCATTTCATA
>CAZIJO010000013.1:0-45266 GCA_964539515.1 uncultured Bifidobacterium sp. | reverse complement strand
CTGCACGCCACGTTGCTCCATTTGCTGGGTCTCGACCATAAAAAGCTCACGTTCCGCTTTCAGGGCCGCGACTTCCGGCTCACCGACGTCCGCGGGGAACTCCTCACCCCGCTGCTGGCTTAAGTTTCGCCCACCAGCTCCCAGATCCGCACCACGCGCCAGCCCGCCCGCCGATTCCGTTGCTGGTTTTCCGCCAGGTTCTTCCGCCAGAGTGCCCGGTTGTCTTTCGGCTGGGTGGCATGCCGTGGCCGGCGGTGACAGAAACAGCCATCCAAAAAATCACCAAGCGCGCCGCGCGGAGAACGAAGTCAGGTCGCCCGCGGACGGTAGGGCGGTGCTGCTGCGCCGCCGTAAAGTTTGGGCCGCGCGGCAGCACGGCCCTACCAAGAATCTTAACGGGTCTCCGCCAGCCGGTGACGCCATGCACCCCAGCAATTTCGCCAAGGCCAGTTCCGTATCCTGGTTGCCGCGACTGCGGACTCGCGTCATCACTTCCGACCACTTCGCTTTGGTGGACACGGTGGCCATTTGTTTTTGACCACGAACCACTCGAACCACACGAAAATCAATCAGCCATAAAAGAGCACAAAGAGCACAAAGGCAGGGCGCGTCAGCATCTGCGCGCCGTTGCCACTGCCGTAATGTCGATGGAGTTCCTGACGAGCCTTGCCAACATCCACAGCCGGGACGGTCGACAAGTGGGAACATGGAAAGCGCCGAATGGGATCGAAAGCTTGATCTAATTCCTAACTGTGTCGATCCCAAAGACCGGGATGGAGGTTGCGATCAAAATTGAAATAAAGAGCTGTCAGCCGACTTGCTACGGCGTGCGGGCGCGGAAGAACAGATTGGTGGTGCCAACGGGAATGACATTGGTCAGGGTCATGCTGGTACCGGCGCTGGTGAAGTTGGTGATCTCGGTCCAGTTCGTCAGGTTGCTGGAGGTTTCAATCCGGTAGGTGCGGCCGGACTCAACTTGCAAAGTGTATCTGAATCCACCCAGCCCAAGGTTGGGGTTGGTGAAAACCGGCGGGGCGGCGGGCGCGGCCACTTCCTGCAGGACCACCACGCCACGGACGGCCGTGCCAGCGGGCGCGTTGTAAAGGTTGGTGCGATTGAGCCCATTCAGGCTGGCGCGGCGAATGCCGCCACCGAAATCGTCATTCAAGGCCGACCAATAGATCGCTTCGGCGGTGACACAGATGCCGTTGAGGAGGCCGATGCCGTATGTGTCGGTGATGAGGTTGGTGACGCCGGTGCCGTCAAGGTTGGCGCGCTTGATGCCGCTGGGAAAATTGTTGTTGCAAAAATAGATGTAGTTGGACGTGACCTGCATGTCGTACACGTAGGCGTTCGGAATCAGGGTGACGATGTTGCCGCCGCTGAGGTCCGAGCGCAGGATGCTGCCCGAGCCGCTGACGCGCGACCAATAAATGTTGGTGGCCGTTACTTCGATGGCAAACGGCTGGGAAATGTTCGGCGAGCCAAGAATGCGCTGGTAGCCGGTGCCGTTGATCAACTCGGTGTCGAGGTAGTCGTAAGATTGGGAGGTCCAGTAAACCTGTTGCGCCGTGGCGAAGACGTCGTAGGGATTTTGGGCCGGGCTGAAGGTGGCTACGCCCGTGCCGTCAAGATTCGCCTGTTTGACGGCGTTAAGTTGCTGGTCAGGCCAGTAGAGCAGGCCGTTGGCGGTTTCGAGGCCGTTCGGACCGAGGATGTTGGCGGCCCCGGATACGATGTTAACAGGACTCGAGCCATCGCCGTCGGCCCGGACCAGGTAAGCACCGGATCCGTCGGTGGCGGTCCAGTAAATCTTGGTTTGGGCAGATGCGCTAAAAACGCCAACGCCAAGAACGATCAAGCCGCGAATTGCCAGCCGATTGAGTGAACTACGCATATAAATCCTTCTGAGGATTCGAGTTGTAACATGTTGAGGTAAAACTTCAAGGCGATTTTTCCACTTTGGAACCCAAAACAGAATGCGGCGGCGCACCGATGAACTTGCAAGGGCGAGTTTCTCCGGGGGAGGGTTTTCGCTGCGCGCGACTTTCAGGTATTCATTCCCAGCGTGGCGCGGATACCATTGCGTTTCGGCAAAGCTGATCGTCCACGCGAAACCAAGGGACAGGTCAATGGACGATCAGCCAGGTTGACGCGTGCGATCGGTGACATTGCGCCCGAACGCAGAGAGGATTTTTTGACGAACCCACTTTCGGCAAGTAATGCGCCGAATGATGCCCGCTTCCCTTGTGGCCTATCGGCTAGAATGTTTTAAAGTGGAACATCGGTTTTGTGTTCCTTGGTGTTTTTGCGGCAATTGCGTTCGTGTCCGTCGGTGTTTATCTGGGGTTCGGAGCGGCCTACGCCAGCCCGTTCCAATCGGAGGAAGGTCGCCTTCGCCGCCTGCTGCTTGAGCGCGATGCGAAAGCGGCTTGTGCCGCAAAAGAAATCGATGAATTCGAACCGTGGCAGTGTTGGTGGGAACGCGGCTGGCCTCTCCGTCTCGGATTCTTGCCGCGGACTCACGTCCGCAGCCACGCGATACGGTGGGGCGTCTTCCTTCAACTCACAGGTAGCAGCCGGCGTGAGTCGGCTTTAATTCTTCCCCGGGCTGGAAGTTTGAGCGGGCTGACGTCCGCTGCTACAAAGGTCACGCGATGCGTCGTCGAGAACTTGGCCGGTAGGGCGAGGTTCCTGACGAGCCGTATGGTTCAATTTGCCCCGTTCTGGCCCGCGCGGACGCTCGCCCCGCGGTTCGCGTTCGCCGCGGCTGCGGTTTAGACGCCCGGCGCTTCGTGGGTTTGCTCCCCTCCGCATCAACGGGAGGGGAGTGACCCAGGCTTAAAGTTTCAATCGTTCCACCAGCAGTTCGGCCACGTCCAACACCCGCGCCGGATTGTCCTGGGCCGCCACGCCGTCGGTCATCATCGTCAGGCAGAAGGGGCAGCCCACGGCAACTGTTTTCGCGCCCGTCGCCAAGGCTTCCTGGGCCCGCACCGTGGACACGCGTTGCTTCGGGTCTTCTTCCATCCACATGCGGCCGCCGCCTGCGCCGCAGCAGGAGGTTTTTTCCCGGTTGCGTGGCATCTCGCGTACGTCCGCTTTTGCGCCCGTCGCGCCCAACGCCGTGGCCAGCACGGCGCGCGGTGCGTCGTGAATGCCATTGACCCGTGCCAGATAACACGGGTCGTGATAGGTCACAGCGCCGGCGTTGTCCGGGCCATCGCCATCCGCAACTTTCAATCGCCCGGCTTGAAGCAGTTGGGAAATGAACTGGGTGTGATGGATCACTTCGTATTGGCCGCCGAACTGGGGGTAATCCTTGAGCAGACTGTTCAGGCAATGTGGGCAGTGCGCGAGGATCTTGCGGACATTGTATTTGCTCAGCGTGGCAATGTTGGCTTGGGCCAGTTCTTGGAACAAAAACTCATCGCCGAGGCGGCGCGCGGATTCGCCGGTGCATTTTTCCTCGCGGCCGAGGATGGCGAAATTCACGCCGGCATGTTTCAGCAGCTTCACCACGGCACGGGCCACGCGTTGCGCGCGGCGATCATAGGATCCCGCACAGCCGATCCAGTAGAGCACCTCAAACCCGGGGTTCTCTTTGACGGTGGGTGCGCCCAGGCCTTCCGCCCAGTTGGGGCGATCCGCCGCGGGCAAGCCCCACGGATTGGAACTCGATTGCATCCGGCGCAAAGCCGTCGCCGCCGTGCCGCTCAACGTGCCTTCGCCCACGCGATTGCGGCGCAGGTCCGTGATCAAGGTGAGCGGATCAATCCGGACCGGGCAGATGCCCACGCACGCACTGCACGCCGTGCAAGACCAAAGCGTTTCGGCCAGAATCGTCTCCTCGTGCAGCGCGGGAACTGTCCCCGTAGGGGCGGCTCGGGTGAGCGCCGCATTCTCGGGCAACGGCGTTTGTGCGGCGCTCTTCCGAGGCGCCGCTACGTTGAGGGACAAAGTCATCAACCGTTTCAAATCCTGAACGATTTCTTTCGGCGACAACGGTTTGGCGGTGGCATGTGCCGGACATGCTTCCTCGCAGCGGCCGCACTCCATGCAGGCGTCCAGGCTGAGGAGTTGTTGCTGGTTAAAATGGTTGATCGCACTGACGCCGACGCGTTCGGTCTTTTCCACTTCCTCCATCGTGATCGGCGTCATGCGGCCCAATTCCGGGCGGGCGAAAAAGAGATTGAGCGGCCCGGCGATGGTGTGCAGGAGCCGCGTGTAGGGCAGCGACGCAATAAACCCGAAAACAAGCAGGCTGTGCAGCCACCAGAGGCCGAAATGTGCTGAACGAGCGTCCGCGTCGCTCAGGCCGGAGAAAGCCTGCGCAATCAGCAGGCCCACCGGGGAGCATTGCGCGGCGATGCCGGTTGGCTGCTGCCAGATCAGGCGCAGGCCTTCTACCAAATACCCGGTGACTCCAATGGCGAGGAACGACCCCAGCACATACCAATCCGTCGCGCGATGCCCGACGCTGGCGGGCCGCCGGGTCCGCCGCCAGAGGAAATAGAGGCAGCTGATCAGGAACAGGAGTCCGAATACATCTAAGGTAAATTCGTAGATGACGTAGTAAGCGCCGTGGTGAAATCTGAGCGAATTGGAAATCCAGCCCGCGATGTGATCCAGCTCCAGCAGTGTCGTGCCGAGGAACAACATCATGAAGCCGGCGAACAGCGAGATGTGAGCCCAACTCGCCAGGCCGCGGCCCCGGACGCGTTTCTGGCCCAGGCCTTCGACGAGCAACCGGCGCACGCCGGGATTCACCTTCGCCCAGATTTGTTTGAGGTTGCCAACGATCAGTTCCCGGACGCCGATGGGCGTGCCCTGACGCCACAGCTGAAATCGCCGCCAGACGCCGTAGGCGAACACCGCCAGCGTCACCACCGTCAGGCAATAGAAAACGACCTGCGACGACTGCGGGATGTTGCCGAAGGTTTCGCGGGTGGGGTTCATGGTAAAGACTTCAAGCTCCCGGTGCGCGCAGGCGGATGATGAAGCGCGGTAGCGTCCTGGTGGGCCCCTGCCCTGTGGCGCTTGGGCCCACCCCCGCCTACAACCGCGCCTGGGGGCGCGCGCACTCCAAGACCTGTCGGTGGTGCGGGCGTTTCATGGCGAGGGGGAAAGCCTGCCCAGGCAGGAAGTTTTCACCTGACCCATCTCCATGAACCTCGGCGTAGCGGCGTCTCGGAAGAGCGCCGCAAACATATCGAGACGGATGATGGCGGCCCTCTGCCGAGCCGCCGCTACGGTTCAGGGGTTCAAGGCGCGAAAGCTCTTTCGGCGAATTCTCACCCTGGCCTTCTCCCCTTCGGAAGGGGAGTGGGAATCCGCTTCGTGCGCGCATCCTCCATTCGGCGGACGTCTCGTTAACACCCCGCTTCAGCGGGGTGATCAGCGGTGTGGAAACGGTAAACCGTTTCAACGGTTTTCCGCGCCGGGGCCAAACCGTTATCACGGTTTGGCTATTCTCCACGCTGCCAACACCCCGCTGAAGCTGGGTGTTAATGAGAAGACTCGAGCTCATGCCGAGTGTATTCCTGAGCGCCTCGATCCTTTCCAATCATTTGGTGGTTAGGTCGCCGGGTTCTCATCTGATAAATCCTTCCTGCCGATCCAGACTCTGTGCAGTCCAGACTCAATAATCAAGCAACCGACATAATATGGATGCAAGTCTCCAATAACGAAGCGCAACCATCTCGGAGTATCTTCTTCGGGAACGCCGAGCTGCGCCCGAACCTGTTCAGAGCTCATGCCTTTACGAAGCCGCAGGCCAAGTCCGTCCAGAAGCGCGTGCCCCTCGCTCTCTGGACAGTCGCTTCCCAACTCCAAATTCATCTCGGCTGTCTGCCATTCCGTATCAACAGGGCTAGCAAACATCGTCTCCAAATAGCCCTCGGTGCAGGCCAAACCGATGCCAGTCTCCATGCCCCCCTCGTAGTCCTCCTTGTAGGCGTCGGTCCTGGGAAAGAAGTCCAGAAATCGCAACCTTCCAAATTCCTCGTAGGTCATCTGACGCAATGGAGTCATGGTCATGGTGTGTGCCGTGGTCTAAAAGCTACTTACCCAACTTCGCAATGAGTTCCGGCACGGCTTGATACACGTCGCCCACCAACCCGTAATCCGCCACTTCGAAGATCGGCGCTTCGGGGTCTTTGTTGATTGCGACGATGACCTTGGTGTCTTTCATTCCGGCCATGTGCTGAATCGCGCCGGAGATGCCGACGGCGATGTAGAGGTCCGGGGCCACTACCTTACCGGTTTGCCCAACTTGCAGCGAGTTCGGTGTGATTCCGGAATCCACCAGCGCCCGCGACGAGCCAACGGCGCCCTTCAGCACATCCGCCAAGCCGCCGATCAAGCGCTCGAAATCCTCGGCGTTTTTGATGGCGCGTCCGCCGGAGACCACCACTCGCGCTTCGGTCGAGTCCGGCCGGCCCGCCACCTTCGCTTCGCGTCCCACGTATTCGATCTGCGCCGGCAGCTTGCCCGCATCCACGGCCACGGGCGTCACGGGCGAAAGTTCCGCCGTCTGGGCGGGCGGCGCAAAGGCGGCGGCGCGGACCGTGAGAAACTTCAGGCCGCCGTCCAACTTCACCGTGGCAATGACGTTGCCCGCATACATGACCCGCTTGAAAACGAAATCACTTCCCTCGGGGCGCACCTCGATCACATCGCTGATCATCCCGGCGTCCAGCAAGGCCGCCGCGCGCGGCAGGATGTCCTTGGTGAACGTGGACGCCGCGCCCACGACGAGGGTGGCGTTTTGCGTGCGCGCCACTTCGGCGATGACGTGGGCATATTTGTCCGCCAGCGGTTGCTTGAGGGCGGGATGGTCGGCGACCAGCACGGACGCCGCGCCGTAGCCGCGCAACTTTTCCGTCGCGTCTCCGAGGCTTTGCCCCAGGATCAGGACGGAGTAAGCACCGCCCGCCGCCGCGCAGACTTGGTGCGCGAAACCCAGAGCGGACAAGGTGGCCAGCTTAAGCTGCCCGTCGTCGTGTTCCGCGATGACTAGTATGTTTGCCATGATTTTTCCGATACCAAACTCGTGCCTTGCGGCCGCCCCCTCTCCCCCTCGGCGGGGGCGAGGGAACAGCCGGCGGCGTTTTTCGATTTTCCGTGAATCATCGTGCTACCGCCGATCATCGGTTCGCACGGCCGCGGCGAACAATTCTCCCTCGCCCCTTCGGAAGGGGAGAGGGTCGGGGTGGGGAAAGGTCGCCATACATTTTCTGTCTCCCTCGCCCCCCGTCCACTTCTCAAATCACTTTTGCCTCGTTCCTGAGTTTGTCCACCAACTCGTCCACGGTTTTCACGCGCACCCCGGCTTTGCGTTTGGGCGGTGGTTCGAGTGCGAGCACCGTGGTGCGGGAACTGGCGGTTACGCCCAGGTCTGCGACGGTGATTTCTTCCAGCGGTTTCTTCTTCGCCTTCATGATGCCCGGCAGGGAAACGTAACGGGGCTCGTTGAGGCGCAGATCCGTGGTGATGATTGCGGGAAAGCTGACCGTGACCGTTTCAATGCCCGCATCGGTTTCGCGGCCGCAACGTGCCCGGGTGTTGTTGTCGAGCAGGTCCAGCTTCGAGACGAAGGTCGCCTGGCCAAGACCGAGCAAGGCGGCCAGCATTTGGCCGGCTTGATTCGAGTCGTCGTCAATGGCTTGCTTGCCCATCAGGACAATACCCGGCTGCTCCCGCCGATACACCGCCGCCAGAACTTTGGCGATTGCCAGCGAGTCGAGGGTTTCCGTCGTTTTCACCAGCAAGGCCCGGTCCGCACCCATCGCCAGTCCGACACGGAGCTGCTCCACACTCGAGTCGCCACCGATGCTGGCCACCACGATTTCTATCTCGCCGAGCTTTTCCTTGATGCGCAGCGCTTCTTCGAGGGCGATGGCGTCGAACGGATTGACGGCGAATTTGACGCCGTCCAGATCCAGCGCCGCGCCATTGGGCAAAAGGCGGATCTTTGTATCCGGATCGGTGACCCGTTTCAATGGTACTAAAATCTTCAACAAGACCTCCTGGGATGAGCGTTAGCGGCACAATTCAACAATCCCCGCCCCGCCCATGCCCCCGCCGATGCACATGGTCACCAGGCCGTAACGGCCCTGGCGACGCTTGAGTTCGTGGATGATGCTGACCGTCAGTTTTGCGCCGGTCGCGCCGAGTGCGTGGCCGAGCGCAATGGCCCCGCCGTTGACGTTGACCCGGTCCGGCGGAATCTCGCACTGGCGGATGACGGACACCGCCTGGCTGGCAAAGGCCTCGTTTAATTCCACCAGATCAACCTCGTCCATTTTCAAGCCGGCGAGTTTGAGGGCCTTGGGAATCGCTGCCACCGGGCCGATGCCCATGATGCCGGGGGGCACGCCGCCGACGGCATAGGCGACAAACCGGGCCAGCGGTTTTACGCCGAGTTCCTTCATTCTTTCACCGGACATCAAAATAACAGCGGCGGCGCCGTCGCTGCGTTGCGATGCGTTCCCAGCCGTCACCGAGCCCTTGGGATTGAACGCCGGCCGCAACGCGGCGAGCCGGTCCAGCGAAGTATCGCGCCGGGGACCTTCGTCGGTTTCGAACACAAACTCGGTGACTTTGCGTTTGCCGTTCTGATCCAACGTGACCTCGCGACCGCGCACGGGGACGGATTCCTCCTTGAAACGGCCGGCGTCGATGGCGGCGATGGCTTTTTGATGGCTCGCATAGGCAAAGGCATCCTGGTGTTCGCGGGAAACCTGGAACTGGCTGGCCACATTCTCCGCGGTCAACCCCATCGCGAGATACGCATCCGGCATATCGTTCACCAGGCAAGGATTCGGAGTCATCTTGAATCCCGTCATGGGTACCTGGCTCATGCTCTCCGTGCCGCCCGCGATGACGACGTCCGCCATGCCGCTCAGAATTCGTTGGGCCCCGATGGCGATCGCTTCCAATCCGGAGGCACAAAAGCGATTGATGGTCATTCCGGGGACGGTGTCTGGCAAACCCGCCCGCAGACAGGAGAGGCGGGCCATGTTCATGCCTTGCGGACCTTCGGGCATTGCGCAGCCGATGATGACATCCTCGACTTGTTCGGGGGAGAGTTGCGGGACGCGCTGGAGCACTTCCTTGAGCACCAGTGCCCCGAGATCCGCGGGATGAACGGTCTTGAGCCGGCCATTCGGCGCTTTGCCCACCGGAGTCCGGGCGGCGGCGACAATAAAAACTTCCTTCATAATTTCAGTTCCTCAACGGTTTGCCGGTCTTGAGCGTGTGTTTGATGCGTTCGACGGTTTTGGGTTCGCCGCACAAGCTCAGGAAAACTTCGCGTTCCAGATCCATGATGTATTGCTCGGAGACAAAGTGCAGCGATGTCAAATCGCCGCCACAAAGGATGTAGGCGAGCTTCGAACCGATCTTTTGGTCATGCTCGCTGATCTGCCCGGCCCCCCGCATCTGCTGGAGAATCACTTTAAACAGGGACAGGCCGGCCTCGCCGATGGCGGGAATGTCGGTGCGCTGCGGGCGGGGGCGATAGCCTTGCGCCGCGAGTTGCAACACCTGCGCCTTGGCTTCGCCAATGACCCAGTCGCGGTTCAGCACGATGGTGGTTTCGCCGGGGCGCAAGAAACGCAGCTTGGCGGCCTCCGCTGCACTGGTGGACACTTTGGCCAGGCCCAAGGTTTCCCACGCGTGCCGGACGCCGGGAAAATAATCAGCCTCGTCGTTCCGGATGACCTGCTCCGTGCAGCGGATCAGCATTTCCTTCGACCCATGCGCACCGGGAATGAGCCCCACACCGACTTCCGGCAGGCCCATGTAGGTTTCGGCGGCGATCACGATATGATCGCAGCCCAGCGTCACCTCGCAGCCGCCACCGAGCGTGTAGCCATGGCACGCGGCGACTACGGGTTTCTCAAACTGCCGCAAGGAGCTCGTGGCCTTTTGGAACGTGCGAATGCTGAGGTCAATCTCGTCCCAATCTTGATTCTGAATCTGGGTGGTCAGCAGCAAAAGGTTCGCGCCAGCGGAGAAATGCGGCCCCTGATTGCCGATGACGAGGCCGACGAAGTTTTTGCTCACTTCCACCAATGATTGTTTCAACATCCCCAACTGATCGCCGCCGATCACGTTCATCTTTGTGTGGAATTCCAGGCAGGCCACGCCGTCACCCAGGTCAACCAGGCTCGCACCCGGATTGCTGCGCACCACTTTGTTCGCCCGGTGCAGTCGGGGAAGGTGAATGACCTTGGGCGCTTCGACTTCGGGGGTGTAGCCGCCTTTGGCGAGGTCAAAAAAGGAGCGTTGGCCGTCCCGTTCTTCGTAGAACGACGTTTTGCCGGCCGCGAGGAGATTGCGGACAAGCGCCGGGACCGCCCGCCCTTCTTGCTGGAGACGTTCGACCGTCTCGCGAACGCCGAGCGCGTCCCAGATTTCAAACGGCCCCAGTTCCCAGTTGTAGCCCCACTTCATCGCGTTATCCACGGTGACCACGTCATCGGCAATTTCCGTGAGCCGGTCGGCGGCGTAGCCGAGCACTGCGCTGAGATGTTTCCACGCGAAGACGCCCGCCTTGTCCGTTGCGGCGCAGAGCGTGCGAATCCGCTCGGCCCGGCTGGGGATTTTGCTCACCGCTTCCAGCGAGGCGAACGACGGCTTCTGCTGCGGACGATACTCCATCGTCCTGTAATCCAAGGTGAGAATCTGCCGGCCCTTGTCGGTCTTGACGCGCTGGTAGAAGCCCTGGCTCTTTTTCTCGCCCCACCAGCCGCGCTTGACCATGTCCTCGATGAATTCCACTTCGCGAAAGACCGCGATTTGCGGATCGTGTGCCAGCAAACCGCGCAGATTGCGGCCCATCTGCGCCATGAGGTCCACGCCGACGATATCGCCCAGCCGGAACGTGGCGCTCTTCGGCCGCCCGATGGCCGGACCGGTGATGGCATCCACTTCGTCAATGCTCAGGCCTTCCTCGATCATGAGCAGGGCCACCTGCTGCATGTCAAAGCAACCGATGCGATTGGCCACGAACCCGGGTGTGTCCTTGGCCAGAACGATGCCTTTGCCGAGAACGGCTTCGCCGAACTCGCCGAAAGATTTCAGCAACGCGGGATCCGTGTCGGGCGTTGGGATGAGTTCGAGCAGCCGCATATAACGCGGCGGGTTGAAGAAGTGCGTGCCGAAAAACCGGCGACGATATTCGAGCGGCAAACCCTTCGTCATGCCGGCAATGGACAGGCCGGAGGTATTGGTGGTGACGATTGCATCGGGCCGGGCGTGCGCGGCGATCTTCGCGTGGATTGCCAGTTTCAAATCCATGCGCTCAAGAATTGCCTCGATGATCCAGTCGGCATCTTTGAGTTCGGCGAGATGGTCCTCGACGTTGCCGATCCGGACGAGGCTGGCCGCCTCGGGCACGAAGAGCGGCGCCGGGGAAAGTTTTTTAGCGCGTTCGAAGAGGGTTTTGGTGAGACGATTCCGGACCTCCGGCGATTGCAGGGTCAACCCGCGTTTCGATTCCTCGGGCAGCAGTTCAGTCGGAACAATATCCATCAGCAAGGATGGAATCCCGACGTTGGCCAGGTGCGCGGCAATCTGCGCGCCCATGTTGCCCGCCCCAATTACCGCGGCTTTTTGTATTCTCAGCATAACATTTATTCACCCTCGAACGCATCGCAATGCTTCGGTGCATCGCCGCGCCGAGCGGTTCGTCCCTGCCCGACTCATCCCGGGGGTGAGAAAGAATTGGAAAGGCCTCCGTCTTCCTGCCGTCCGGCGGGGAGACCAAAGCAAAGCGCCTTCATTCCAGTGGGCCAAAACTGAACGGGTGAAGATGGTTTTGCAACTTCATTCCCGATATCCCGCCTCCCGGGACGCCCAGCGTGGAAGGGGAAAAACCCTATCGGCGGCCAGGGAACCGCCTTGCTGGCCGGAAAGAAGCCGGCGCGCCTAGTTTGATGTTTGCTTGTCAGCTGAGGCGGCTGGAAAAGTTTCGGCCGCAGGTGGAGGATCACCGGGGACCGGCGCGGCCCGATCGGGTTGTCGCGCAGCCAATGCTTCAACGGGATTTTGAAACATCCATCACCACATAGCGACTGCCGCCATCGCGCCAGACCCGCAGCAACAGCCGGGCACCTTTGTTTTGACTGCTGAATTCCAAGGCCTCCCGGGCATTGGTCACGAGGCGGCGGTTCACTTCAACAATGACATCGCCGGGGCGCAGGCCGGCTTCGGCTGCGGCGGAGCCCGGCGCCACGGATGTGATCATCGCCCCACGGATACCGGCGGGGATTTCAAACTGGCTCCGGCTGCGAGCGTCCAAGTCAGCCACGTCCGCGCCGCGCAACACGTCGCGCTCGCCGCCCGGTCCCCGTCCGCGACCACCTTCTCCGCCCGCTTTGGCCAGGATGTCTTCCGACAATTCTCCGAGCTTGACGGTGCAGGTTTTCTCCTCGCCGTCGCGCATGACTTTGATGGTCACTTTGGTGCCGGGCGCTGTCTGGGCTACCATCAAACGGAATTGCCGGCTGTCCGCCACTTTCTTACCCTTGAATTCCACCACGACGTCGCCTTCCTTGAGCCCGGCTTCAGCGGCTGGCGAGTTGGGAGTGACCTCACCAACCAGCGCCCCCGACTGGTCCTTCAACTTGAATTCGGTTGCCAGATCCTCCGTGACCGGTTGAATCATTACGCCCAAGTAACCGCGGGTGACCTTGCCGTCAGCGACAAGCCGTTCCATCACATAGCGGGCGAGATTAATGGGTACGGCAAAGCCGACACCTTGATTGCCACCAGTGCGGCTCAGGATGGCAGTGTTGATTCCCACCAGGCGGCCTTCGGCGTCCACCAGCGCCCCGCCGCTGTTGCCCGGGTTGATTGAGGCATCGGTTTGAATGAAATCCTCATAGTCCACGATGCCCATGCCACCCCGGCCTTTGGCGCTGACGATGCCGGCCGTGACGGTCTGCCCGACGCCAAAGGGATTGCCGATCGCGAGTACGAAGTCGCCCACTTCCAGCTTGTCACTGTCGGTCAGAGTGATCGCGGGCAGCTTCCGGCCCTCCACCTTGAGCACCGCGATGTCGGTGTGGGAATCGGTGCCAATGACCTTCGCGTCGAAAGTGGTTTTGTCGTCGGCCAGCGAGACTTTGATTTCGTCGGCGCCGTCCACGACGTGGTTGTTGGTGATGATATAGCCGTCTTCGCTGAGGATGACCCCCGAGCCGAGGGCTTGTTCCCGGCGTTCGCGCGGCACCAGATTTCCGCCGCCCCGAGGGTCGCCGAAGAATTGCCGGAACAGCGGATCGTCAAAGTACGGCATGAGCGGGGACATCGCCTTCACCTTCTTGGAGGTATGGATATTGACCACACTCGGCGAGACCTCCTTGATGATCGGCGCCAGGCTCGTGGCGGCTTTCACCTGGGGTGAAACCGCGGTTTCCTTTACATTAAGCTTGGGCGGAGACGCGGCATAGGCGGAATACTTTAGGGATGGGAAACTGGCCAGGAAAAGCATTATTGCCCCGGCCACGGGGTTTAGTGGGGAATGGAAGGATTTTTTCATACGTCAATCAACATTTCATGAATGGCCGATTGGTCGGTTAAGGAGCTAATTTAGATCGTCATTGCTTGCGGTTGGAAGATCGCGACTTGGCCTTGGTTGCAGTTGAAACTAAATCTCGTTCCCGCTCCCGTACCACCAGGACGGGGCAGGGCGCCAACCGCACCACCCGCTCGGCGACGCTGCCCAACAGGGCGTGTTTCACGCCGGTGTAGCCGTGGGTGGCGAGAATGATGAGATCGGTATTCGTTTCGCCAGCGGCGGCGACAATTTCCTGCCAGGGTACGCCCGCGCGCACCTGGACGACGGAGCGGGTGCGGCTGCCAATTTCATCGCGGCAAAGCTTCTCGAGCCCGGCCCGCGCGGAATCCATGAGTTCTTGCTGGGTTTCTACCAAATCCGGTGGCATATACCCGAGTTCAACCGGCACACTGAAAACTTGCGTCACGTGCACCAGCACCACTTCCGCGCCAAATGCCACCGCAAACGGCACCGCATACTGGAGCGCCTTGATGGCGGTGTCCGAAAAATCCATCGGAACCACAATGCGGCGGATCTCGAAGGGCATGGGACTGAGCAAGCCCAAATCTTTGGCGCCGAGTTCAACCACGACTCGGCCTTTGCGAGGTGCGGGTTTTACCTTCATAAATTGATAGGTAGAGATTTTGATGACGTGTCCCGTCGGCCTGCGGGGCCTTTGTGACTTGCGGGTCGCTGGCGGCGATTCCGAGGCGGGGTAGCGGACCCGGAAGGGGAAGGGATCACCTCGTGCACCATGTTGTAGCCCCCAAAACCGTTGGGTACGCGTCGGGCGCATTCGGGGTCATCGCGCCACTGGCCGTCCACCACGAACCGGTACTGATAATTGCCCGGCGGCAGCGACACCGATACTCCCCACCCTCCATTCGGCAGAGGCTTCATGGGCAAGGCTCGCTCCTGCCAGCGCGTGAAATCTCCCGCCAGCAAGACCGACCGGGCTTCGGGCGCCTTTAGCACGAACTCGCAGGTCCTATCGATCTGGTTTCCGTTCGGAGTTTGATTTTTCATGAGCTTCTTTTTCCAGCCATTTGGGGAAGACTCCATTTACTCATTGAGCCCGCGGAAACGCGGGGCCGGCGGCAACTGCCAGTCCGTGAGAAGATCCCCGGCAATCTTTGAGTGATCATTTGCTTGAGAAAATCCGCGAGCGGCGGCCGCGGCTCGGCCCTCATCCCGTCGAGTCCCCGGGGCGATGAGCCCGGTCTCGACTTGGGTGTCTGTGAATTCCATGCCTTTGCGAACGGCTATGTCTCGCAGCCATCGGGTGAATTGCGGTATTTCCGGCGTGGATTCGGTCTCAAGCTGGTTCCCGGTAGACACCAACAGCAGCGAGCACCCATCCAACCCAATCGGCCACGACTCAACCCAGTGCCGGAAAAAGGTTGAGCCGGCATAGGCATTGTCCGCCGGGACCACGATGATCGCCGAATTGGCAACATCATGAACGGCCTGCGACCGCATTTCCGGCCATTCAAGAACATCAAGCCGCCATGGCCGCGCATCGAGCGCCTCCGCTTCCCCCAGGTTTTTCAAGGATTGGTGGAACGCTTGCACCAGATTTGCGCCAGTCGTGGCATTCGGATAAAAGATCGTGACGACAATTTTCCCGGCATCCGTGGTTTGCATTGCCATATATGCACCATTGGTTGAGAGATGGATTGCGTTGCAAATCAGGTCGGCCCCGAAGTTGTTTGCGCCTTCCCACCCCATCGATGGCAAATACGCAAAACTTGAGTCCTCGGCAACAAGCCGGTCCTTGATTTTCCGACAGGTTTTGCAGCGGAAACGTTCAATAGCATGCTTCCGCGACTTCCGTACAAAACCACGCCCAGCCTCTGCTAAAACTTTCGGTGCGTATTCACCCTGTTTCCGAGAGGAACGCCCTGGGGCCAGGGCGTTCCTCCCCGCCGCAGGCTCAGTTCACCTTGACTTCAATTTGTTTTGGACGGGCCTTCTCGCTCTTGGCCAGATGCACGCGCAGAACGCCATCTTTGAACTCAGCTTTCACATTGTCGCCGACGGCATCATCGGGAATGGTGAAGCTCCGCTCAAACCGGCCATAGTAGCGTTCGATCCGATGAAATTTGTGGCCCTTCTCCTCTTTCTCGGCCTTGCGTTCCCCGGCAATGGTCAAGGTGCCGCTCTCCACGGTCACTTTGACATCGTCCTTCTGGACCTCCGGAAGCTCGACCTTGATGAGGTATTCCTTTTCATCTTCCGCAATGTCCACCAGCGGCGTCCATTCTGGGACGGTGATGTTTTCTTCCTCCGGCGTCAGACTGCCGCGGCGGAATGAATTCCAGTCAAAAAGCGAAGACATCCGTCGCTGCATATCCTCCATTTCCCGGAGCGGATTCCAACGAGTCAATGTGTTCATAAGTATAAACCTTTCATCTGGCAGTCGGTTTCTTTTTCGGTCACCACAACGGGGTCTGCCTGCACGCCCGGTCGTGGTCGTGAGTCGGAGCCTAACATCCACCCGGATGCTAACTCCTATCACCGAATTAAATTGCAGGCGAAATGCCAGCAAGGAAGGAATTCACAAGCTGCTATAAATAAATTTGTTAAGAAATATTGCCCATCGAAAAAGTGAGTCATACTGGGTCAGCGTGATTCACTAAAACCATCTCAGTGAGTCATTATGGCCATATGAGAGCGTGGGGGGGATTACCCACTCACGCCGGTTGGCTGGGAGCAGTATAAAGCGTAATCACCCCTGATATCGGCCCGGGCTCATCAGCGGGTCTCGAAACACGGGCAATCGTCAAACCTGGCGAGCGGTCATTCGACGCCCTGCTTTTTCGCCCAATCGTTGAGTGAAGTGCTTTCGCTGATGTTTGAAATTCGAGCCTTGCGAGCGAGGGCGACGAAGCGCTTGACCAAGTCGGTCTTGGCGTCGCCGGTAACCCGATTGGTGGCAATCTTAACATACCAGACCGGCAGCCGCGCGACCTGGACGCGGAAACGGACCACGTCGTTCTCCGCCAGCTGTTCGGCCTCGTCGAGGATCTTTTCGCCCGTGTTCATCACATCCTCGCTCAAGTAAGTGGAGGTCGGTTTATCGAAGATGTGGATGTGTTTGCCCTGCTCCCGCACCGGACGGTGCATGGCGTCGAGGTAAGCGATGATCTTTGGCGCGGCCATCCCGTAGTAAGCCCTCACAAACTCGTTGATGTGCTTTTGAACGTCAGTATCAGGATTCCAGAGCAACTTCGCGAGGACGTAGGCCCGCAGCGGCTCCATCTCGCCACCGCCGCCGGAGGAATAATTCCCCTGCTCGAAGAGACTTTTGACGTTGTGCTTTATGAAGAAGCGGACGTTGGATTGCAGGGCGTCAAAGTTGGGAAACGGCTGCTGATAATGGCCGAAATCCGTGGTGTAGTCCCAAACATAGAGCAACGGTGCAATCGGCCCCCACGCCACGATGTCGTCGCGGAAACGGCGATTCTTCTCCTCCGGGCAGGTTTCGAGCGGATGCGCAAAGCAGCACTCAATGGAGCAGAGGCGCACGATGACGTTACGACGTGGCCGGATCGTCTTGGGTGCCTTGCGCGTGTATTGATAGGCAAGCGTGTCGATCCGGACGTTCGGATGGTCGGTTTCCACCGCCTCGGCCACGGCGTTGACGAACTTGAGCAGGGAGCCAGCCGGACTTCCTTCCGCATCGTCCACCGCCTTGCAGGGATCACACTGGCAGTTATTGAAGGTGTCGTTTTGCGAGACGCTGATGATCGTGGCCTCCGGGTGTTCCTTGATCCACTGCCGCACCCGGGCAATGGACAGCTTCAGCACGTCCGGGTTGGAAAGGCAACGCTGCACATAGCCGCTTTTCCTTTTGCCATCAATGAGGGGAAAATACTCAGGATGTGCCGCATAAAGTTCCGGCGGCACGAGGCCGTCGAAGCTATGGACGAACGGATGATAGACGGTAAATGCCCCGCCATGCTTCGCGGTCAGGCCATAATGTTGCCCGTTGACGCGGTGGCGGGCGGCGAAATCTGCGTTATGCATCAGCTCGCTCCAGAAGACGTCGCGATTTTCCAACGCCGGAATTCTGCTTTCGTTCAATTCCGGCAGCTTGACCTGTGCAAGTTTGGGAACCATTTCGAGTTCCGGCGTGAACCAGCGCACGCCGAGGTGCTCTTCGAGCAGTGTATAGACGCCATTCAAAGTGCCGCGGGGCTGACCACCGGCGATGATTAAGCGATTCCCGTCGACGCGCAGCACGAAACCGTCGGGACCGAGCTTGGTGAAATCAATCATGGGATGCGATTTTCCCAGGTGCGAATTATCGCCCAACAGTATTTCGTACTCTGTGGCTTTTTCTGCATCAGTTGCGATGGGCACATTCACGCCGCTCAGCTTTTTGAGATAACCCTGCAATTCCTCTGCAGCATAGCGCTCGGAGGGAATCGCGCCCGCTGGCACGACGATGCGGTATTGGCTCTGGCCTTTGTCAGCGAGAGCCACCACGGCTGGGCAGTGGGTGGCGTCAGCCAGACAGAAACAGCCCAGAGCCAGCTCCGCCAGCCAAGGGAGCGGGAGAATGCTGTGCGTTAGGGCAAGTTTGGTGGGTTGTGTGGTTTTCATGTTGATCCTGTGGTTTGGACTACTCACTTACGACCGCTTCTACACCCGCCGACGGGAAGCGGCGGACTTCGCATTCGAGCCAAGAACCAATTCCGTACAGCGGCTACGCTCGGCAGGAGCTACAAGTTACGCAACTCGCGGCGAAGATACTTGCCGACGCCGGATTTGGGCAGCGAGTCGCGAAATACGACTAGCCGCGGGACTTTGTAGGCCGCCAGCCGCTCGCGACAGAACGCAATGATCTCCTCGGCGGTGGCGTTGAAGCCTTGCTTCAAGACCACAAAGGCCTTTACCGTTTCGCCCCGGTACGTGTCGGGAACGCCAATGACCGCCGCTTCCTGAATTTTTGGGTATTCAAACAGAACCTCTTCCACTTCGCGGGGATAAATGTTGTAACCGCCGGCAATGATCATGTCCTTCTTGCGGTCCACGATGTAAAAATAGCCGTCCGCGTCCTTCTTCGCGATGTCGCCGGTAAAAAGCCATCCGTCGCGCAACACGAGGGCGGTTTCCTCCGGCTTGTTCCAGTAGCCCTTCATAACTTGCGGCCCGCGAATCGTAATCTCGCCGATTTCACCCACGGGCATTTCGCGCGTCCCGGTTTCGAGATCCACGATGCGCGCCTCTGTGCCGGGAATCGGCAGGCCGATGCTGGCAATTTTGGGAGAACCGGCGGGAGGATTGATGTGCGTGACGGGCGAAGTTTCGGTCAGACCGTAGCCTTCGACGAGTTTGCCGCCGGTCAGCTTCTCGAACTTCTCGCGAACCTCCGCCGGCAACGCGGCGCCGCCACTCATGCAGACCCGCAGCGAATGAAAACCATATCGCTGGACGTTCGGCGCATTGTTAAACGCGACGTACATGGTCGGCACACCGTGATAAATCGTCGGGCGGTATTTGCGGATGACATTGAGGGCCGCCCGCAACTCAAATCGCGGAAGGAGGACGATGCACCCGCTGAGCGCGATCGTGGCAATCATCACGCACGCCATGGCGTAGATGTGGAACAGTGGCAGCGCTGCGACCGTGGTGAGGTGATCGAACTGAAGATCAGCCATCAGCCGGTCGTTGGCTTGGTAGGCGTTCGTTACCAGGTTGGCGTGCGTCAGCATCGCGCCCTTGGAAGTACCCGTGGTGCCGCCGGTGTATTGCAGGCAGGCAACATCCGAGGGAGCGAGCCCGCTTGGACCCGGCTCGGAGGAGATGCTCAAAAGTTCTTCCCATTCGTGCAGCGTTGGCTCCAGCGGCGGAGATGCTGCGATTGCGCTCGATTTCGCCTTGGTGGTGCGCTTTGCGGTCGGGGTGGCCTCCAGAGCCTTGCCCAGTTGCTGGAAGTGGCGCGGATAATATTGCCGCATCCCGGTGAGAACGATTTTTCTAACAGAAGTCAGTTGGGGCAATGCGGCTTGGATCACGGGGGAGAGCCGGCGATCCGCGATAACGAACGTGGCGCCGGCATCATTCCACTGGTGGGTAATTTCGCGTGCAGTGTACATCGTGCTGGTCGCGGTGACGATTGCGCCCGCCCGCATTGCCCCAAAGTAACTGATCACAAACTGGGGGCAGTTGGGCATCAACAATGCGACACGGTCGCCCGGCTTGACACCCATGGCCTGCAGCCCGGCGGCGATGCGATTCACCTGATCCAGGAGTTGTCCGTAGGAGATCTTCGCGCCGAAGTAGATCAGAGCCGTGTGGTCAGCCGATTTGGCGGCGGTTTGCTCCAACAGTTGCGGCAAAGTGATTCTTGGGTAGGTCATGCGGCTAGATCATGCTGGCGTAGGTGAGACTAGAGCTTGCGTTCCGGAATTGACAAGAAGTTTGTTCCCGCGGCCGCGCTGGCGGTTACCGGGGCAGGCGGTGCCACTGAAATTGGGCGGGGGTTTGGTCTCGCGCATCGAGCTCGGCAGTGTAATAGCCGCCATCGTTTAGGAGGTCTATGCCGGCGAGCGAAGGGCATAACCGCACGTGAAAGTTGCGCCAACAAGCGGCCTGGTTCAGCGCGGTGCTGATGCGGCGGAACGAGTGGCCAAAGCAACGCATCACCGGCATTCCCGCCAGCACCCGGCCCAATCGCAAATAAAGCTGGGAGTGCAGATGGCCGATGACCGTGCATTCGACCTGGGGAAGCTTTTCTCGTACTTGGTCATCCCGCCAAAGAAAGGCGAGTGCCGTGGGATCGTGACAGAAGAACAGCACCCGCTGGTCAGGCCGCAAGGAATTGAAGGCGGCGCGAATTTCGGCGAGGTGTTGCGCACGAAGTTGCTCCCACGCGGGCTTCTCCGCCGGCAGCAGGTCGGAGTCGAACAGGGGCAAGGCGACCAGGGTGGACACGCAGTTGAACAGGACATGATGGCCCAAGTCGAGCCGCCAGAAGGGTTGCAGTCCAAGGGTTTCGCAGCACCGTTGCCAGCTCCGGAGTCGCAATCCTCCGCGACTACCCAGGAGCCGGAGTTTGCCCAATTCATGATCACCGATATTGGCCAGCAAATGCGCGCCAAATCGCGCCCGCAGTTTATCGAGACATTCCTGCGCACTCTCCAAGGCGGCATCGTCACTCAGACCGACCGCCGCGACATTGCAGGCGTAGTCCCCATTGGCGATGACATAATCCACCCCGTCGACCGCGGTGAGGAAACGATCCAACTGTGCATTTTGGCGCAACGGATAGCGCAGCCAAATGTGTTCGCGATAGAGTCGAAACACCAGGCGGAGCAATGGTGGTTCGAGGTCGCGGGTTTCGTAATCGTCCCCGGCGGTGCGTTCCGTCGGACCGGCGTAATGAATGTCGCTGAGGATGGCAATCTTGAACCGGCGGCTCATGGCCTGACGTCAACAGGCTGCTTGGTCGCCGGCGGGGAGGAGGATGCTGAAGGTGGTCCCTTTGTTCGGTTCGCTCTGCACCGTGATGTGCCCATTGTGTTCATGAACAATCCGGCGCGTGATTGGCAGGCCGAGTCCCGTGCCGTGATTCTTGGTGGTGAAGAAAGGTTCGAACATACGATCCAGATTTTCCGGAGGGATGCCCATGCCGGTGTCGGCAACGGTGATGCGTACGTGCGGCGGACCGGGGCGCGGAGACGTGGGCGCGACCACCTCGGTGGCTACCGTGAGTGAACCGTTGGGGCCGGAGGCTTCGACGGCATTGAGGAGCAGGTTAACAAAGACCTGTTCGAGTTGATGGTCATTGCCGTGCACCGCGTCTGGCGTGGCATTGAAGCAGCGGTTGAGCGAAATGAATTTGCCCGCGAGTTGGGGCTGCACCATGCGCAATGAATGCTCGAGCACGTCATGCACGCGGACGGGACCATGGGCGGAACGTGCCTTGCCGCTGAAGCGCAACATCTGGCGCATGATCGTGTCCAGGCGGCGCATTTCGCGGCCGACGATGCCGGCGAGTTCCTCGTGCTGATGTTTTTCCAGCAATAGGTCGACGAAAGTTTTTACTGCAACCAGTGCATTCTTGATCTCGTGGGCCATGTCGGCGGACAGGGAGCCAAGAGTGGCGAGCCGCTCGAGACGGGTGATGCCTTGTTCCAGTTGGGCGAAAGTGGTGACGTCGCTCAGGACAACCACCACATCAAGCGCGCCGGCTTCACGACGGATGACTTGGGCGGTCACATGAAAGTCACGGGAGTGAGTCCCTGCCAAGCTCAGGGTGAGATGGTCGCGAATCATCGCGGTCTTGCCGGCAATCGCTTCACCCACGAGCTTCTGCAGCGGCCCAGGCAGCGCCGCCAGAGGCGCGTCGACGGTTTTGCCCGCCGGCAGGTGGAGTAACCGTTCGACTTCCGGCGTCGCGGAAACTATTTGCCCGTGACCATTGACTACGAGGACGCCGGATGCGAGGCAGTCACGAAGGGCAAGCGCCAGATTCAGCCCATGGACGGGCTCTTCAGTTCGATGCTGGCTGCGCGCAGACATTTTTTAAAACGACGACCAATACTCAGCGACAATATGGCCCCCGAGGCGGCGACGCATTCACGCCAGACCCGTTGTTCCCCAAGCTCGACCAGATGATTCATGAACTTCCCCGCCTCGACAACATTAAACAGGAACCGCGTTAGCCAAACCGAACGGATCATGTGTTTCTGGACAGGGGTGTCCACGTCAAAGGCAGGAGGTTGGCGCTGGGTGGCGAAGGCGCGGTTAGTAACGCGCAAAAGCGGCAACAAGCATTATGTGGCACCCGAACCGCTTAAATTTCACGCAAACTGTGAAAATATCGCGAGAAACAGTGCGACTGAAATCCCTGGGGGAAAAAATGGTTGGGGTTCTAATCCATCCCGAGACTGCAACCCCGGCGCCAGTCGTGATTGTCTGTCATGGCGCGGGTGAATTTAAGGAGAACTATTTTGAACTTTGCGAAGTGCTGGCAGCTCGCGGTGTGGCGGCACTTGCTATCGACATGCATGGCCACGGCGAGAGTGGCGGGGAGCGATTCTGCGTTCACATTTCAGAATGGGTGGCGGATGTTCAAGCCGCGATCGAGTTCCTGGCGACGCACCCGAAACTGGATGGTAAACGCATTGCCGCGTTCGGACTGTCCTCCGGGGGCACTGCCATTCTGGAAGCCGCCGTGGTCGATCCGCGCCTAAAAACCCTGGTTGCGCTCGACGCCACGGTGCGAAACTCTCTGCCGCTTCCCATGACCCTGTTCTTGAAGCTGTTGATTGCTATTGGCAGGATCAAAAAACGAGTCACCAACCACCAATGGCGGGTGCCACTGGCCAAGATGGGCGGCCTGCATCTGGCATCCGACCCCGAGATCAACCGTCGAATCACGGCGGATACCAAGGGTTTGGCCGCGTTCATGGCCTTTCCCTTCCCAGGCGGGGCTCAGGCGTTCTTCGTTGATACCATTCAACGAGTATCACGCATCACCGCTCCGACCTTGGTGCTATGGGGCGAGGATGATAAGCTGGATCCGCCCCGAACCGCTTGTCTGCTATACGCGGCTCTCACGTGCAAGAAGGCCTTGCACATCATCCCCGGCAACGGTCACGTGGGCCACCTGGACCGTCACAAGGCCAAAGTGTTTGCGTTGACGGCAGACTGGGTTTTGCAGAACCTGCCCAAGGCACTGGAGGCAGACCGCGATGTCGCCGGGGCCCTGCAACATGGGAATCCAGATTATCGAAGCGCAAGCCGCCCGGAGTTTAGGGGCGAAGGAAAAGTGGGCGCTGCTGTCACCTTTTCTTAAGCAACACGGCCGGGAGGCGCTGTCGTACGCGACGCTCCAGGCCGGCATGGAATACTTCATCGACGACTGCGGTTACATCGCCTACACCACCACCCAGCATCCCGTTTTCGCCCGCCAACCCAAGAAGCTCGCCTTTTCCGACCCCGTTTGTGCTCCGGGCGACTACCCCCGGATCATCAGGAGTTTTCTTTCCCGGTATCCGCGTGCCGTATTTGCCTGCGTTTCGGAACCGTGTGCGGTGGCGCTGCGCGAACTGGGATTCAAGGTCAACTGCATTGGCAGTGAGCCGGAATTGCCCGTTCAAACCTACAACACCAACGGCAATTGGAAGGAGCTGGACCTGATCAAACGGGGCCGGAATGAGGCAAAACGTGAAGGGATTCTCATCCGCGAGGATAGGATCGAGTCTGTCAACCGCGACGAACTCAACGCTATCTCCGCATTGTGGATCGGCACGAAGAAGGTCAATGACCGGGAGATCTGGATTTACGCCCGGCGGCCGGTTTTCGACTTTGAGGAAGACGTTCGCAAGTTCATTGCCTACGACCGGGATGGGCGCGTGGCCGGCTTCGTTTTTTACGATCCGATGTATCGGGACGGGAAGGTGATTGGTTACGCAGCAAATATTTCCCGTTGCAATGAACAGCGATTTGGCAGACTCGCGACCGCCATTCACATGGAAGCGATGGAACGGTTCAAATCGGAGGGTAAGGAAGTCTTGAATCTCTGCCTGTCGCCCTTTGTGAATCTTGATCAGGGAAAGTTCAACGACGATTTTGGCGCAAAGCTCTTCTTCAACCTGAGCGTTCGCTTTGGGAATGATATCTACAACTTCCGAGGATTGGCATTTCACAAATCAAAGTACCGGGGCAGCGAAAAGCCCCTCTATTTCGCTTCCAATGGGGCCTGGCCATCCAACGACGTCTATCTGGCCTTCCTTTCCGCTGACATCACCCGGAGTTACTTTTCAACCGTCGGCCGCCTGGTGTGGGGCATGGCAACTGCTCCCTTCAAACGTAACACCGGCACGAATGGCCGGTAACCCGTACCCGGGCGGCTTGCGTTGGCGCTCTTCGTAGTAGCACGAGCAAGAACTATGAGAACGATCAATTGTCGAACCAACTCGATAACGTTAGCCCTTGGTTTGCTTCTGATTCCTGGTTTACGAGCGGACGAAACACCCCTGACGGTCGCCAACGAACCGGCAAAATCCGACCTCATGGAGTTCCTCGAGCAGGATTATCTCTTCGGGGATTGGGGTGGCTTGCGAACCAAGTTGAGCAAGGAGCACGGTGTGGACTTTGAGTTTTTCTACATCGCATCGAACCCGTACAACTTGCACGGGGGCAAGGAGACCGGCTCGACCTATGAGGGTGCGCTGCTCCTGTTGTTGGACTTGGATTCGGAGAAATTAGCTGGATACCACGGTGGACACTTGCATGTAGGCGGGACGTGGTTGCATGGCAATTATCCTTTCTCGGACAAATATGTGGGTGACCTGAACAAGGTGAATCTGATCGACTTTCCCAGTGCCTGGCGACTCTGGCAATGTTGGTATGAACAAAAATTCTTGGATGAAAAAGTTTCGCTGAAATTCGGTCAAATGGCTGTGGACCAGGATTTTATCATGGCGGAGTATTACAATTCGCTGGCTTCCATCAACCTGATGAACCAGACGTTTTTTTATCCTACGCTGGCTTTCAATGTTTACGACATCCCCGGTTTTCCGCCTGGCTTTCACGCCCTGGCCTCCAGCCCGTATGGCGCTCCGGGTGCACGCCTGAAAGTCGAAGCTACTGAAAGGATCTATGCTCAGGTTGGCGCATATGACGGTTACCCCGACCAGGATGATGGCACGGAGTTCGAGCTGAACCGCGAAGAGGGCGCGCTGCTCTATTTCGAGTTGGGTTACCGATTGAATCAAGGGAAAGACGACACTGGCTTGCCCGGAAATTTCAAGCTCGGCGCCTTCTATCACACAGGGGATTTTCCCGATGTGCAATCGGTCTTCAATGCGTCAATCGGAGCCGGCGAGGTGGCTTATTATCCAAACACTTATGGTTTGTATTTCCTGGTGGATCAGACGCTTTATCGTGAAATCGGGAAAGACGATCCGGCCCAACAGGGTTTGGTCGGTTTCTTTCGGCTCACCGGCGCGCCACCCGACCGCAACCTGACGGAGTTCAGCGTTGACGGTGGACTGGTTTACAAGGGGCTGATACCGACGCGCGATTACGATTCCATTGCGTTGGCGGGGTCCTATCTAAAAATGAGTGAGGATATTCGGTCGGGACAACAAACGGTGAACTCAGTTGTCCCCGGGTTCTTTCCAACCGACTCTTTGGTGGACTACGAAGCGGTGGTTGAATTGAGTTACAAGGCGCAGATGACGGCTTGGTGGACCCTCCATGCCAGTGTGCAGCGCGCAATTCATCCAGGTGGCTCCGCGGCGATCCCGGATGCATGGGTGTTTATACTTGCGGCCACCTTGCGCTTATAGCGCATTTACATTTGCACGGCGGTGGGGTTCTTTATGAGTTTGAGCCGCGCGAGCTCATAGAAACCTGTGAAGTCGGAATTGGATGTTATGGCCAGTAAAAGCAACGGGACATTGGATGAATCGGACGATAGTTACGTAACCGGACGCACCAAAGAACAGACAGCCCTCCGATGCCCGCTGCGGAGACTAACACCATACAAGGTGGTTTTCGAAGTGTTCCGCCCTCCTGCGGATTTGGGAGTGTCGCAGGTTTTGGACGACTTCAAGGTGGTTGTCAACGGTTTGGTAGTATACGACGGTCGCGCGGTTCTCAGCAACCTTATTAACTTAGGAACGGGCCTCTTGTGCGAAGGCACTTTGGATGACGCATGGGTAGATCCGGAATCACACGTTGCGTCGGTTCGCAAGCAGGGGGGGGCAGCAGCGTTCGATCTTTTTGTCAAACACTGGCAGAAATGCTATGCGGTGCACCCTGAGTTCAAGGTCATCGTCGCGGACATACAGACTTTTTTGACCGATCTGAAACTTTGGCTCGACCAACTGGAACTCGGCTTCCGCGCGAAGGCCGCCGGCGCCGACGGTCGGAACGACTTAGAGATCGCATCGCAGCTTGTTCATTCCACCTCGCCCGCAATCACGACACTCTTCGAAAAGTTTGAATCAGCCCTGGTGGGAATCGACCCGGATCGCCAGTCCGTATACCAAAATTTTGGCAAACGCCAGCTGCATTCCTTGCTGCTGTGCTCGCCATTTCTTCATCGTACGTATACCAAACCACTGGGTTACGCGGGCGATTATGAGATGGTTAACATGATCTGCCGAAGTCCGTATGAGGGCGACTCCCTCTACGCGAAAGTCGTAAACTACTGGTTCCTTCAGCAACCACCGGCGGAGGCGCACCGTAATCGGATTGCTTTCCTGGTGGAGAGGATTACCGAAGCCGTTTTGATGGCGGCGCGTGAAGGGAGAGTCGCGCGTATCACCACGATTGGCTGCGGGCCGGCGCAGGAGGTCCAGCGTTTCATTGCTCAGAGCGAACTCTCCGACAGAGCCTACTTTAAGCTCATCGATTTCGACGAGGAAACCGCCAAGTATACCCAGCAATTACTTCAAGGTTTGAAGCGGAAATACGGACGGCGCACGCAAATCGAGACCGTCCGCAAATCTGTGCATCAGCTCTTAAAGGAGGCGGGGTCCACAACAAAACAACGTCCGGAAGGCGATTTTGACTTTGTTTATTGCGCTGGATTATTTGATTACCTTTCGGATCAGACATGCAACAAACTGACAAATATTCTTTACAATTCCGTCCGACCTGGAGGGGTGTTTGTCTCTACTAACGTTGATTCTAGTAACCCACGCCGGCTAACGATGGATTTCCTGATGGATTGGCATTTGATCTACCGGAACGCCTCGCAACTTGCAGCACTTAGGCCAAGCTCCGTGCAAATGGATGAAGGCGTGGTTTATGCCGACACCACCGGCGTCAACATTTACTATACCCTTCAAAAACCCAAGTCCCGCGCGTGAACAACCCAAATCCGATTAACACAGAGGTCATTCGCCGGGCGTTCCTGTCACGTGAAGTCGAGCAGCGCGTAGGTAACACGAAAGTCGGATGCGCGCTGGTAGTGTTCTTGATGCCACTAGGCAGTCTTCTCGACCTGTTCGTCTACGAGGAGGAAGTCTGGCCGTTCTTCCGCCTCCGCCTGATTTGTTCAGGGATTACAGCGGTGATCTGGGCGGTTTTGTTTACCGACTTCGGAAAACGGATAGCCCGATGGCTAAGCATTATTGTTCCCCTGCTGCCCGCATCGTTTATCGCGGTGATGATAGCGTTGAAGGAAGGTTTTGCGTCGCCTTATTACGCGGGCATCAACCTGGTCCTGCTTGCTGTCGGGGTGGTTCTCCATTGGACCACGCTTGAAAGCACCGTAGCGGTTCTGCTCGCGCTTGCCATGTACCTGGTGGCAGGCTTTCTTCATGGCCCACCTCTCCCGCCCGCAGACATCATGGTCAATAATTTCTACTTTATTACCCTTATGGATATCATCGTGGTGGTGGGAACCTACTTTCAGCACCGTGCGAGAGAAAGAGAGTTTGCCGCGCGATTTGAGCTAGCCAGTAACAAACAGATTCTCGAAGTGTCCAACCAAAAACTCGACCAGCGAAACCGGGAACTTGCCGACGCGTATCAAAAGCTGACCGAGCAGGAATCGCAGATCGTTCAATCCCAAAAAATGGCATCCGTCGGCCAAATGAGTGCGGGCATCATCCACGAGATCAACAACCCGCTCAACTTTGCCACCACCGGCCTCTTCGCCTTGAAGAAGAAGGCGAGGCAACTCCCGATCCCGGAGCGGGCCGAATACGAAGATATTGTGAATGACATCGAAGACGGCATCAGCCGCGTGAAAAACATCGTCTCCGATCTGCGGACTTTCACCCACCCAAACACCGACATTCTTGATCAGGTGCTTGTGTCCGATGTGGTGGCTTCCGCGTTGCGTTTCCTGAGCAATGAGTTGAAGGACAAGGCTGTCGTCAAGTTGGACCTGCAGGCCGATCAGGCCGTTTTGGCGAACAAAAACAAGCTCATCCACCTCTTTGTCAATCTCATCCAGAATTCGCTCGATGCCCTGCGAACCAAGTCCTTTCCCAATGGCGAGCAGCCCACCATCTGGATTGAGGGGCGGGTGGAAAACGGGGCGAACTATTTGGTCGTGCGCGACAACGGGCCCGGCATCCCCGTTGACCATGTGGACAAGATTTACGATCCGTTTTTTACAACCAAGGCTGTCGGCGAAGGCATGGGGCTGGGTTTGAGTATGTGTTCGCGCATCATGAAGGATAGTCAAGGCAAGATTTCCGTGCGGACGGAGAAGGGCAAGTTTTGCGAATTTACGCTGGAGTTCCCCGATAAGACCTGACAAGAAGTAAACCCGTGACCACCATGGAAGCGCAATCCGATCATAAACAGTTTGCCATTCTCTACGTGGACGACGAGGAATTGTCTCTGAAAAACTTTGCCCGCGCCTTTCAGGATGAGTTCCGTATCTATACTGCCACCAACGCCAAGGACGGCTTACAGATGGTCGAGGCAAAGCGGGGGGAAATCGGCATTCTGATGACCGACCAGAAAATGCCCGGGGAGAAGGGCACCTGGCTACTGGAACGGGCCCGGCAGATCGCGCCGCGCATCATCCGCATCCTGGTCACGGCGCACACCGATTTTCAGGATGCCATCGCGGCCATCAATACCGGCGCCATTTATCGCTACATCAACAAACCTTGGGAACCGGAACAATTGGAGTTGACCCTGAAGCAAGCGATGGATTTTTTTATCCTGCAGCGCGAACGCGATCAACTGTTGCAGGAGAAAATCGAGGCCTTGCGCAAGTTGATGGTCGCCGACCGGCTCGTGAGTTTGGGGATGTTGACCGCCGGCTTGAGTCATCACATCCGCAACGCCCTAGTGACCGTGAAGACGTTTATGGATTTGGCCCCAGCCAAGATGCGCGAGGAAAAGGCAGATGCCACCACCATTCGCAATCCCGACTTCTGGTCCGATTATCACCAGAGTGTTTTGAGCCAGATTGACCGCATCAACAACCTGCTAAAGGAACTCTGGGTAGCCTCCGAAAAATCCTCCGGCGAGCTGGTGGATCCAGTGAACCTGCAAGCTGTTGTCGCGGAAACGATTGCAAGCATGCAGGATGCCTTGAGCGCCAGGGATTTGCGGGTGGACAATCAACTCGCTACCGATCTGCCCGCGCTTCTGGTTGAGAAAACGAGATTTCTCCGTCTGTTCGAACTCTTGCTCAAGGAAGAATTGGCAAGCTTGCCCGTCGGCGGTCAAGTCATCTTCAGCGCCCGTGTGGTGGCGGCGGGCGATACCAAGAGCGAGGTCCAATTGCGGATCTCTGACAACGGCCCCGGACTGTCACCCGAAACGGCGCAACATCTTTTCGATCCCTTCATGGTGCGCAGCGACGCCCCTTCCGAACACGGCATCCACCTGATGGCGTGCTTTTTCATCGTGCACCAGCACGGCGGCCGGATTGAAGCCGCCAGCCAGCCGGGCCAGGGCACAACTTTCACCCTGCATTTTCCAGTCAATCCGGAACGCTCCCCGCGGGTATCGAGCCCGGGCCCGCTCCAGCAATCCAGACTCGGCGAACAGCTTTGGGGTGGAATGCGGTAACCCAGTCCTCCACCGCAGTCGGTCCCGGACTCAGCCGGTTCCCGGCATCTTGGGTCAAACCCTTTTAGATTCCGCTTCGCCGGGAGCAGGCTTTTCCTTGTCTGGGTCAGGACTTCCTCTTCGTCTCCTTTCGATGGGACGGTGAACACTAATTGATTGACCCGCAGTCGAAGCTGTGGCTTATCTAGTCGCGGTGATGTTTCCTGGCACAGTTTTTTGTGGGTCGCGCTCAAGTCGAACGACTGCCGAATGCCGCATCACCGTGACTTCTGTCCAGCCCAGCCCATGCTATTCCGCGCCGTCCGGCCGGACTCAGGCCCGGGCTTCCAGCCACAATTGCGCGCGATGAAGACGCTCTTGATTCTTTCGCCGCATCCGGAAATTGCGGAGACGATCCGCGCCGGCATTAATCCCGGCCAATACCGAGTCGTCCATCGCGTGATTCCGGAAGAAGCTGAACCCTTGCTTGCGCACGGCATGGCTCAGGTCTGCATCTTGGACGTGGAACTGACCGGGGTACAAGGGATCTGGCTGTTGGAAAAACTGCGCCGCTGGGATCCCAAATGCCCGATTATTGTTTTCACCGGCGCAAAGCAATCCGAGTGGGAAGAGGAAGCCTACCTGCGCGGCGTCAACCATGTCCTGTCCAAGCCAGTGCGGATGCGCGCTCTCAATGCGTTGCTCGATCGCCTCTTCACCGCGCCGTCCGGGCCTGCCGGGCCCGCGCCGACGACGAGAGCGATGGAAATACCATCCGCCCCGGGGTTTCCGACCGTCCCGTTGAACACTGCCGCCCAACCCCTTGGCATCCTCCGCAGCTTTTCCTCCCTGCTGTCGCATTCGCTTAACGCCGAAGCCATGCTGCGCCAGTTTCTGGTGCAACTGCGCGAGATCGTAAGCCTGAATCGGGCAGCCATTTTTCTGCGTTCACCCGCTTCTGCTTCCGGCCTGATGGAGGAGGGCCGCCGGTTGCGGCTGGCCGGCACCCTGGGGCTGGCGTCCGGCCCGTTGGAACATTTTCAATTATCCTTCGACGCGGGCCTCGGCGGGCAGCTTTTTCGCCTCGGCCGCATCCTGCGCCGCCAAAGTGACGAAGTCCGCGCCGACGTGGAGACCCAAAAGGAGTTTGAACTCCTCGGCGGCCAGGTCGCCGTTCCGATTTTCGATCGGGATTCCCTCCTCGGAGTGGCCGTGTTCGACGGACGCATCACGGGCGAGTCGTTTACCAATACGGAACTCGAACTCATTTTCCACCTGCTGGAACAGGTCGGCCTCGCCTTGCGCAATATCTGGTTGCACGACCAGCTCGCCGGCAATAACGACATGATGGCCGGCGTGCTGCGTGAATTGAACAGTGCCTGCGTGGTCGTCAGCCGCGATCTGAAGATCCTGCACGCCAACAAAATGGCGCGAAAGTATTTTGGCCCGTCCGCCCGCCCGACCGGCGAAATGGAGTTTACGGACTTGCCAACCGCGCTCGGTGCGAAAGTCTATCAGGTGTTGCGCAACGGTGCCGGCCTGGCCCCGTTCAAGTACGAGCCGGAAAACTCGCCGGGTTCCATTTTCAACGTGACGGTCACCCCTTTCCAGCGCCAGGACGCCGCGCTCCCCGCCTCCGTCCTGCTGGTGATGGACGACCTGACGCAGAGCGAGCAACTGCGCCGGCTGGAACTGGAAGCCGCCAATCTGCGCATGGTCAAGACCATGGCCGACCGGCTCGCGCATGAAATTGGCAATGCCATGGTGCCGCTTTCCACGCATCAGCAACTGCTGGCCGAGAAATATCGCGACCCGGAATTTCGTGCCTCGCTCGACCATGCCCTGGCGGAAGGGGTCAAGCGGGTCACCCGTTTGCTTAATCAGATGCGCTTCCTCGCCCGCGATGCGCTCGTCTCCCATGAGCCCGTCCCGCTGTCGTCCCTGATCGAGGAGGCGTATCAGGACGCGCGCAAGTTTCAACCTGCCAAGGCTGGTTCGCTCAAATATGACAACGGAGGCAAACCCGTTTTTGTCAATGGCGACCGCGCCGCGCTCAAGCATGCGTTTACCGAAGTGATGATCAACGCCCTCCAGGCCAACCCGGCCGATCCGAAAATCGGTGTGCGGCTCGAAGCGGATGCGGGCAGCGACACCCCGGCCGGTTTGTCCATCGAAGTGCAGGATAACGGTGGCGGGTTCACGCCCGAAGCCATGCAGAAGGCGGTGGCTCCTTTTTACACGACGCGCAACGTCGGTTTGGGCCTGGGACTCACGGTCACCCGCAAGATCATCGAAACGCACCACGGTAAACTCGAACTGGTGCCCCCGGCCCCCGGCCGGTCCGGCATCGTGCGCATTTCCCTGCCGCTGGATTCCGCGCCCGCCGAGAAGTAAGCCGCGGTGCGTTTCCGCTCCCGGCAGGCCAGCTCCGCGACGGACGATTACTGGTCGCAAGCTTGCCGACCGAAGAGATTAATCTGGCGACAAGATTCTGGTTTCGTATCGTTTCCACACGGACTTTGATGCTTTAGCCAACACACAAAAATGGAATCCAAAGGTGATATCGCGCTCATCGGCCTGGCCGTCATGGGCCAGAACTTGATTCTCAACATGAACGACCACGGGTTTACCGTCGTCGCTTACAACCGCACGGTCGAGAAAGTGGATCACTTTCTTGCCAACGAAGCAAAAGGAACGAAAGTCCTGGGAGCACACTCCATCGCGGAAATGGTTTCCAAACTCAAGCGCCCCCGCCGGGTGATGATGTTGGTCAAGGCCGGCAAACCAGTGGATGAGTTTATCGAGCAACTCCTGCCCCATCTCGAAGCCGGCGACATCATCATCGATGGGGGCAACTCGCTCTTTGAAGACACCAATCGCCGCGTCAAGTATTGCGAGGGCAAAGGTCTGCTCTACATCGGCACGGGGGTGAGCGGCGGCGAAGAAGGCGCCCGGCGCGGCCCGAGCATCATGCCCGGCGGTTCTCCCGGCGCCTGGCCGCACGTGAAAGCGATTTTTCAGGGCGTCTCCGCCAAGGTCGAAGGCGACGTGCCATGCTGCGATTGGGTCGGCGAAGGCGGTGCGGGTCATTATGTGAAAATGGTGCATAACGGCATTGAGTACGGCGACATGCAATTGATCTGCGAAGCGTACAACATCATGAAGACCGGCCTCGGTCTATCCGCGCCGGAGATGCATGCGGTTTTTTCCGAGTGGAACCAGGGCGACCTCGACAGCTATCTCATCGAAATCAGCCGCGATATTCTGGCCAAGGAGGATGACGACGGCACGCCGCTCGTGGACAAAATCCTCGATACCGCCGGCCAGAAGGGCACGGGCAAGTGGACGGTGATCAACTCGCAAGACCTCGGCATTCCGATCACGCTGATGGCGGAAGCCGTTTACGCCCGTTGCGTGTCGGCCTTGAAGGATGAGCGCGTCAAGGCGGCGCGTAAATTGAAAGGGCCACGCCCGGCGCTCACCAGTATTGCGGCGAGCCCCGAGAAAAAGAAGGCGTTCATTGCGGACATCAGGAGCGCGCTGTACGCCTCCAAGATCGTCAGCTATGCGCAGGGGTACATGCTCATGCGCGCGGCGGCCAGGGAATACGGGTGGAACTTGAACTACGGGGGCATCGCCCTCATGTGGCGCGGTGGTTGCATCATCCGCTCGCGGTTTCTTGGCAAGATAAAGGAAGCGTACGATAATAATCCGAAGCTCTCGAACCTGCTGCTTGACGATTATTTCCGCGGTGAAATCAAGAAGGCCCAGAAGAGCTGGCGTAACGTCGTGGCGACCGCAGCCAAAAAGGGCATTCCCGTTCCCGCGTTCAGCACGGCCCTGGCGTTTTACGATCAATACCGTTCGGCGGTTTTACCCGCCAACCTGCTCCAGGCCCAACGCGATTATTTTGGCGCCCACACCTACGAGCGTGTGGACCAGCCGCGGGGAGAGTTCTTCCACACCAACTGGACGGGACGCGGCGGGAGCACCGCGAGCAGCACGTACAACGTATGATGATGGTCGGCCGCGGCGGTGCGCCGGCGAGTCGCAAAATTTCCCGCTGCGGCCCGGATGGTATGGCCTGAATCGCCTCAACGCGGCATCGACGGTATTCACTTTGCGAAACGAACTGCTTGTTATTCTGCCGGCGTCGGCCTAGGGTCGGACCATGAGCTGGCATTCACAAGCACCCTCGTTTTCAAGGGGAGCGCTTATCCTCAATCCACCATGACCCATCCGCTGATTATTCAGGGCGGAATGGGCGCGGGCGTCTCGGATTGGCGACTCGCGCGGGCCGTATCGCAGACCGGTCAGCTGGGGGTGGTGTCCGGCACCGCCCTCGCCGCCATTCTCGTCCGGCGGTTGCAAGTCGGAGACCCGGACGGCCAAATGCGCCACGCGCTGGAAAGTTTTCCGGTGCCGGGTGTCGCGGTCCGGATCCTCGCGGACTACTTCATTCCGGGCGGCAAGGCCCCGGCCGCGCCATTCAAACTCACGCCCCTGCCCACTCTCGAACCCGGCGCGGATTTCGTCGCGTTGACCGTGGCCGCGAACTTTGTGGAGGTGTTCCTTGCCAAGGAAGGCCACGCCGGTCTGATCGGCATCAATTTCCTCGAAAAGATTCAGTTTCCAACCTTGCCTTCCATCTTCGGGGCGATGCTGGCCGGGGTGGATTACGTGCTCATGGGGGCGGGCATCCCGCGCAGCATTCCCGGCGTGCTTGACCGGCTGGCCCGGGGCGAAGCCGTGGAGTTGAAGATTGATGTCGAAGGCGCCCTGCCGGGCGAGGAATTTCTTTCCCGGTTTGACCCGGTCAACTTCTGCGGCGGTCACGCCCCGACGTTGAAACGCCCGTTCTTCCTTGGCATTGTTGCGTCCGCGACGCTGGCGATGACATTGGCGCGCAAATCCAATGGCAAGGTGGATGGCTTCGTTGTCGAAGGCGAAACTGCCGGCGGCCATAACGCACCTCCCCGCGGGGTATTGCAGTTGAGCCCCGAAGGAGAGCCGGTTTATGGTCCGCGCGACGTGCCCGATTTGGAAAAGATCCGCGAGTTGGGACTGCCATTCTGGCTGGCGGGCTCTTATGGTTCCCCGGACAAACTTACCGCGGCACGTCGGCTGGGCGCGGCGGGGATTCAAGTTGGCACCGCCTTTGCCTTTTGTGAGGAATCCGGTATTCGCCCCGACCTCAAGCAACAGGTCCTTCAGCTCAGTCGCGAAGGAAAGGCGGAAGTGTTCACCGATCCACTCGCGTCGCCCACCGGTTTTCCGTTCAAAGTCGTTCAGGTGCCGGGCACGCTCTCCGACACACCGGCCAATCCGTCCCGAACGCGGCTCTGCGATCTCGGTTACCTCCGACACGCCTACCGCAAGGAGGACGGCACTCTGGGTTATCGTTGCCCGGCGGAACCAGCCTCGGATTTCGTCCGCAAGGGGGGTGCGGCCGCCGATTCGGAAGGCCGGCTGTGCGTTTGTAACGGGCTGGTTTCCACCATCGGCCTGGCCCAGGTTCACGCTGACAACACAATGGATCTGCCCCTCCTCACCGCGGGCAATGACGTGGCCCACGTGGCACGGTATCTCCAGCCGGGCCGCAGTTCCTACACCGCCAGGGAGGTCGTCCTCGACCTCTTGGGCGAATCTGGCCATTGAACTCTACCCGCTCCGTGCTCAGGTCTTCTCCGCCGCTTTCAGCAGGGCATCCAAATCCAGCGCGCGGGTGAACATTGCCAGTTCGCCGTGGGGTGTCCGGGGCCATCGCTCCGGGGGACGATCCCAATAAAGTTCGACCCCATTGCCGTCCGGGTCGCGCAGATAAAGGGCCTCGCTCACGCCATGATCCGCGGCGCCGTCCAATTCGATACCGGCGTTCAGCACCCGCCGCAGTGCCTCCGCCAGCCCCACCCGGGTCGGATAGAGGATGGCCAGATGATACAAGCCGGTGCTGCGCGGTGGGGGCGGCGAACCGCCGGCACTCTCCCAGGTGTTCAAACCAATATGGTGATGATACCCGCCCGCCGAGAGAAAGGCCGCGCTTGCACCGAAACGCTGCGTTAGTTCAAAGCCGAGCACATCCCGATAAAAACCTATCCCGCGTTCCAGGTCCGCGACCTTGAGATGCACGTGGCCAATCCGGACGCCGGCGTTGATCGGTTGAGAAAATAGTGTTTCTGCCATAGCCGCCGACACCGTAGGCCAATCCAGCCAGCAAGTCAGCTCTCCGCGAGATTTTGTTGGGCTTGAACAGGTAGCTCATGGCCACTCAGTCCGGCGGGCATGGATTTCCAGATACTCCGCGTGCACTTCGGTCTCGTCCGCGCGACCGGATAGATTGTGACCGGATTGCAGCTGGACCAAATCGGCGCGCAGATCCGCCTGGGCGCGGGGTCTCAGTGACGCAAACGCGCGGTGCGTCGGACCGTAATATTGCCGGAAGAACTCGACCGTGCCGGCCGGGTCAAACGGATAGCGCATGCGCGCAATGCGGCGGGTCAGGCGCAGCTGGTCAAAGCCATCCCGCAACCGGTCGCGCACGGTGTCTTCATCACCCCACAACAACGGAGAGGGCAGGCCGGCCGGCGGTGGAACGTGTCGCTTGAACACGCCGAACATTTTTCCGATGAACCCCGTGGGCGTCCAATTCGCCAGGGCGATGATGCCCCCCGGTTTGGTCACCCGCCGCAATTCGTCAACGATCCGCTCCGGTTGCGGCGTGAACATGACACCATACATGCTCACGGTCACGTCAAAGCTGGCGTCGTCGTACGGCATCGCCTCCGCGTCACCTTCCACATAGGTGATGTTGAGGCCCTCCGCGCGGGTGCGGGCGCGCGCCTGGGCGATCAGATTGGTGGCAATATCCAATCCATGGACTTCGCAACCGATCCGGCGGGCGATGACGGCAAGATTGCCCGTGCCGCACGCGGCATCCAGCACTCGATGGCCAGGACGCAACGGCAGGTGTGCCATGAATTCCTCGGCGGCGGGTTCGATGGATTTTGCGATTTCTCCAAAATCGCCGGATTCCCAGGTGGCCTTCTGCCGGGCTTTGATGGTTTGGAAGTCGAGGGTGGAAGTTGTGATTGGAGGATTCAGGGTAGTTGTCATGGTTGGAAATGTGGTTGGTTGGAGGACTGTGAATTTGGGTCTTCAGTGAATAATAGGGACATGGATTGACGTAAGAGTTATTTGGCGGCTACCCGGGATTCTTCCCGGAGCAACGTCTTCACATCGGAGAGAACCAGACGCGGATCGAGCGTGCCGGAGCTGTAGATGTTGCGGATGTTGCCCGTGCGATCGATAAGGAACACGCGCAAGGTGTGATTGAGCGGTCCGGTCGGGTCGGACGGATTGGCTTTGCGATCCACGGCCTGACCGTAAGCGTCGAGAATCGGCTGTAATTGCGTCTTTGACCGCGTAGTGAGAAAGTGCCATTCCGCACCCGGATTCCTGCCGCACATCAAACTGGCATACTCCGCCATGCGCTGCGGTGTGTCCGTGCCGGGATCGAACGACATGCTGACCAGGCGCAAGCCATTCGCGAGCGACGGATCATCGGCACTGAGGCCATGCAGCTCACGCAACACACCGGTTGCCATCGGGCAGGCTCGGACCGCGGCGCAGCGTGTGTAGATAAAGCTCAAGACCGTGACCTTGCCCCGGGCGAATTGCGCGAGGCGCATTGCCTCTGCTTTTGAATTGAGCACCTCACCATCGGCGGCGGACTTGATGATGGGCAGCGTGTAACTGCCGGGCTCGGGCGCTTCAAAGTCGCCAACCTCGTTCGCAAAGGTCCTCACCGTGAAGGTGCCGGCCCATGCGACGAATCCCCACGCCAATCCAAACTGAATCAGTCGATAGTTCATGGAGTTTCTCCTTATTTCGCCGCGAGACTCCGGCTTCCCATTTTTGTCGAGCCGAACAGCATGTGATGCGGGCGACCCAGCTTGAGGGCGTTGAAGTCAAGGTCGAACGTGGGCTTCAACTCCTGGCCATCCCAGTTGTAGGCCCGCACGAACTGTTCGTTGTCCGCCCCCGCCTTGTCCCAGCGCGCGAGCAGCGAGCTGCTGAAGTAAAGGCGTTTTCCGTCCCAGCTCTGGGACACCATGTTGAGTTGCTTGCCGATTTGTTTCTCGTAAATCTGTTTTGGCTGTTGCGGATTCGCCACGTCGAACACGCGACACTTGCCGTCGCCAAAGCAATCCACGAAGAGCGTCTGGTCGTCCGCGCTCAGGCTCATGTCCACTGGCAACACGCCACCCGCGGGTCCGATGGTGGCGACATCCTTCGCCTGCCAGTCGCCGTTCTTGTCCTCATAGCAGAGCCAGAGCTTCGAGCCCAACGCGGTCGCCGTGAAGGCGTAATTGCGCTTATCCCCCCAGGCCCAGCGGATTTCCAGCGGCGCGCCAGGAACTTGAAACACTTTCTTCGGCTGGCGCGTGTGAAAGTTCCACAACACCATCGAGCCACCAAACTGTTTCATGGCCTCGGGGTCTTTCACGATGCTGCCAAACTCGCGCGTGTAATTGTTCCAGCCGGTAAACGACGTGGTAAGCAGCACATTCTTGCGCGGCAACACCCGGGCGTCGTAGCCGTAACCGTCGGCAAACTCGGCGCCAGTCACGCCGCGGGGATTTTCCTTCGTGGGCAGCCAGTGGGTGGTGATGTAACCACCTTCGTTGCTGAACTCGACGAGCGCCGTGCGCCCGCTGTGATCCTTCGCGTTTGAGAGGCAGGGAATCAACACCCGTCCCGGCAACGCATACACGCCGTGCGGACCGACCGCGCCACCGGTGATTTTTTCGAAGTTCTCAATCGTCTTCACGTGACGCGGCTTCGCGGGGTCGGTGTAAACGTCATAGATGAAAATCTTGCTGCTCTCCAGGCCGGACAGCCAGAGCTGACGGCGATCATCCGTGAACCCGCCGTGATGCGCCTCGTGACGGCCATCCAGCGAATGGCTGTTAATCACCTTGCCGTAGTTCGGCGAACCCGGCTTCACGTCAAGGGTGACCAGTTTGTCCGCACCGTCGCCGAGTCCTTCGACGCCGAGCGTCCAGACATAGACAAATTCCTCCTGGCCCTCGATACGGGCCAAATAGGGCGAGGAACAAGTTTCATCGGCGCGGATGGTTGACGGCGACGCCAGGGCGCAAAGGGTGGCCGCCCCGGCCAGCGCCTGGCGCAACGTGCGGGCCGAAGGGAGTAGTCGTGAGTCATTCATATTTTTTGGTTTGGTTGGGTGTTTGATTTATTGCTGTGTGGTTTTTCCGAAAACGGGCCCGGCTGGGATGAGGTAATAGGTCAGCCGATTGGCGCGGCCCCACCCTGTCCCTCTCCCCATCGGATGGGGAGAGGGTGGCCGGAGGCCGGGTGCGGAGTGCTTGGTTCATATCCATTGCCATCAGCCTCCCCGCTCCTCAGCTCACCACCAGCCGCGACTTCAGCGGGATGGGATTGCGCACGTTGAAATAATTCGGCGACGTCGCCATCACCGTGCGGTGAATCTGGTCGAACTGCTCCGGCGTGGCGTTGCCTTTGATGTGAACGGTGTATCGAAGCTGGTCGTAACCCGGCTTCACCTCGGGCGAAATGCCCAGAAACCCGCGCAGATCAATGTCACCTTCCGTCTCGATGCGCAGCTCCTCCAGTTCGATGCCTGCCAGCGCGCACAACGCGGTATAGCCGACGATCATGCAGGCGTTGAGCGCCGCGAGCAGATACTCCTGCGGATTGGCGAACTCGTTCTGGCCGCACAGTTCCAGCGGTTCGTCCGCTTTGATCGTGAAATTGCGCGGCACGCGCTGACCGCCGATGCCGTAGCCGCTGATTTTGGCATCCGAACGTGTCCCGCCGCGCCAGTGCGACGTGACCTCCCAATGCGTCATGCCTTTGGCGGGGTCTTGCGTGATGGCGTCAATCGCGCCGCGCAGCGCGTCGGTGTTGATGCCGTTGACCATCGTGGATTCAGTGGTTGCCGTCATAATCGTTTCATTTGGTTTCGTGTTGCGTTTGTGTTCCTCGCCGGCGGGTCAGCCCGGGCGACGCATGAACCCATTGCTGGCTCCGTGCCAACCGGTTGAAGCAGGGGGAAAGCGCGGATTTGCTGAGGTTTCTGAAGAAAACCATCCGCTCACGTGTTCGCGAGAAATCGCGACTCACGAAAACTCGCGAACAAACCTGGCGAGATTTAACGAAAGCATCTCAAAGCTTGAACCGCAGAGACGCCGAGACGCGGAGATGAATCACGAATCGACATGCAGCACACGAATTCCTCTCCCTCACTGCCGCGATCGGGGACCTGTCCTTCTCCGCCCCGGGGCGGAGGGGGCCGGAGGCCGAATGAGGTGCAGTGCACCAAGCAATCGTTTTGCGCCGACGGGTGAGGCGTCGATGCCGTATCGCCGCGAATTCGATTTCGGGTAGGGACGCCTTGCCGCGCGTCCCAAACACAATGCCTCAACGGGGCAAAAGAAATCAGCCCAAGGTTGGAGCGCAGCACCTACCCCGGGTCAACGTCCCACAAAATAGTTCCCTCGCCCATCAGATGGGAGAGGGTGGCACGGAGTGACGGGTGAGGGTCGTCGGGGGAATACAGACTTCATTGGGAAACGGACGAGGTGAGGGGAAAACTTCAACCGCGAACCACGCCAACCACGCGAACGCTATTCCCTCTCCGCTCCCGTGGCGGGAGGGGAGAGGGTCAGGGTGAGGTGAGGGTCTTCTGAATTCGCCGGAGTAACCGCCCTTGATTCTTCCGCACCAGTTCGTGCTCCCACACTCTGAGCACCCGCCAGCCCGCGCGCCGCAATGTCCTGGTCACCCGGACGTCGCGGGATTTGTTGGCTGAAAGTTTGCGCCGCCAGAATGCGCGATTGTTCTTCGGTTTCGTTGCGTGCCGGGGGCAGCCGTGCCAGAAACAGCCGTCCACGAAGATCACCCTGCGCGATTTGCGGAAGACGAAATCAGGACGCACACGGAAACCTCGCGAACGTAGCGGCGACTCGGCAGAGCGCCGCAATCTTCGACCTGAAATCTGAGAATGGCGGCTTTCTACCGAGAAGCCGCTACGGGGTTTCCCATTCACTTCGACATGCCGCCGCCACCCGGTGATGCCGTGGGTCCGCAACAACTTCGCCAGCGCCAGCTCCGTGTCCTTGTTGCCACGACTCCGGATGCGCGCCATCACCTCCGACCGTTTCGCTTTGGTGAAAACGTCAGCCATCTTTACCGCAGCTTGATTTGAAAGGCGAACAACTGGTCGAGAAACTCCGCGCGAATCAATCGCCACGGATAGCCGTGATTGCGGATTTTTCCGTCTGGCTTCTCCGACAGGGTGAATTCAAAGACGATGTTCCGGTCGGCGACCAGATTCACGAACCGGTCAATGCTGGGCCGGTCGCAATAGACCAGCTCTTCGTAGGCAAACTGGCTTTTGCTTTTCGTGCGCCGCACCCGCGCCTTCACGAACGCGGCGCGCGAGTGTTTTTCCGCCAGCCGCTTCGCCAGTTGCGGGAACGTCCAATAGCCCAGCGCCTCGGCGCTTTTGCGTAGATCAATCTTTTCGTTGGTGTGCAGGATGTCGAGCAGCAGGCCGAAATTGTTCGGCGTGACGGTGATTTGGGAGTAGCACGCGAACGGCCCGTCGTCGCCGGGCTTGCCGAGGATGCGGATGAGTTCCTTGGCCGTCGCGTCCAGCAGCCAGTTTGGTCCGGCTTGAAACAGGTTGAGTTTCGTGCTGGTGGCGTGCTCACCCTCTTTCGTTCCCTTGCACTTGATCTCGATTCCCTTGAAGTCCGCCTGCTGATCGTTGTTCTCCTTGATGCCGAGCAGCGTTTCAAACGTGTAACCGATTCCGGTGTCGCCCGTGCGCAACGAATCATTCCACCTGTGGGCCGAAACAATTTCCTGTTTCGTCAACAATCACGCCATCGGGATGAACGGTAACGGGCACAACGTATTCCTCCACCGTCATGGCATCTTCAAACTCGCGCTCTCCATCAAGAAACTGCCGAAGCCGCATCATCTGGTTATCAACAATCTCTTTCTGCGCCTCCAACTCGGTTTCAAAAACCACATAGCGGTTATCATCGCTCACCACCGGCACTGGCCCTTGGCAGAACGTATCAATGTAAATGCAGAACCCGTCCCGCAGGTTTGAAGAGGTATCTTGGCTCATATAATCGGCAGATACACCTGGCCAGATTTGCCAGACTCGACAAGCACAATCCGCGCAAACGCTTCACTTTCCGGCATCTTTCCCACATACTCCCGCCGAAATGTCCAACGTAGTCAGCAACTCCGGTTTTGCGCGGTTTTGGTATGGGGCTGCCATCGGAGACTTTCTGACCAGTGAGGCTGACGACATTCTCGGAAAGCTCGCTCGACACGCCGGCGACGGGCACTTTGCTGACCAGCGCGACGCTTGGATCGCGCAAATCGACCTCCTTCGCTCACAACTGAAAGGTTTGGAAGGTTGGGTTTTCTTTGAATTCAACATCCCCCGCATGGGGCGGCGCGTAGACGTGATTCTAGTTCTGGGTTCGGTGATATTTGCGTTGGAATTCAAAGTCGGCGAAACGACTTACGACCGCGCGGCTATCGAACAAGTCTGGGACTACGCGCTTGATCTGAAAAACTTTCACGAAGCCAGCCACAACGTCGCCATCGCTCCGATTCTCGTGGCAACCGAAGCCCGGTCCGTGGTCGGAAAATGCGAGGCTGACGCAGACAATGTTTTTCGGCCCGTACTGAGCAACGCTGACAAACTCCGCGAGACGTTGGAATTGGGTCTGAGCCTTGCCAAAGGATCAGCCCTCGACGCCCAAGCTTGGGCACGTGCCTCGTATCGCCCCACGCCGACGATTATCGAAGCCGCGCGGTCGCTCTATGCGCAGCACTCTGTCGAAGCCATCGCTCGTTTTGACGCTGGCGCACAGAATCTTCACACGACATCAAAGCGCATCGAGGAGTTGGTGGATGAGGCCCGCCGCACTGGACAGAAATTCATCTGTTTTGTGACTGGCGTTCCCGGCGCAGGAAAAACTTTGGTCGGATTGAACATCGCCACGCAGCGGCGCGACGAGAATGAACCTACTCACGCCGTCTTCCTGTCGGGCAATGGGCCGCTCGTTGCGGTGTTGCGCGAGGCCTTGACCCGGGATGAATACTTCCGGCTCAAGGCTCAGAACAAAAAGGTCACCAAAAAGAAAATCGCGACTCCGGTAAAAGCCTTCATCCAAAACGTCCACCACTTTCGCGACGCAGGACTGACAGACGAGAAAGCGCCACCGGAACATGTCGTGATCTTTGATGAAGCTCAGCGGGCGTGGAATTCGCAGATGACGGCCAACTTCATGAAGCGAAAGAAAGGTCGCCCGGGCTTCACTCAGTCCGAACCTGAGTTTCTGATTTCCTACATGGACCGCCATCAAGATTGGGCGGTGATCATTTGTCTCGTGGGCGGAGGTCAGGAAATCAACACCGGCGAAGCCGGCATCTCCGCTTGGTTGAATGCCGCGGTCGAACATTTCCCGCATTGGAAGATGTTCATCTCCTCTCGACTGCATGACAGCGAGTATGCCGCCAATAACTCTCTCGAACTCGCGCAACAGACAGCACAAACCCACCAGGAAGATTCACTGCATCTTGCTGTTTCGATGCGGTCGTTCCGCGCGGAGAATGTCTCGGCCTTTGTGAAGGCACTGCTTGATTGTGAAGCGAACGCCGCTCGTGAAGCGTTTGCAGAACTCAGCGCCCGTTTCCCTATCGTTCTCGCCCGGGATTTAGACAAAGCGAAAGCATGGGTTCGCTCCCACGCCCGAGGTTCGGAGCGATACGGCCTGCTTGCCTCGTCCAAGGCAATGCGTCTCAAACCGCATGCCGTCGATATCCGCGTGGACGTTGATCCGGTGCATTACTTCCTGAACGACCGCGACGATGTTCGTTCCAGCTACTATCTCGAAGACGCTGCGACGGAATTTCAAGTGCAGGGACTGGAACTCGATTGGACATGTGTGACTTGGGATGCGGATTTTCGATTCAACGGCAGCGGTTGGAATTACCACGACTTCCGCGGCTCATGCTGGAGCAACATCAAGAACACCGACAACCGCAGTTATCTGCGTAATGCGTATCGCGTTTTGCTCACGCGCGCCCGGCAGGGCATGGTTGTCTTCGTCCCCCCGGGTAATTCGAGCGATCCAACCCGTTCACCAGCGTTCTACGATTCGACTTTCAATTACTTGAGAGAACTTGGCATTCCAGAGATCGTTTAATTGAGCGCAGTTTTTCCGCATAGGCTTGGAGATAATTCCAGTGAAGGTCGGTGAGCGTGTATTTGTCCGGCACATCGGCGTCGAGGATGGATTCGAGCTTCGGGCTTTCCGCCGGAAATTCCGGGAACTCGAACGCGCGCCGCTCGCGAAAGCCGACGAGGAAAATGCGCTCGCGGTGTTGCGGCACGACGCTCCGCGCGTCGATCACGCGATGGTGAACGTGGTAGCCGAGCGCGTTGGTCAGCGTGTCGTGGATGATCTGAAACGTGCGGCCCTTGTCGTGCCGGGTGAGGTGTTTGACGTTTTCCAGCACGAAGGCGTCGGGCTGGTGGTGGTCAATCAGGTCGGCGAGCTTGAAAAAGAGGTTGCCCTGTTCCTTGTCCTCGAAGCCGTGCTTTTTCCCTAGACTGAGTTTCTTGGAGACGCCCGCGATGCTGAACGGCTGGCAGGGAAAGCCGGCGCAAAGAATATTGTGCGGCGGAATGTCGTTCTCCGCCACGGAGTAGATGTCGCCGTGTGGTCGCTCGCCGAAGTTGGCTTCGTATGTTTCCTGCGCTTTCTTGTTCCAGTCGGAGGAGAAGACGCACCGTCCGCCCGCTCGCTCAAACGCGATGCGGAAGCCGCCAATGCCGCAGAAGAGGTCGATGAAGCGTGGCGGCGTCTCGGCAGAGCGCCGCTGACTTTGTCCGGGAGCGTTGCAAGTTTCCGGCGGTCTGCCGACCGCCGCTACGCGGTATTCGGGCGCGTCTTCGTGCAGTGCCGGAGCGCCGGTCTCCGACCCGGCTCGTCGGTGCTCCTGTGATTGGCCCCTCACGCGTCCACTCCTTCGCAGAGTTCGGCGGTGGTGAGGCCGAGGGCTTTGGCGAGCTTGGCGACGTTCTTGATCCCCGGGTTGCGCAGGCCGCGCTCGATGCCGCTGA
>CAZIJO010000012.1:0-47534 GCA_964539515.1 uncultured Bifidobacterium sp. | reverse complement strand
TCGTGATGAAGTGTCTGGAGAAGGACCGGGCGCGCCGATACGAAACCGCCAACGGGCTGGCGGCGGACCTGCGCCGGCAGCTCGCCAATGAGCCCGTAGTCGCCCGGCCGCCGAGTGCCACGTATCGGTTCCGAAAGCTCGTCCGCCGCAACCAGCTGGCCTTCACGGCCGCGGGCGCAGTCCTGACTGCATTGGTCATCGGGCTGGGCGTTTCGCTCTGGCAATCCATCGAGAAATCGCGCGCCTATCGCCGCGCCGTTGCCTCCGAGCAGAAGAGCAGGGAGGTGGCGGGATTCTTGAAAAAGATGCTGAACGGCGTCGGCCCGTCCGTCGCCTTGGGCCGCGACACGAAGTTGCTGCTCGAAATTGTGGACGAAACCGCGGAGAGCGTGGGACAGGACTTAAAGGATCAACCCGAGGTCGAAGCGGAATTGCGCAACACGTTGGGTGAAGTTTACCGGGCATTGGGTGAGAACGCGAAGGCGGAAACGATGCAGCGTCGCGCGCTCGAGCTGGGCCACCAGGTGTTTGGGGCGAATGACGCCCGGTTGGCCGAAGCGAAGAACAACCTGGCGCTCGTGCTGCGGGACGAAGGCCGGTTCGACGAAGCGGAGAAACTCTTTCGTGAAGCGCTGGGCCAGTTCCGCAAGTTGCGGGGCAACCTTGACGAAGAGACCGCCGCCGCGCTCAACAATCTGGCCGGCGTGCTCCGCGAACTGGGCAGATTGCCGGAATCCGAAGCCCTCCAACGCGAAGGCCTAGAGGTCATCCGCAAGTTGCACGGCGAGGATCATGCGCGGGCCGCATTGTGTGAGCAGAATCTCGCGGCCATCGTCCAGTTGAACGGCAAGCCGGCTGAGGCCGAGGCGTTGGCGCGGTCCGCCTTGGACCGGTTCCGCAAACGGCACGGCAACGATCACCCGGAAGTCGCCGGGGCCCTGGCGAACCTGGGTTATGTCCTGAGCGAGGGCAGAAAATTAGATGAAGCGGAGGCCGCTGCCCATGAATCGCTCGCGCTGCGGCGCAAACTGCTCGCGCCCGGACATCCGGACATTGCCAAAGGTCTATATGAACTGGCCGGCATCCTGAACCGCCAGGAAAAACTGATCGAAGCGGAAACCGCTTACCGGGAAGCATTGACCCTGCTGCGCGAACGGCTGGGTCAGGAGAATCGTTTCAGCCCGTTCGTCCTGTCGGGACTCGGCGAAGTGCTGGAAGGCCAGGGCCGCTTGGCCGAGGCCGAGGCCATGCAACGCGAGGCGCTGGAGATGCGGCGCAGACGGCTCGGCGACGAAAGCCCCGACACGGTGCGTTCACTCTACTCGCTCGCCCGCGTGCGCCGCCAGCAGGGTCAACTCCCGGAGGCCGAGTCGCTTTTGCGCGAAGCGCTGCGCACGACCCTCAAACTTGTCGGTCCCGATCACCCGTACACGATCAGTGCGCACCGCACCCTTGGCCTGGTCGCCGAAGATCAACGCCGGCTCGCTGACGCGGAGCAATTCTATCGCGATGCCCTCGCCGCCCGGCGGAAAATTTCCGGCAAAGACCACCCCGACACGGCGGCGTTCCACGAAGGTCTGGGGCGCGTGCTGGCCGGCCAGGGCAAGTTTGTCGAAGCCGAGCCTCATTATCGCGAGGCTCTGACGAACCGGCAGGCGCGCCTGGGAACGGATCACTACGAAGTGTTCGTTACTTCGATCGGCTTGGGACGAATGTTGGCGGATTGGGCATGGGCGGAACGTCCACCGGCGGCCGACGTGCGCAATGTAAAACCCGGGATCACCGCCCGCGCCCGGGAAGCCGAGCGTCTCCTCCGGGACAATTTGGCCACCGGTGAAACCCAACCCACCGCGAGCGCCGGCATGGTGGGCGATATTCGCAGCCGTCTGGCTTCTGCGATCCTGGCCGTCGCCGTCACGGATCCGGCTCTTGATGCCGCCGCACGACAGGGACAATTCGCCGCTGCCGAAAAGCTTCTCGTTTCGGGTCAGGATTTGATGCGTCAGGGCGCTTCGACGCCGCCGAGGTATCTGCGCGATGGGCTGGAACGGTTGACCCGACTCCATGTGGCTTGGGATGAATTTGCGCCCGGCACCGGCCACGCCGCCCAAGCCGCCGAATTCAAACAGCAACTGGCGGAGTTCGACTCAACCATCGCAAAACCATGAAAACAACCACCATTCAAATGAAAGCATCCAATCACCAGCCGGCCCTGCCAGAACAACGATTTCGATGCGAATCAAGATCTCAAATCTTACACACAAGGCTGTCCGTAATCGCGGCAGTTATTGTCGGCCTGTCAACCGCGCTACCTATGGCGATCGCCCAGCCCTGGACGCCGACCAGCGCTCCCAATTTGAGTTGGACGGCGCTCGCCTCATCGGCGGATGGCAGCAAGCTCGTGGCCGTCGCCAACGATCCGCCCACCGGCGCGGTTTATCTCTCCACCAATTCCGGCACAAACTGGACGCCGGCCACTCTGCCTCCGGGCGCGTGGAGTTGTGTCGCCGCCTCGGCGGATGGCACCAAGTTGATCGTCGCCGGCTACGATTCGCCGGCAGGGCCGGTTTATCTTTCGACCAACTCCGGCGCCTCGTGGTTCCCGGCCGGAATCTCGAATCACGGGTGGAAGGGCGTGGCCTCATCTTCGGATGGCACCAAACTGGTCCTGGTGGCCGACGATTATCCCGCCGGGCCGGTTTTTGTTTCCACCAACTCCGGAGTGGACTGGACGCCCGCGGGCATCTCCGGTCATGGCTGGACCTCCGTGGCTTCCTCGGCCGATGGAACGAAACTCGTCGCGACCGCGAATGAATTTCCCACCGGCCCCGTCTTCAAGTCTGCAAACTCCGGAGCGACTTGGACTCAAGCCAGTGTGCCGGCCGCCTCCTGGATCACGGCTGCTTCCTCGGCCGACGGGAGCCAATGGATCATTGCGGGCAACAACCCGCCCGACGGACCAGTGTACCGCTCAATCAATTCGGGCACGAACTGGGCGCATGCCGGCGCTCCCTCCGAAAACTACGCCGCCGTCGCCTCGTCCGCAGATGGAACGGTTCTCGTGGTCGCCTCGGCCTACATCAATGGGGTCTTCGGCAACATCCACATCTCGACCAACTCCGGCGTTACCTGGCAGAATTCGGGCGCGCCCGTCTCGGCCTGGTCCGCCCTTGCCGCTTCGGCGAACGGACGCAAACTCGTGGCAGCGGTGAACGGTGGTGGCATCTACGTCCGGGTTGAACCGGATCCCGTGCCGCCACCCGTGTTGAGCGGTTTCGTGATACCTTCGACCGGGGAATTTCACCTTCAATTTGAAGGTGCAGCCAATGGTCGCTACACCGTGCTGACCTCCACCAATCTGGTTGATTGGGACGTGCTCGGGCTGCCCACCGAAACCGCGCCGGGGCAGTTCGAGTTCACCGACGACGACGCCACCAGCCGGCCCAAAAAGTTTTATCGTCTCCGATCGCTCGCGCAGCCCCTTGCCACTAATCCGGGTTTTGAGACTGGCGACACCATCGGATGGTTCGGTTTCGGCTCGCCTACGAGCATCTCGGTCCAGACTACTCAGGTGCATTCGGGCAGCTACGCCGCCCTGGTGACAAACCGCACGGACACGTGGATGGGCATCGCTCAAGTTTTCGCAGGAGTCCTCCAGACAAATGAGGTTTACCTGGTTTCCGCGTGGTTGCGGCTGGTTAGCGGGCCAGATCAGACCATGCAATTGACCATTAAAAAGGTCGATGAGAGCGGAACGACTTACTCCGCGATCGCATCCGGTTCGGTATCCGCGAGCAGTTGGACGCAGCTGTCTGGGCAGTACCTCCTCAAATATTCGGGCTCAATCATTGAGCTGGTTTTGTACGCGGAAATGCCATCCAGCTCGAGCACCGCATTCTATCTGGACGACTTGGTGGTCCAGTAAGCAGTCACCGCGAGTATCGTGGATAGTCCTTCCCAAATCATTTCAGCAATTCGCTGATAAGGTCCGTCCCGAAATTTCGCATTACTGTGTGAATGCCCAGATCCACCCAAATCAGACCATGAAAAGCCTGTTTCAAAACCACACGCAAGCGGCGCGGCCCTGCGCCGGCTGCTTCCTCGTCGTAGTTCTCCTGCTCGGCCTGCTCGCTCCACCCGCCGCCAGCGCCCAGCCAGGCACTCCCTTGTGGACCAACCGATTCGTGGCGCCGTTAGGGCGAAGCGGTGCCGACCACGCGCGGGCTGTAGCTGTGGACACCAGCGGCAACATCTTTGTCACTGGGTATGCCGGCGCCGATTCCATCGGCTTCCTCACCCTCGCGTATTCAAACACGGGCGTCCCTTTGTGGACAAATCGATATGAAAACCCGGAAGGTTCCACTGAGGCTAACGGCATCGCTGTGGACGGAGCAGGAAACGTCATCGTCACGGGTGGCGCCTCCAAGTATGAGATCATCAAGTATTCAGGAATGGGTATGCCATTGTGGACCAATCGTTATCGCCATGACAACGGAATGACTGGCGATGACCGACCGACTGGCGTGGCGGTGGATGCCCCTGGTGACATCGTGGTGACCGGCTATTCCTATGGGATGGGTTACGATTGGGCGACGATCAAGTATTCCAGTATGGGCTTACCGCTTTGGACGAATCGCTTCAGCGGACCGGGGGATGGGAGCGACTGGGTCAGCGCCGTGGCGGTTGACCCCAACGGGAATGTGATCGTGACGGGATCGTCAGATCGCGGAGGGTTGATCATCGACTACGCAACCATCAAGTATTCCAGCGCGGGTGTCCCGTTATGGACGAATTACTACGGCGGCGCCGGGCAGGCCGATGATCAGGCCCGCGCCGTAGCAGTGGATACGACCGGTAATGTTTTCGTCACAGGCGGGGCGGTGGTCACCGGCGATAATTTCGATTTCATCACGATTGCATACACAAGCTCGGGCGTGCCGTTGTGGACCAACCGCTATGACGGCCCGGCCAGCGGCAGTGACGGAGCTACGGCGGTCACGGTAGATGGGAACGGGAACGTCATCGTCGCCGGCAACTCAAATGGAAGCAACGGCACTTCGGACTACGCCACGGTGAAGTATTCGAACACTGGAGTGCCATTGTGGACCAATCGCTATAACGGACCCGCGAACGATTTTGATATTCTCACCGGCCTGGCGACCGACAACAGCGGGAATGTATTCGTGACCGGGTATTCGCAGGGCACATGGGACTCCGTGACGATCAAGTACTCGAGCACCGGCACGCCGCTTTGGACCAGACAATACGCAGGCCTGAGCGCGGTTCAGATTAACGACCTGGCACTGGACGCCAACGGCAATGTCTTCGTGACAGGAGCCAGCGACGGTGACTTCGCGACAGTGGCTTATTCGAACACGGGAGTCGCATCGTGGACGAACCTTTGCAATTGGCTGGAGAATGACACCAGTTCCGCCATTGCGGTGGCGTCGGACCTCGACGGCAACGTCTATGTGACCGGCACCATCGGTGCCACGGGTTACAACCAGGATTACGCCACGATCAAGTATTCCAGCATGGGCGTGCCGTTGTGGACCAATCGTTATGGCGGAGCGGGTAATGACATCGATCAGGCAACGAGCTTGGCGGTGGATGCCAGTGGCAACGTCTTCGTGACCGGAACATCCGCTGACGTCAGCAGCAGTTACGATTATGCGACCGTCAAGTATTCGAGCGCGGGCGTCCCACTCTGGACGAATCGTTACAATGGACCGGCGAACAGTTCTGACAACGCCACGGCGGTCGCGATGGACCAGGCCGGCAACATCTTCGTGACCGGTTATTCGCAAGGCCTCAGCAGTCAGGATTACGCCACGATTGCATACTCGAACGGGGGTGTGCCGTTGTGGACCAACCGTTACAATGGCCCGGCGAACTCCACAGATCAGGCCGGCGCCGTGACCGTGGACGGCAACGGCGATGTCATCGTGACCGGACGTTCGCGCAGCGTGAGCAGTTTCGACGATTACGCGACCATCAAGTATTCCGCTGCGGGAGTGCCGTTGTGGACCAATCGTTACAACGGGCCGGCCAACGGCCTGGACCAAGCTGTGGCCGTGGCCATGGACGGCAATGGTGACATCATTGTGACGGGAACCTCACTCGGAATTGTCAGCGGTACCGATTACGCGACGATCAAGTACTCCAGCGCGGGCGTGCCGCTGTGGACCAACCGTTACAATGCCTCGGGGGCCGGGGCAGAGCAGGCCACCTCGGTGGCCGTGGATGGCAACGGTGGGGTCATTGTAACGGGGACTTCCTTTAGCAGTGGAAACGATTACGCGACCATCAAGTATTCCGCTGCGGGCGTGCCGTTGTGGACCAATCGCTACAAAGGCCCGGGAACTGATGAAGCCAGTCGGGTTGCCTTGGATTCAGTGGGTAACGTCTTTGTGACCGGAAGATCCACCGACACCGGATTCGATTACGCAACGATTGCCTATTCAAGTGCTGGTGTTCCCTTGTGGACCAACCGTTACAATGGCCCGGCTGAGGGTACTGACGGTGCCGTGGCCATCACGGTGGACGCCAACGGGGACGTCCTCGTGACGGGAGGTTCCGTCGGCTTCGGCACTCGCAATGATTTTGCGACGATCAAGTATGCCGGCATGAACCCAGGGTTGCCCCCGTTCAGGATTAGTGAGTTCGAAATCCTGACCAACGGGCACGTGCGAATCCGTCACACCGGCTTGCCCGGCCTCATTTATCGCTTGGAAAGGGCATCCGACATTACCGGTGCAAACGGTGGGTGGCCTGCCGTCGGTCTCACGGTGCCCATGCCGCCTGCGGGATTCCTTGATGTGATTGACACCAACCCTCCACCGAACGCGGCTTACTACCGCAGCCGCTTGATGCAGTAACACAGCTCACAGGGACATTAACATGAGCGATCTAACAAGGGGCCGCTGACGGCTTCGCTGTTTCCTGCTTTTCAAAATCTACATGATGTGAAAAAGTCGGGTCATTACTCCCGAGACATGAGCGATGTCACACACATTCTTACCGCGGTTCAAGCAGGCGATCCCACGGCGGCCGCGCAATTGCTCCCGCTGGTTTACCAGGAGTTGCGCGGGCTGGCCGCCAGCCGGATGGCCAATGAAGCCGCGGGCCAAACCCTCCAACCCACCGCGCTCGTCCACGAAGCCTGGCTGCGATTGGTCGGCAACCAAAACCAACCGTGGAACGGCCGTGCGCACTTCTTTGGTGCGGCGGCCGAGGCGATGCGCCGCATCCTGATCGAGAACGCCCGACGCAAAGGCGCCGCCCGTCACGGCGGCGGGCAGGCCCGACTCGACATCCACGAACTCGAAGTTGCCGCCGCGGCGAAGGAGGACGAGTTGCTGGCCGTGGACGAAGCGCTGGAAAAGTTTGCCGCGCGCGATAAACAAAAAGCCGAACTGGTCAAGCTGCGCTATTTCGTCGGCCTCACGACGGAAGAAGCGGCCGAGGTGCTGGGGATTTCCGTCCCGACCGCCGATCGCTGGTGGAAGTTCAGCCGCGCCTGGCTCTTCGCGGAAATCGAGCGCGAACGAGAAAAGTGACTTGAAAGCGGCCCCTCACCCGGTTTCGAACCACCCTCTCCAATTGGATGGAGAAAGGGACGGGGTGAGAATTCTCCGAAACAAAGTTCGCGCTTTGAACCCCGGAACCGGAGCGCGGACTGTGGCGAAGACCAGCCGCAGCAGGTTCGCGTGTGCTGCGACTGGCTTTCAGCACAGTCGCGCTCCGGTTCATGGTGAGGGGACATTTCATTTCCTTGATAGAATCCGCCCCGCGATTTCGCACTACTGGTGAACTGATGCTTTCACCGCCATGAGCCAACCCGAACAACGTGAGGAAGCGGTCTTCGAGGCCGCGCTGCAATTACCCGCCGACCAACGCGCCGCGTATCTGGACCAGACCTGTGTCGGCGACACTGACCTGCGCCGCCGCGTGGAAGCTTTGCTCGGGGCCTTCGAACGCGCCGGCGGTTTCCTGAATCAACCGGCCACTCCCGAACGGACGGTGCGCATTTCCCCTCCACCGACCGAAAAACCCGGCGACCGCATCGGCCGCTACAAACTGCTTCAACAAATCGGCGAGGGCGGCTGTGGCGTGGTTTACATGGCGGAACAAGAGGAGCCGGTTCGGCGGCGCGTGGCGCTCAAGGTCATCAAGCTCGGCATGGACACGAAGCAGGTCATTGCCCGGTTCGAGGCCGAGCGGCAGGCATTGGCGCTGATGGACCATCCGAACATCGCCAGGATTCTTGATGCGGGAGTCACCGGTGCGCCCGTAGCGGCGGGCAGCTTGCCTGCCGTAGAATTGGGCTTTCAGCCCGGCGGACAGGGCTTGGACAGCCTCGGGCGCGAAGCGAAATCGGAAACCTTCCACGATTCGCAAGTCAATCCGGGCGGCCAAATGCCGCCCTCTACGGCAGGCGAGGCGCCCGCCACTACATTATCCGCCGGTCGACCCTACTTCGTCATGGAACTGGTGCGTGGAGTGAAGATCACGGAGTTCTGCGACGAGCAGCAATTGCCGATGCGGCAGCGGCTGGAATTGTTCATCCAGGTCTGCTCGGCCGTGCAGCACGCCCACCAGAAAGGCATCATTCACCGGGACCTCAAACCGTCGAACATTCTGGTGACGGTGAACGACGGCAAAGCCGTGCCCAAAGTGATTGACTTCGGGATCGCCAAAGCCACGACCGGCCAGCCGTTGACCGACAAGACTTTATTCACGGCATTCGAGCAATTCCTCGGCACGCCGACCTACATGAGTCCCGAACAGGCCGTGATGACGAGCGTGGACATTGATACCCGCAGCGACATTTACAGTTTGGGTGTGCTGCTCTACGAATTGCTCACCGGCAAGACACCGTTCGATTCCAAGGAACTTCTCCAGATCGGCTTGATCGAAATGCGCCGCACCATCTGCGAGAAAGAGCCGGCGCGCCCCTCAACCCGTTTGAGCACGATGGTCGAAGCTGAACTCACGACGACCGCAAAACGACGGCACATCGAACCGCCTAAACTCATCCATCTGGTCCGCGGCGACTTGGATTGGATCGTGATGAAGTGTCTGGAGAAGGACCGGGCGCGCCGATACGAAACCGCCAACGGGCTGGCGGCGGACCTGCGCCGGCAGCTCGCCAATGAGCCCGTAGTCGCCCGGCCGCCGAGTGCCACGTATCGGTTCCGAAAGCTCGTCCGCCGCAACCAGCTGGCCTTCACGGCCGCGGGCGCAGTCCTGACTGCATTGGTCATCGGGCTGGGCGTTTCGCTCTGGCAATCCATCGAGAAATCGCGCGCCTATCGCCGCGCCGTTGCCTCCGAGCAGAAGAGCAGGGAGGTGGCGGGATTCTTGAAAAAGATGCTGAACGGCGTCGGCCCGTCCGTCGCCTTGGGCCGCGACACGAAGTTGCTGCTCGAAATTGTGGACGAAACCGCGGAGAGCGTGGGACAGGACTTAAAGGATCAACCCGAGGTCGAAGCGGAATTGCGCAACACGTTGGGTGAAGTTTACCGGGCATTGGGTGAGAACGCGAAGGCGGAAACGATGCAGCGTCGCGCGCTCGAGCTGGGCCACCAGGTGTTTGGGGCGAATGACGCCCGGTTGGCCGAAGCGAAGAACAACCTGGCGCTCGTGCTGCGGGACGAAGGCCGGTTCGACGAAGCGGAGAAACTCTTTCGTGAAGCGCTGGGCCAGTTCCGCAAGTTGCGGGGCAACCTTGACGAAGAGACCGCCGCCGCGCTCAACAATCTGGCCGGCGTGCTCCGCGAACTGGGCAGATTGCCGGAATCCGAAGCCCTCCAACGCGAAGGCCTAGAGGTCATCCGCAAGTTGCACGGCGAGGATCATGCGCGGGCCGCATTGTGTGAGCAGAATCTCGCGGCCATCGTCCAGTTGAACGGCAAGCCGGCTGAGGCCGAGGCGTTGGCGCGGTCCGCCTTGGACCGGTTCCGCAAACGGCACGGCAACGATCACCCGGAAGTCGCCGGGGCCCTGGCGAACCTGGGTTATGTCCTGAGCGAGGGCAGAAAATTAGATGAAGCGGAGGCCGCTGCCCATGAATCGCTCGCGCTGCGGCGCAAACTGCTCGCGCCCGGACATCCGGACATTGCCAAAGGTCTATATGAACTGGCCGGCATCCTGAACCGCCAGGAAAAACTGATCGAAGCGGAAACCGCTTACCGGGAAGCATTGACCCTGCTGCGCGAACGGCTGGGTCAGGAGAATCGTTTCAGCCCGTTCGTCCTGTCGGGACTCGGCGAAGTGCTGGAAGGCCAGGGCCGCTTGGCCGAGGCCGAGGCCATGCAACGCGAGGCGCTGGAGATGCGGCGCAGACGGCTCGGCGACGAAAGCCCCGACACGGTGCGTTCACTCTACTCGCTCGCCCGCGTGCGCCGCCAGCAGGGTCAACTCCCGGAGGCCGAGTCGCTTTTGCGCGAAGCGCTGCGCACGACCCTCAAACTTGTCGGTCCCGATCACCCGTACACGATCAGTGCGCACCGCACCCTTGGCCTGGTCGCCGAAGATCAACGCCGGCTCGCTGACGCGGAGCAATTCTATCGCGATGCCCTCGCCGCCCGGCGGAAAATTTCCGGCAAAGACCACCCCGACACGGCGGCGTTCCACGAAGGTCTGGGGCGCGTGCTGGCCGGCCAGGGCAAGTTTGTCGAAGCCGAGCCTCATTATCGCGAGGCTCTGACGAACCGGCAGGCGCGCCTGGGAACGGATCACTACGAAGTGTTCGTTACTTCGATCGGCTTGGGACGAATGTTGGCGGATTGGGCATGGGCGGAACGTCCACCGGCGGCCGACGTGCGCAATGTAAAACCCGGGATCACCGCCCGCGCCCGGGAAGCCGAGCGTCTCCTCCGGGACAATTTGGCCACCGGTGAAACCCAACCCACCGCGAGCGCCGGCATGGTGGGCGATATTCGCAGCCGTCTGGCTTCTGCGATCCTGGCCGTCGCCGTCACGGATCCGGCTCTTGATGCCGCCGCACGACAGGGACAATTCGCCGCTGCCGAAAAGCTTCTCGTTTCGGGTCAGGATTTGATGCGTCAGGGCGCTTCGACGCCGCCGAGGTATCTGCGCGATGGGCTGGAACGGTTGACCCGACTCCATGTGGCTTGGGATGAATTTGCGCCCGGCACCGGCCACGCCGCCCAAGCCGCCGAATTCAAACAGCAACTGGCGGAGTTCGACTCAACCATCGCAAAACCATGAAAACAACCACCATTCAAATGAAAGCATCCAATCACCAGCCGGCCCTGCCAGAACAACGATTTCGATGCGAATCAAGATCTCAAATCTTACACACAAGGCTGTCCGTAATCGCGGCAGTTATTGTCGGCCTGTCAACCGCGCTACCTATGGCGATCGCCCAGCCCTGGACGCCGACCAGCGCTCCCAATTTGAGTTGGACGGCGCTCGCCTCATCGGCGGATGGCAGCAAGCTCGTGGCCGTCGCCAACGATCCGCCCACCGGCGCGGTTTATCTCTCCACCAATTCCGGCACAAACTGGACGCCGGCCACTCTGCCTCCGGGCGCGTGGAGTTGTGTCGCCGCCTCGGCGGATGGCACCAAGTTGATCGTCGCCGGCTACGATTCGCCGGCAGGGCCGGTTTATCTTTCGACCAACTCCGGCGCCTCGTGGTTCCCGGCCGGAATCTCGAATCACGGGTGGAAGGGCGTGGCCTCATCTTCGGATGGCACCAAACTGGTCCTGGTGGCCGACGATTATCCCGCCGGGCCGGTTTTTGTTTCCACCAACTCCGGAGTGGACTGGACGCCCGCGGGCATCTCCGGTCATGGCTGGACCTCCGTGGCTTCCTCGGCCGATGGAACGAAACTCGTCGCGACCGCGAATGAATTTCCCACCGGCCCCGTCTTCAAGTCTGCAAACTCCGGAGCGACTTGGACTCAAGCCAGTGTGCCGGCCGCCTCCTGGATCACGGCTGCTTCCTCGGCCGACGGGAGCCAATGGATCATTGCGGGCAACAACCCGCCCGACGGACCAGTGTACCGCTCAATCAATTCGGGCACGAACTGGGCGCATGCCGGCGCTCCCTCCGAAAACTACGCCGCCGTCGCCTCGTCCGCAGATGGAACGGTTCTCGTGGTCGCCTCGGCCTACATCAATGGGGTCTTCGGCAACATCCACATCTCGACCAACTCCGGCGTTACCTGGCAGAATTCGGGCGCGCCCGTCTCGGCCTGGTCCGCCCTTGCCGCTTCGGCGAACGGACGCAAACTCGTGGCAGCGGTGAACGGTGGTGGCATCTACGTCCGGGTTGAACCGGATCCCGTGCCGCCACCCGTGTTGAGCGGTTTCGTGATACCTTCGACCGGGGAATTTCACCTTCAATTTGAAGGTGCAGCCAATGGTCGCTACACCGTGCTGACCTCCACCAATCTGGTTGATTGGGACGTGCTCGGGCTGCCCACCGAAACCGCGCCGGGGCAGTTCGAGTTCACCGACGACGACGCCACCAGCCGGCCCAAAAAGTTTTATCGTCTCCGATCGCTCGCGCAGCCCCTTGCCACTAATCCGGGTTTTGAGACTGGCGACACCATCGGATGGTTCGGTTTCGGCTCGCCTACGAGCATCTCGGTCCAGACTACTCAGGTGCATTCGGGCAGCTACGCCGCCCTGGTGACAAACCGCACGGACACGTGGATGGGCATCGCTCAAGTTTTCGCAGGAGTCCTCCAGACAAATGAGGTTTACCTGGTTTCCGCGTGGTTGCGGCTGGTTAGCGGGCCAGATCAGACCATGCAATTGACCATTAAAAAGGTCGATGAGAGCGGAACGACTTACTCCGCGATCGCATCCGGTTCGGTATCCGCGAGCAGTTGGACGCAGCTGTCTGGGCAGTACCTCCTCAAATATTCGGGCTCAATCATTGAGCTGGTTTTGTACGCGGAAATGCCATCCAGCTCGAGCACCGCATTCTATCTGGACGACTTGGTGGTCCAGTAAGCAGTCACCGCGAGTATCGTGGATAGTCCTTCCCAAATCATTTCAGCAATTCGCTGATAAGGTCCGTCCCGAAATTTCGCATTACTGTGTGAATGCCCAGATCCACCCAAATCAGACCATGAAAAGCCTGTTTCAAAACCACACGCAAGCGGCGCGGCCCTGCGCCGGCTGCTTCCTCGTCGTAGTTCTCCTGCTCGGCCTGCTCGCTCCACCCGCCGCCAGCGCCCAGCCAGGCACTCCCTTGTGGACCAACCGATTCGTGGCGCCGTTAGGGCGAAGCGGTGCCGACCACGCGCGGGCTGTAGCTGTGGACACCAGCGGCAACATCTTTGTCACTGGGTATGCCGGCGCCGATTCCATCGGCTTCCTCACCCTCGCGTATTCAAACACGGGCGTCCCTTTGTGGACAAATCGATATGAAAACCCGGAAGGTTCCACTGAGGCTAACGGCATCGCTGTGGACGGAGCAGGAAACGTCATCGTCACGGGTGGCGCCTCCAAGTATGAGATCATCAAGTATTCAGGAATGGGTATGCCATTGTGGACCAATCGTTATCGCCATGACAACGGAATGACTGGCGATGACCGACCGACTGGCGTGGCGGTGGATGCCCCTGGTGACATCGTGGTGACCGGCTATTCCTATGGGATGGGTTACGATTGGGCGACGATCAAGTATTCCAGTATGGGCTTACCGCTTTGGACGAATCGCTTCAGCGGACCGGGGGATGGGAGCGACTGGGTCAGCGCCGTGGCGGTTGACCCCAACGGGAATGTGATCGTGACGGGATCGTCAGATCGCGGAGGGTTGATCATCGACTACGCAACCATCAAGTATTCCAGCGCGGGTGTCCCGTTATGGACGAATTACTACGGCGGCGCCGGGCAGGCCGATGATCAGGCCCGCGCCGTAGCAGTGGATACGACCGGTAATGTTTTCGTCACAGGCGGGGCGGTGGTCACCGGCGATAATTTCGATTTCATCACGATTGCATACACAAGCTCGGGCGTGCCGTTGTGGACCAACCGCTATGACGGCCCGGCCAGCGGCAGTGACGGAGCTACGGCGGTCACGGTAGATGGGAACGGGAACGTCATCGTCGCCGGCAACTCAAATGGAAGCAACGGCACTTCGGACTACGCCACGGTGAAGTATTCGAACACTGGAGTGCCATTGTGGACCAATCGCTATAACGGACCCGCGAACGATTTTGATATTCTCACCGGCCTGGCGACCGACAACAGCGGGAATGTATTCGTGACCGGGTATTCGCAGGGCACATGGGACTCCGTGACGATCAAGTACTCGAGCACCGGCACGCCGCTTTGGACCAGACAATACGCAGGCCTGAGCGCGGTTCAGATTAACGACCTGGCACTGGACGCCAACGGCAATGTCTTCGTGACAGGAGCCAGCGACGGTGACTTCGCGACAGTGGCTTATTCGAACACGGGAGTCGCATCGTGGACGAACCTTTGCAATTGGCTGGAGAATGACACCAGTTCCGCCATTGCGGTGGCGTCGGACCTCGACGGCAACGTCTATGTGACCGGCACCATCGGTGCCACGGGTTACAACCAGGATTACGCCACGATCAAGTATTCCAGCATGGGCGTGCCGTTGTGGACCAATCGTTATGGCGGAGCGGGTAATGACATCGATCAGGCAACGAGCTTGGCGGTGGATGCCAGTGGCAACGTCTTCGTGACCGGAACATCCGCTGACGTCAGCAGCAGTTACGATTATGCGACCGTCAAGTATTCGAGCGCGGGCGTCCCACTCTGGACGAATCGTTACAATGGACCGGCGAACAGTTCTGACAACGCCACGGCGGTCGCGATGGACCAGGCCGGCAACATCTTCGTGACCGGTTATTCGCAAGGCCTCAGCAGTCAGGATTACGCCACGATTGCATACTCGAACGGGGGTGTGCCGTTGTGGACCAACCGTTACAATGGCCCGGCGAACTCCACAGATCAGGCCGGCGCCGTGACCGTGGACGGCAACGGCGATGTCATCGTGACCGGACGTTCGCGCAGCGTGAGCAGTTTCGACGATTACGCGACCATCAAGTATTCCGCTGCGGGAGTGCCGTTGTGGACCAATCGTTACAACGGGCCGGCCAACGGCCTGGACCAAGCTGTGGCCGTGGCCATGGACGGCAATGGTGACATCATTGTGACGGGAACCTCACTCGGAATTGTCAGCGGTACCGATTACGCGACGATCAAGTACTCCAGCGCGGGCGTGCCGCTGTGGACCAACCGTTACAATGCCTCGGGGGCCGGGGCAGAGCAGGCCACCTCGGTGGCCGTGGATGGCAACGGTGGGGTCATTGTAACGGGGACTTCCTTTAGCAGTGGAAACGATTACGCGACCATCAAGTATTCCGCTGCGGGCGTGCCGTTGTGGACCAATCGCTACAAAGGCCCGGGAACTGATGAAGCCAGTCGGGTTGCCTTGGATTCAGTGGGTAACGTCTTTGTGACCGGAAGATCCACCGACACCGGATTCGATTACGCAACGATTGCCTATTCAAGTGCTGGTGTTCCCTTGTGGACCAACCGTTACAATGGCCCGGCTGAGGGTACTGACGGTGCCGTGGCCATCACGGTGGACGCCAACGGGGACGTCCTCGTGACGGGAGGTTCCGTCGGCTTCGGCACTCGCAATGATTTTGCGACGATCAAGTATGCCGGCATGAACCCAGGGTTGCCCCCGTTCAGGATTAGTGAGTTCGAAATCCTGACCAACGGGCACGTGCGAATCCGTCACACCGGCTTGCCCGGCCTCATTTATCGCTTGGAAAGGGCATCCGACATTACCGGTGCAAACGGTGGGTGGCCTGCCGTCGGTCTCACGGTGCCCATGCCGCCTGCGGGATTCCTTGATGTGATTGACACCAACCCTCCACCGAACGCGGCTTACTACCGCAGCCGCTTGATGCAGTAACACAGCTCACAGGGACATTAACATGAGCGATCTAACAAGGGGCCGCTGACGGCTTCGCTGTTTCCTGCTTTTCAAAATCTACATGATGTGAAAAAGTCGGGTCATTACTCCCGAGACATGAGCGATGTCACACACATTCTTACCGCGGTTCAAGCAGGCGATCCCACGGCGGCCGCGCAATTGCTCCCGCTGGTTTACCAGGAGTTGCGCGGGCTGGCCGCCAGCCGGATGGCCAATGAAGCCGCGGGCCAAACCCTCCAACCCACCGCGCTCGTCCACGAAGCCTGGCTGCGATTGGTCGGCAACCAAAACCAACCGTGGAACGGCCGTGCGCACTTCTTTGGTGCGGCGGCCGAGGCGATGCGCCGCATCCTGATCGAGAACGCCCGACGCAAAGGCGCCGCCCGTCACGGCGGCGGGCAGGCCCGACTCGACATCCACGAACTCGAAGTTGCCGCCGCGGCGAAGGAGGACGAGTTGCTGGCCGTGGACGAAGCGCTGGAAAAGTTTGCCGCGCGCGATAAACAAAAAGCCGAACTGGTCAAGCTGCGCTATTTCGTCGGCCTCACGACGGAAGAAGCGGCCGAGGTGCTGGGGATTTCCGTCCCGACCGCCGATCGCTGGTGGAAGTTCAGCCGCGCCTGGCTCTTCGCGGAAATCGAGCGCGAACGAGAAAAGTGACTTGAAAGCGGCCCCTCACCCGGTTTCGAACCACCCTCTCCAATTGGATGGAGAAAGGGACGGGGTGAGAATTCTCCGAAACAAAGTTCGCGCTTTGAACCCCGGAACCGGAGCGCGGACTGTGGCGAAGACCAGCCGCAGCAGGTTCGCGTGTGCTGCGACTGGCTTTCAGCACAGTCGCGCTCCGGTTCATGGTGAGGGGACATTTCATTTCCTTGATAGAATCCGCCCCGCGATTTCGCACTACTGGTGAACTGATGCTTTCACCGCCATGAGCCAACCCGAACAACGTGAGGAAGCGGTCTTCGAGGCCGCGCTGCAATTACCCGCCGACCAACGCGCCGCGTATCTGGACCAGACCTGTGTCGGCGACACTGACCTGCGCCGCCGCGTGGAAGCTTTGCTCGGGGCCTTCGAACGCGCCGGCGGTTTCCTGAATCAACCGGCCACTCCCGAACGGACGGTGCGCATTTCCCCTCCACCGACCGAAAAACCCGGCGACCGCATCGGCCGCTACAAACTGCTTCAACAAATCGGCGAGGGCGGCTGTGGCGTGGTTTACATGGCGGAACAAGAGGAGCCGGTTCGGCGGCGCGTGGCGCTCAAGGTCATCAAGCTCGGCATGGACACGAAGCAGGTCATTGCCCGGTTCGAGGCCGAGCGGCAGGCATTGGCGCTGATGGACCATCCGAACATCGCCAGGATTCTTGATGCGGGAGTCACCGGTGCGCCCGTAGCGGCGGGCAGCTTGCCTGCCGTAGAATTGGGCTTTCAGCCCGGCGGACAGGGCTTGGACAGCCTCGGGCGCGAAGCGAAATCGGAAACCTTCCACGATTCGCAAGTCAATCCGGGCGGCCAAATGCCGCCCTCTACGGCAGGCGAGGCGCCCGCCACTACATTATCCGCCGGTCGACCCTACTTCGTCATGGAACTGGTGCGTGGAGTGAAGATCACGGAGTTCTGCGACGAGCAGCAATTGCCGATGCGGCAGCGGCTGGAATTGTTCATCCAGGTCTGCTCGGCCGTGCAGCACGCCCACCAGAAAGGCATCATTCACCGGGACCTCAAACCGTCGAACATTCTGGTGACGGTGAACGACGGCAAAGCCGTGCCCAAAGTGATTGACTTCGGGATCGCCAAAGCCACGACCGGCCAGCCGTTGACCGACAAGACTTTATTCACGGCATTCGAGCAATTCCTCGGCACGCCGACCTACATGAGTCCCGAACAGGCCGTGATGACGAGCGTGGACATTGATACCCGCAGCGACATTTACAGTTTGGGTGTGCTGCTCTACGAATTGCTCACCGGCGTGACGCCGTTTGACACCAAGGAACTGCTGGTCGCCGGATTGGATGCGATGCGGCGGACCATTTGCGAAGCCGAGCCGGTCAAACCCAGCACGCGACTGGCCCAAGCCCAGGAACTCGAGCGAACGCACGCGGGCAAGCTCCCTCTCCCCGCTCGTTCCTCGCGGGGAGAGGGAGGGGGGAGAGGGGTCACCGATGGAACGACCGTTGATCCCCAAGTCACCTCTTCTCCCAAGCCCTCTCCTCCATCGGATGGAGGAGAGGGAGGCAGCCGAGCCTCCTCACGCCGGCTGCTACGGGAGGTGCAGGGTGATTTGGATTGGATCGTGATGAAGTGTCTGGAGAAGGACCGGGCGCGCCGATACGAAACCGCCAACGGTCTGGCGGCGGACCTGGCCCGACACCTCAACGATGAACCCGTCACTGCCCGGCCTCCCAGCGCCGGGTATCGCATGCAGAAGTTCGTACGCCGGCACCCGGTGGGACTGGTCATGGCGGCTGTCATGTTCCTGTTACTGACCGTGGGGATCACGTTGACCGGTTGGCAGGCACGGCGGGCGCAACAGGCCGAGCGGGCCGAACGGGCGGCGCAGGCCGGTGCGGAACAGGCCCGACAGACCGCCTTGGTGGAGGCCGAAAAGGCCAGGCAGGCCGCCGCGGGCGAAGCGGAGAAAAGGGCGGCGGCGCAGGCAGCCAGAAACGCACTGTCCACTTCGGACTTCCTGCAGGCGGTGCGTCTGGTGGCCGAGGACAACGCGACGGATGCAGTGGCGTATTTGGTGCGCAGCCTGTCGGCCGATCCGGCGAACGACGCGGCGCTAACACGGCTGGCGACGTTGTTGATGTATCGGACGTGGCTGTTGCCGACGGTGGTGATGACCAACAGCAGTGCGCTGAACGCGGTCGATTTCAGTTCTGATGGAATGCGGCTGGTGAGCGCCGCCGTGAACGGTGACGTGCAGGTGTGGGATGCGCGAACGGGACAACCGCAGGGTGAACCGCTGAAGCACCCAACAAGCGTGACCGCAGCGCGCTTCAGTGCGGATGCGCGGAGGATCGTCACCGCGTGGGGCGACTTGGTCCGCGTGTGGGACGCGCAAACTGGACAGCCGTTGACCGGACCTTTGAGCGACCGGGAGGACGAACCTGAAGTGCGAGCAGGCCAAGTGGCGGTTCCGCCCATGCCGACTTCGCCGACAGCCCTAAACCGGCGAGTGTTAGCGGTGCAGTTCAGCCAGGCTGGCGACCGGGTGTTGACGGTATCCCGGGACCGGCGGGTGCGGGTATGGGAGGTGGGAAGCGGAAGGCTGGCGGGCGGGCCATGGCAACACACCAACGGAATCGTGACGGCGGAGTTCAGCGTGGATGGGAAACGGATCGAAACCCACCTGAGAAACCACCAGCTGGTGGAGTGGGATGTTGCGACCGGCCAGCTGGTAGGCGAACCGGTGAGCCGCACCAACCGCGCGGACGCAGCGCAACTCAGCCCGGACGGACTGCGGAGACTTGCGGTCGCCAACCGCCTAGTGCGCGTGCTGGACCCGCAGACCGGCCAATCGCTCACCGAGCCGATGCCGCACGACGCTGAAGTGTCGTTTGCCAAGTTCAGTCCCAACGGCCAGCGCGTCGTTACGGTCTGCAACCTAACGATTCGGATTTGGGACGCCCAAACCGAACCAGCGCGGCCCCTTCGCTCGCCCATCGGGAGGGATGGTTATTGGTCGGGAAGGGACTTTCCTCGAACGGAGTTCAGTCCTGACGGGCGCCGGATCGTGATGCCAGCGGGGAGCAACAGGGTATGCGTGTGGGAGGCTCAAACCGGGGAGCGGTTGGCAGATGTGACGAACCGCAACAGGGTAAACGCTGTCGGGTTCAGTCCCGATGGCTTGCGGATCGTCACCGCCGATGACACGGCCCGCGTTTGGGATGCGCGGACGGGGCAACCTCAAGGCGAACCGATGAAACACGACAGTATGATTTTCTCGGCGCGATTCAGTCCCGACGGCAGGCGGATTGTCACGGCTTCGGCCGACCAGACCTCCCGCGTGTGGGATGCGCAGACTGGCCAGCCCATAACCGGTCCGCTAAAGCATGGTGATGCCTTGACCCTGGCCGAGTTCAGTATCGATGGAAAGCGCGTGCTCACGCTTTCCTCGGGGGGCGAGAGTCCAGCTACGGCCCGCCTGTGGAATGCGCAAACCGGCCAGCCGTTGAACGAGCCGGTCACTCTCGATGAGACCTGGAAGGATATGGTGTTACCATCCAGTCCCGATGGGGAGCGGATTTTGACTCCTGGTAACGGCATGGTCCGTGTCTGGGACGCGCTCACCGGTCGACCGCTGACCAGCCGAATGGTCTATGACCCGCCCTCGACCAATGCCAGTCTCTATACCAGCGGCTTGAGCTCGGCCGCGTTCAGCCCCGACCGGAAACGCATCTTCACGGTTTCCAACCAAAGGCGAGGCGAACGGCTCCCTGCGCATGCGCGCGTCTGGGACGCCCAAACAGGGGAACTCGTGCTCGAGCAACTGGCGGTGGGCGCTCCCGGGGTTGATTCTGCGCGGTTCACGCCGGATGGGAAGCGCATCATCACGGCGGTGGGAGGTAAGGCCCGGGTGTGGGATGCGCAGACTGCCCAACCAGTGACCGACCTGTTGAGCACGGGTGGCCGGGCCGACACCGCGAACTTCGAGTTGCTGGCGAGTCCAGACGGAAGACGAATCGTCACCTCCCAAAGTGGAAGAAGCGCCTACCTTTGGGACCTCGCACCGGCAGCGATCAATGCTCCCGGCTGGCTGCCACAATTGGCCGAGGTGATTTCCGGAAAGGTCGTCAATAAGCAGGGCACGCTGGAGACCACGCGGCTGAACCGCACGGAAAAGCTAAACGTGATTCGGCAGAAATTGGACGTGCTGCCGGACGACGATTGGGTCGTCTGGGGGCGCTGGCTGCTGGCTGACCGCGCCACGCGCACCATCTCCCCTTTTGCCAAAGTCAGGGTGCCCGAGTACCTCGAACGTCTCATCAAAGAGAACACCCGTTCGTCCCTCAATGAGGCCGAACAGTTGGCCGCCGGAAAGCCTGAAGTCTTAAAGAGAATTTCTGAGGCACGCCAAACGCTTGAGCAACCCAGGAAGTGATGAGGCTCCAGATCTTAACGCAGGGGCATGGCGCACCAAAGTTGTAACCAAACGCTTTTTGGAATGCGGCGGGAAGTGAAGCGCCACGCCGCTTGGGCACCACCACTTGCGACCAAAAAGCGGTGTCGCCACTCCGCTCTGCCACCGCAGTCCAAATCCTCCAGACCGGGTGGGCTCGTTGTTTTGAAAAAAGATTTTCGGTTTCCGGTTCCAGCCGCAGCCTATGGGTAGAGATGAACGAACGGCGACAGGATTTTGAACTGCTCCAGCGCTTCACGCGCGAGGGCGAGCAAGCGGCCTTTGCGGACGTGGTGCGGCGGCATTTGGACCTGGTCTTTGCCACGGTGCTGCGCAAGGTCGAGGACGCGGGCGCGGCGCAGGAGGTCGCGCAGAATGTTTTTGCGGCGCTGGCGCGCAAGGCGTGGCGCTTCGCTCCCGATGATTCCCTGCCGGCGTGGCTGCACAAGGCGGCGTTGCTCGAATCCAAAGCCTGGCTGCGCGGCGAATTGGGGCGGCGTCGCCGTGAAGAAACGGCCGCCGAACTGGGCACGACCATGAACACTCCCGAGAATCAACCCGCGTTCCACGCGCTCGTGCCGCTGCTGGACGAGGCGCTGCTTTCCCTCCGTGAGAAGGACCGCACGGCGCTGCTGTTGCGCTTCTATGAAAGCCAATCGTTGCGCGAGGTAGGTGCCGCCGCGGGCGTGAGTGAAGACGCCGCGCGGATGCGCGTGCAAAGCGCGCTGGAGAAGCTGACGGAGTTCTTCAAGCGGCGCGGCTTCAAGACCGCCTCGGTGGCGGCGGCGACCGCAGCGCTGCAACACACCACCACCACCGCTTCAGCGGCGATGGTTAACACGGTGGTGGGCGTCGCGCTGAAAGTCACGCTGCCCGCCCTCGTGGGGTTGGGTGCTTTGCTGGCGCGACTGGCCAGTTTGACGCGACCGCAAACCGCTGCGGTGTGCGTGGCCCTGGCCACCGTGCCGGTGGGGTCGCAGTTGAAGGAGCGCCATGCCGCGGGGGAGGAAGTAAAGCAGTTGCAGAGGCAACTGGTTGTCGGGCGGACCGACGCAGCCAACCGGCAAGCGGAGCTGGAAAGATTGCGGGCGGAGGCTGCGAGGCTGGAACAATCCGTCGCGCAGGCGAATGAAACCGCGGCCCGCGCCGCCGCCGCCGCGCAAGCCTTCGCGAACTGGAAGCAGAATGTTCACGCCCAGGTCAGCGCCCCTGATTATCGCTGGTCGGACGAGTCGGCCTTTGTGCGCCTTCCGAAGGCCATTCTTCCGCAGGTCAGTGAGTGGAGTCACGCCCTGCCGTTCGCGGCGCCGGGCGAGGTCGAACCGTTTGCGCGCGAGTTCATGGGCCTTACCTCGGCCGAACATCAGGCGGTGGAAGCCCTGCTCCAGCGCCACTTTGCCGAGGTCGAAGCGACGAAGGCGACGAGCGTGACCGAGACCGACAAGCCCATGACCGGCGGTCCCTGGCCGGGCGGTCGCGTCCTGGCTGCGAGATGCTTCGAAGCCAGGGTGCCGGATAACGTGGTGAAAAAACGGTCGGACCGGCTTCTGGGCGCATTGCGCAAGGCCCTCGGCGAGGAGCGCTGGCCCCAGATGGAGGCCTTCTTGAAGGAATCTCGGGCCGGCGTGTTTTCGACCTTGAACCTGCGGAACACCCTGAACCTGAAGTCCGGGGGCGCCAGTGAAGATCTGACGATCATCGTCGGCACCGACGCCCAAGGCACGCCGTTATGGCACGCCAACGGCAACGGCAACGGCGGATCCGCCTTCCAAAACGGAACTTTGTCCATCTTCCTGCCGGAGGGGCATCCCGGGGGAACCAGAGGCGGGGAGGATTTTGCGGTTTATCTTTCCGATGGCTTGCGCCTGCGCGCGGCGGCGTGGCTGCGGGAACTGGCGGCGGCCCAGTTTGCAAAGAAGGAGACCCCATGAACAAGCTGGTCCTGGCATTGATTACGTTGAGCGCGGGCGCGGGCGTCTTTCACACCGTGCGGCACTCGGCGACCCGGCTGGAGCAGGAGGCAAGAATGCTTCGCGAAGACTGGCTGGCTCATTCGCAGATCGTGGTCTCAGCGCAGACGGACCTGGCCGCCGTCACAGAACGCGTCCGCGACCTGCAACAATCCTTGCGATCATTCCCGCCGGCGGCCGATTCCCCGCTGTGGTCCGCACTTCAGACCAACCGCGCCGACCGCCTGCCCCGGGAGCTGCGGGACCAGGTGCGCGCGGAACTGGGTTTCCACTGGCGGTTCTCCCCGGACTACATCGTGGTCAGCAAGCAGGCCGTGCGCGACATCCGCATCGAGGCGATGTCCAAGGGCAAGCTGACCGACGTGGCCGCGACCGTCCTCGCCATGACGCCCGACGAACGCAGCCAGGTGGAAACAGCCATCGAGCGGGTGAGGACGGATTTCCGGGATTGGGTGCTGGCGAACGTCCAACGCTTCGAACCGGGCGACGACCTGCTGGCCCAGTATGCCCTGCCGACGAACACGGTGATCGGGCGCACCATCAGCAACGCCCTCGTCAGAGTCGTCAGCCAGGCGTTGGGGGAGGAGCGAAGCGGGATGATACTGCCATCCCTGCAAATCTGGATGCGCGAAACCGTCGGTATTTACGACCCCGCCAGCGCCGCGGTTGCCTTCACGATCAAGCGGTCCATCACGGGAGACGAAACTCAATTAAAAGCCCGGGTGACCACCATGAGAAACGACCGTTCGGCCACGGATTTCTACACCATCCGTGATCGCTCCTTCGCATTCCCCCGGGCCTTCCGCTCCATTTTCCCCAATGCCTGGGCCGACGTGGCCGAGCGGGAAGGCTTCGAGTTGCCGCAGGAATCTCAGAAAAAGTAGCCGCTGACCTGCGAAGCTCAAGCGATCGAGTATTTAGAAAGCACCAGCCCGACTCCGGTCGGTCGGCCCGGCAACATTCCGGCGTTTCGCTGATAGGATCCGGCCCGGGATTTCGCACTAATGTATGAAGAACCCAGTTCGTTATTGCCTGATCGAAAGCTATGAAACTGAAGCCGACCTTGCTTTCCGCTTTGTCCAACCTTTGGCACCCTGCCGACCCTTGGGGCAAAGCCTCCTTGATCCTCGGCGGTATCTTGTCGCTCGCGGCGGCCTCCTCTCCCGCCGCCACTCCGCCTTCGTATGACTTTACCATGGGCGCCCCGGCTGGGCCCGGGCTCCAGAACCCACAAGCAGTGGCGGTGGACTCCGGCGGGAACGTCTATGTGGTCGACACCGGAAACCAGCGGATCGTGAAGTTTTCCCGCACGGGCAGCTTCCTGCTGGCCTGGGGGGAAACCGGAGACACCCCTGGCAAATTCTCCAACCCGTCCAGTATCGCCATCGATAGCACCAGCAACGTTTACGTCCTCGATTCGGTCAACGAGTCGATTCAAAAATTCTCCAGCAGCGGCGCTTTCCTGACCCGGTGGTACTGTCCCCATCCCACGGCGGTGGCCATTGACCGTGACGACTACGTTTATGTGGCCGACCGTGGCGCCGAATCCCGGGTGTTCAACCATTGGGGCGGGGGCTGGGTGGTTGAGTATGTTCCCGGTGTTCGGAAGTTCACTGGCGACGGCAGGCTTCTGCGGCAATGGCCCCTAAACACCACCCCCTTCTACCAATACACCGGTCTTGGCTACTCGGGCACGTACTATACGGCTGGTCTGGCTGTGGGCCGGAACGGCGACATCTTTGTGGGCTACTCCTATCGCTACACGAACCCCTTCGGGCCCGGGGAGGAGGCGATTTGGGAAGGCGCTGGTATCGAGTGGTTCGCCAGCGACGGCGTCTATGCCTTGGATCTGGGGGCGATGGCAGTTCCCGACGCCCTGGCGGTGGACAGCGCGAACAACATTTACGCGACCGAGAGATTGAACCATCGGATCAACCTGTTCACGTTCGAGGCCGACGGCTCCGTGGCGGTGTGGAGAATTCCGGGAAGCGGTGCCAGTTCGCTGGCCGGCCCTCGAGGCGTCGCGGTGGACCGCAGCGACAATTATGTCATTGTGGCGGATACGGGCCACAATCGCGCCCTGGTGTTTGCCCACCAGCCGACATTGAATATCCGATCCACAGCTGCCAATAGCGTCGTCCTCTCCTGGTCGGCGGCGGTCACCGGCTACCGGCTGCAACAGAAGCCCGCCCCGGGGGCGTCCGATTGGGTGAACGTGACCAATCCGCCGACATTGACTGGCGACCAGTTCACCGTCACGAATTCCATGTCCAGTCCCGCCCAATTCTTCCGGCTGGCAAAGCCGTAACTCACTTGCTAATCGTTCGCCTCGGCATGTCCGAAAAATTAAAATGCGAGAACCACAGTGAAGCAGACCTCGCTCGCTTCCGGGCAGAATTCCGATTGCAAGCGCAAGGGGTCACCAAGCTCAGAATCGTTCTAAGTCGGGCCATTCTCGCCTTCTTCATATTCGGCGTGGGCTGTTTCGGTCTGGGGGCCATTCCCGCCACTGCAGGTGTGGCGCGCGCTTGTATTCCGTTGAGCATCCTCGCGTTCGCGGTAGCGTTGGTGGCAATTTTCTGGCAGCGCAGGCTCAAGTGCCCGGCCTGCGGCCAACGATCGTTTGATCGGTTTGGCGAGTGGTGCCCCGAGTGTGGCCGCCGCTCCCTAGGAGTTCCGGATCCCAATGACATTGTGCCCAGATACCCCTGCGTGGGGTGCGGACGAAAATTCCGATGGGGCAAAGGTGCCAGTACTTTTCAACTGCGCTATTGCAGTCACTGCGGAATGTTCCTGGCTGAGCAAGGATTGAAAATGCCCTGACATCCCAGCGTGACCCAGCCAGGTATGGGGAATGGTGCTTATCAGCCGATCCTGCCGCCAGATCGCTCCCGCTCAAATAGTCCCGTTCCAGGAGCCAAATGAAGTTCATTGAGAAGAATTTCGGATTTTGGCGGTCACCCGCAGCCTATGGGTTAATGAACGACCGGCGTCAGGATTTTGAACTGCTTCAGCGCTACGCCCGCGAAGGCGAGCAAGTGAGGCTGGGCGTCTGGCACAACCTGGCGATCGTTGCTGATTTTGCCACGCAGACCAGTCGCTTTTAAGTGGATGACGAGTTGCTGGCCACATTCGCCTGGGAACCAAGCGAAGTTTACACCGGCGTCCTCCTGCGTGGGTCAATGCTGGCGTACGCCGCCCCGGACACGGCGACGAACGCGAAGGCCGATTACGCCGCGCACTACGACCAGTTCGCCATCAAGGTTGTCTCCAAGCATGACGGTGATGAAGACTGAGGCGGGTTTGCCCCACGCGGGCAGCGAAGTCAGGCCGCAGACGCAAAGATGCGCTGCCCGCTGAACCAGCGGCGACCACACTTCGAAAATTGGCCCTGCGGGATACCACCGCAGGGCCAAATGTCGTTGGCCAGCTTCGCGCAGCGTCCGAAAGCTATTTCGGCGGACCACAGGCTGGCTTCCGTTTCGCGTCATTCGCGTCATTCGCGGTTCAACCGAACAACGGGAACCGCACGGACGCCCCTTTAACAGGTGGCGCAGGCTCCGATTTTGCTTTTCAAGCGGCGGGGAGAACCCTATCAACTCGGCCAGCCCAAACATGAGCCAACCTGCCACTCAAGAACCACCGCCCCGCCTGGCCTCCCTCGATGCCTTTCGCGGCTTTGTCATGTTTCTGATGATGGGGGAGGTATTTCGTTTCTGCCGCGTGGCCCGGGCGTTGCCCGAAAGCGGTTTTTGGAAATTCCTTTGCCATCACCAATCCCACGTCGAGTGGATCGGCTGCTCGCTGCACGACCTGATCCAGCCGGCGTTCTCGTTCATGGTCGGCGTGGCGCTGCCGTTCTCCATTGCCAGCCGGGTGGCCCGGGGGCAAGGCCGGATGCGGATGAGCCTGCACGCCTTCTGGCGTGCGCTCGTACTGATTCTGCTGGGCGTTTTCCTCCGATCCACCGGCGCGGACCAGACCCGATGGACATTTGAGGACACGCTCAGCCAGATCGGGCTTGGCTATGGCTTTCTGTTCCTGCTCGGGTTTCGGTCCCTGCGCGCCCAATGGATTGCCCTCGCCGTGGTGCTGGTCGGATACTGGGCTGCGTTTGCGCTCTACCCGCTCCCGTCCGCCGATTTCGATTATGCCAAGGTGGGCGTTACTCAGAAATGGCTGGCGGATTTCGGGGTAACCGGCTTCGCCGCACACTGGCAGAAGAACAGCAATTTCGCGTGGGCCTTCGATACTTGGTGGATGAATCTTTTTCCGCGCAAAAGCGAGTTTGTCTACAACGGCGGTGGTTACTCAACGCTCAGCTTCATCCCCACGCTGGGCACGATGATCCTCGGCCTCATCGCCGGCGGGGTGATGCGCAGCGAACGGTCGCCGTGGGCCAAGGTGAAATGGTTGGTCATTGCCGGCGTCATTGGACTGGCGTCCGGCTGGCTGTGTGGCGTGGTTGGAATTTGTCCGGTGGTCAAAAAAATCTGGACGCCCAGCTGGGTGTTGTTCAGCGGCGGCTGGTGCTTCTTATTGCTCGCGGGTTTTTACGTGGTGGTGGATATCATCGGCCTGCGGCGGCTGGCTTTTCCGCTGACCGTCATCGGGATGAACTCCATTGCCGCGTATTGCATCGCGCATTTGTTTGATGGCTTTATCGAAAAGAACCTGAAAACCAACTTGGGCCAGGACTTCTTCAAGCTGCTAGGCGACGCCTACGAACCGTTTCTTCATGGCGCGGCGACGATGCTGGTCTTCTGGTTGATTCTTTACTGGATGTACCGGCGCAAGCTGTTTTTGCGGATTTAGACCGGCAATTCAAAACCTCGTAGCCGCCGAGGTGCGGAGGCGGTTTCCAGGCCCGGCGCGCACCATCCGCCTCCTTGCGGCGGCAGCCCCATCGGCGGGCGACCCGATTCGCGCCTTGCCCCGGATGGAGTCCCGCGCAACAATCACTCTGCCGCCCTTGCGGGGGCAGCCATGAATTCCAAAGCCGACATCAAGTCCGATGATCCGCGGAAAGGCAAAGTTGCCGCGGCGCCACCACCGTTTTCCGAAGCCGGGGCGTGGCGCGACGTGGGCGCGGGCTGGCAGCCGATCTTCGGCAGCTTTCGCGGCGTGGGTTACAGCTTCGAGTGGCATGATTTCAAGGCCCGGCAGGAGTTCGATTGGGCGGCGAGTTTCCATCCGGGTTGCGTCGAGTTGTGCCTGAATCTGGAAGGCCACGGGTTTGTGGCGGGGCGCGGGGGCAAAACTGAATTTGCCCCGAACACGGCGGGATTTTATCATCGCACCCATGAGCCGTTGACCGCGAAGCGCGCCGCCGGCGAACAACATCAGTTTCTCACGCTGGAATTTTCCTGTCCGTTCCTCGCCAAACATCTCGGCGCAACCAAGGCGATGCTGCATCCAGTGGTGCGTGCGGCGGTGGAAGGCTGCCCGTGTGAACACGTCACCGGCGCGACGGTGCGGTTGACGGCGCCCCAATTGCAGACCATCGCCACGTTGCGCCAGCCGCCGGTGTATGCGGCGGCCCAACCAGTGTGGTATCAATGCAAGGCCCTGGAGCTGGCCGTAACGTTTCTGGTCAAGCCGGAGGAGGAATTGTTTTGCACGCGGCAACAACGGCTGGCGCAGGAACGCGTCGAGCAAGTGATCTTCCTGCTGAAGCAGAATCTCGCCGAGCCGCCCACGCTGGAGGAATTGGGGAAAAAGATTGGTTGCAGCCATTTTTATCTGAGTCGGATTTTTTCCAGCCAAACGGGTCAGACGATCTCGCAATACCTCCGGCAATTACGCATGGAGCAGGCGGCGGAATTGTTGCGGGCGGGCGAGCACAACGTCACCGAGGTGGCGCTGGAGGTGGGCTACAACAGCCTCAGCCATTTCAGCGCCGCCTTCCACGAAGCCTTTGGCTGTTGTCCCGGTCTGTATCCCCTCGCCACGCTCACCCAGCAATCCGCGGCGCCCAAGCTCCGCAAGGGCCCGAGCCTTTAAGTCGCCCCTTCCCGGGCGACATCCCATCTCGGCCAGGCGAATTCCCATTTCCACGGGGCATACACAGACTGACTGCCGGCTTGGTGGATTAAGCCACCTGCCGAATCGCATCCTGCCCGCCGTAAGGGTTGGGCAGATGCCGGGTGCAGGCCGGGTCGTCACACCACTGACCGTCCACGAGGAAACGGTAGGGGTGCAGGCCTGGTTCGATTTCCACAGTGGTCCGCCAGATGCCGTCCGGGCTTTTCTGCAGGTTGATGGGCTTCTGCTGCCACTGGGTGAAATCGCCAACCAACTGCACGCTTTTGGCCGTGGGAGCGGTGTAGGAAAACATCTGCGTTCTTCCGTTTCCCGTCCCGGTAGTTGGATTTTTCGTATGGTTTTTCTTTGCCATTTTTGACTCTTGGTTGCGGCCCGCGGGTGGTGCCCAGCGGGCCTGTTTTTCGTTGTTCATCTTGCGAAATGCAGCCGACCTGACCGCGACGCCAAGACGAGTTCACCAAGGCGCCACGACTGATGCCTTCCCAAAAACTCCATTGCGCGACCCACCTTGTCACACGCCCCATGCGGTCGCGCCGACGGGGGAACTCCGCCGGAAGCCCGGCAGAATCTCGCTTCGACGAAGGAGGCTAACGACGAGCCACGAGCACACCGATGAGCAGCCCCAAGCCAAAGCCGATCCCAATGGATTCATAAGGATGCTCCCGAATGACGCGATCGGTCGCCTTGGCCGCCGCCACGGTCTTCTCCTGCAGCCGCTCGCACGTGGCCTTCGCGGATTCCAGCATCGCTGCCAGCCGGCCGCGCATCTCCTTCATTTTCTCCCCGGCCTCACCGGCCGTGGCCTTGAGGAGTTCCTCCCCGTCCCGCATGAGCACCCGGAGGTCGCCCGCGAGCCGATGATTTGCTTCCTGTGTTGTCATGTTGTTCCTTTCATTCACTTGATGATGAAGCGCTGATCCATTCGATTTGTCGCGGTGCAGACGCATCCGTTTGACGGGACTCTTGCCCGCACCGCGGTCGGCTCAACCGAGCCGGCAAATTCCTCTATTCACGGCAATCACATCCGACCCCTTTGAGCCTGACGGGAGTTGACCAATCCCGCCCCGGTAAAACTTGCCCTTGCTTAACGAATACGCCCGCGAGGTAGGTTGTCAAATTCCAGCCTCAACCTAGTTGCATGCCTTCGCCTCGGACCGGAGTTGAATGAGCGGACTCGAGCCGGCGAGCGAGGGCGCTTTTGAATCCCGCTTCCTCGCTTCCGCCGTCTGGAATCCCGTAATTTTCGCGTTAATTCGGCAGCCAGCGCCCCGATCCGTGTTTCATTGCGATCCGCCATCGCCCGGCGCGCCTAGGGAAAACCTTTAGCTCGCGTAAACCAATCCCCCGATCACGTTTGGTATTTGGCCTTATTGTCGGCGGTCCACCCGGCTTAATAGCCTGGCGGCCATGAAAGTGATCCGGGAGGGAACGGATCACGGAGTCTTCGACACGGCTACGGATTTGCGCGTGTTGGTGGCTTATCAAAATGCCGCCTTCGCGCTCCGCACCAAAGCCATGTTGGAACAGGTCGCGCGGGACGAGACCAGGCGGGGACGACTGGTCTACCGCCTGTGGGAATTCAATAGTCTGGGCGATCCTGTGTTGTTGCCGATTGCCACGGCGGAAGTGTTGGCAGCGGACATCGTGGTGTTTTCCGCGCAAGAAGGGATGGCGTTGCCCAAGGCGGTCCTCAACTGGACCGCCCGCTGGCTTTTGGCCAGGGAAAGCCTGCCCCAGGCTTTGATCGCCAGTCTGCATCAGGATCCGGAAGCGCCAGAGCCGGTTCAGGCCTTCGTCCTGCCCTATCTCGCCGGCGTCGCGAAGTACGGGAGGATGCATTTTTTCGCCGCAGGGAAGGACGTGCGTGTGTGGCTTGATTTGAAAAAGATCGAAGCGGAGCACCACGGCCAAGCGTTCGGGGCGGATCCGAGGCTGGGAGCGTCGCTGCCACCGCTGGCACGCTCGGAATACCGTCTTACATAAAATGTCCGCCATGACCTGGTCGGCGGTTGAGCCCGCCAGCCAGATCGACATTGGCCGCTGAGGAGGAACCAGGGACTCCTGGCTGAGGATTATCCCTTCAGCCAGGAAGTCCGGATTAAACGCGAGCCGGTTCGGGGAAATGGCGTCGCGGTTTCGCAGGCACCGGGCTGAGGACAATTACCCGCAGGGAGCGAGGACCAGTGAGTGAATCAAGCCAGCGTCTGGCGACCAAAGTGACTTTGCAGCCGGACATGTAGTTGCCCCGGCTAAAGCCACCGCCTCAAGAACAATTGACCCATGAGAAAAACCACCAAAGCTCCAAAACTTGGGTTCAACCGAGACCCATACGACCGTCGCCACCGTGGCGCGCCAGCTCTGGGAAAACGACGGTCATTATCACGGCGGACTTTTTCCCAATGGCATTTTTGTGCACGGTTGGTCGCCAATTTCCTTTGCTGTTGGGGGTGGGTTGCTATGTTGGACCCCGATCCGGGGGGAGGAATCCCGCCGGAAAATGAAGTTATGGCCAGGCCGCACCGTTCATCCCAGGGCGTGAAACCCGTCCGGCGGAAAAATTCCGGCCGCAAAAATCTCGGAAAATCGGCGGCTGGGCCGGCGCCATCCCCGCGCCGGCCAGAGGTGATCCGCCCGCTGCCCATTGTCGGTCTCGGCGCTTCCGCCGGTGGCCTGGAGGCGCTGGAAAAATTCTTCGCCCAAGTACCCCCGGATTGCGGCATCGCCTTTGTCGTGGTCACACACCTGCATCCGGGCCATGTCAGTTTGCTGCCGGAATTGCTGGGCAAATGCACCCGGATGCGCGTAAAGACGGCAGCCAACGGAATGGCCGTCGAGCCGAACACGGTTTATATGTCGTTGCCAAAAGGCTACCTCGCCATCCTCCACGGCACCTTGCATGTCACGGAGCCGGACGAGACCGGGTTGCTGCGGTTGCCGATTGATCATTTTTTCCGTTCTTTGGCGGAGGATCAGAAGGAGCGGGCCATCGGCATCGTCCTGTCCGGCACGGGCACGGATGGCACCCTGGGTTTGAAAGCCATCAAGGGGGCCGCCGGGATGACCATGGCCCAGGAGCCGAATTCAGCCAAGTATGGCGGAATGCCAGCGAGCGCCATTGCCACCGGCGTGGTGGACTACATCCTGCCGGTCGAACGGCTCCCGCAGCAATTGGTCGCTTACAACAACGGGCCGTATCTGGCTTCGGCCGCATCCGACCTGGCCGACGACGCGGGGCTTTCGGAGCCGCTGCAAAAAATCATCGTATTGCTGCGGGCGCACACCGGCAATGATTTCTCCCTCTATAAGGTCAACACGATCCGCCGCCGGATCGAGCGCCGTATCAACGTCCACCAACTGCCCGGCCCCCAGCAGTATCTGCGGCTCCTGCAGGAGAATCCGCATGAGCTGGATCTGCTGTTCAACGAACTGCTCATTGGGGTCACCAGTTTTTTCCGCGACCCGGAGGCGTTCACCGCCCTCGCGAAACTCGCCCTGCCCAAGCTGCTGACCGACCGGCCGGAGGACAGCCCGGTGCGCGTGTGGGTGGCCGGTTGTGCGTCGGGCGAGGAGGCGTATTCGCTGGCGATGTTGCTGCAGGAGAGCATGGACCATCTGAAGCAGCATTACCCGGTGCAGATTTTCGGCACCGATCTGGACAACGCCGCAATTGAGGCGGCGCGCACCGGCCTGTATCCGGAAGGCATCGCACGCGACGTGCGCCCCCAACGGCTGGCGCGCTTCTTCCTTAAGGAGGAAATCAGCTACCGCATCAAGAAGGAAATCCGCGAGATGGTCATCTTCGCGCCACAGAATGTTTTGAAAGACCCGCCTTTCACCAAGCTGGATTTGGTCGCCTGCCGCAACCTGCTAATATACGTGAAGCCCGGGGCCCAGGAACGGTTGCTCTCGCTGTTTCACTATGCCCTCAAACCGGGTGGCGTGCTTTTTCTGGGCTCGTCCGAAAGCCTCACCGGCTTGGGGGATCATTTTGCCGTTATGAACAAGAAATGGAAGATTTTCGCGCGCAAGGATGCGGCCGGTCGTTTCGCTTTGCCGCATGAATTCACGGCGCCGAGCGTGACCCGGCCGGAGGCGAGCGCCAGCGGAGTCCCGGATCCAGTGGCCCACACGCGCAAGCAACAGCTCGCCACGTTGCTGGAGAAAACGTTGCTGTCGCGTTTTGCGCCCGCCAGCGTCATTGCCAATGATCGGGGTGACATCCTCCACATCCATGGGCGGACGGGCGATTATCTCGAACCCGCCACCGGCCAACCGCGCTTGAACGTTCTGGAAATGGCACGGGAAGGTTTGCGCATCGAACTGCCCGCCGCCCTCCGCCGGGCCGCCAGCCAAAAGGGCGAGGTCGTCCACGAAGGCGTGCGGGTGAAAACCAACGGCGATTTTGTCTGCGTCCGGTTGACCGTGATCAAGCTGACCGAGCCGGAATCGGTGCGGGGTTTGTTCCTCATCACCTTTCAACCCGAACCGGGCGTGAAACGGCCGGCCGGCAAGGCAGCACGCACCGCCGCGAAGACGCATCCGGGGCGCATCCCGGAATTGGAACGCGAGCTGCAATTTACCAAGGAAACTCTGCAAGGGACGGTCGAGGAGCTGGAAACCTCCAACGAGGAACTCAAGTCCACGAATGAGGAATTGCAGTCCACCAACGAGGAGCTGCAAAGTGCCAACGAGGAACTCGAGACCTCCAAGGAGGAGATGCAGTCGCTCAATGAAGAGTTACAGACGGTGAACGCCGAACTGCAAAGCAAGCTGGACGACCTGGCCCAGGCCAACGACGACATGCAGAATTTGCTGAACAGCACGGCCATCGCCACGGTTTTTCTCGATCAGAAACTCCAGATCAAGCGCTACACCACGGAGGCCACCAAACTCATCAAGCTCATCGCCTCGGATGTGGGCCGGCCCATTGGCGATCTGACCTCCAGTCTGGTTTACGACCAGCTGCAGGCCGACGCGGAAGAAGTGCTGCAGAAGCTCGGGTTCAAGGAAAAGGAGGTGCAAACGCGCGACGGCGAATGGCGGCAGGTCCGCATTTCGCCTTATCGCACTACCGAAAATGTGATTGATGGGCTGGTGGTCACCTTTGTGGACATCACCCGGGTGAAAAAAGCCGAGCAAGCGGCCCAGCATTCGCGCATGTACGCCGAAAGCATCATCGCCACGATTCGCGAACCCTTGCTGGTGCTGGACGAAAACCTCTGCGTGGTTTCCGCCAACCGCGCGTTCCATCAGACGTTCAAAATCTCTGCCAGGGAGGTCCGCCACCAGCGCATTTACGAAATTGGCGGCGGCCAATGGAACATTCCCGCCCTGCGCAAGCTGCTCGAGGAAATTTTACCGCGCGACACCTCGTTCGAGGATTTCAAAGTGGAGCATGTTTTTGCCGGCCTGGGCCCCCAAGTTGTGCTCCTGAATGCCCGGCGGCTGGCCGTGGAAACCGGCGCCCCCGGCCGGATCCTGCTGGCCTTTGCGGTCGCGGGCGTCGCGCACGGCGCCGGGAAGAAGCTGGTTGCCAAAGGAAAGGCCTCCGCCGTGTGAAAACCCGCCGCCAGCGCATGACCACCACCAAAGATTTGCGCACCCGAGCCGAAGAACGGTTGCACAAAACCCGGGGCGAAATCGCGCAGATGCCGGCGGAGGATGTGCAGCGGCTGGTGCATGAATTGCAAGTCCACCAGATCGAACTGGAGATGCAGAATGAGGAGCTGCGCCGTTTCCAAGTTGAAGTCCAAACGGTGCGCGACCAGTTTGTCGAACTTTACGACTTTGCACCGATCGGCTATTTGACGCTCGCCGCCTCCGGGGAGATTCTCGAGGCCAACCTGACCGCGGCCAAGCTGCTCGGTTTGGACCGGGAGAGCCTGATCGCCAGGAAGTTGACCAGCTTCCTCACCCCGGAATCCCAGGACACCTTTTATTTGCACCAGAAACTGGTTGCGGCCTCCCGGACCAGGCAAGCCTGCGAAGTGCAATTCCGGCGGAAAGATGGCACGACTTTTTTTGGCGAGGTGGCGAGCATTGCCGCCCGGGGCGGGCAGCGCAAAGGGGCGCAGTCCCTGATGGCGTTCAGCGATCAGAGCGCCCGGAAACAGGCGGAAACGGCCTTGCTCGAAGCCAGCCAGCTCAATCAGCAGATCATTGCCAGCGCGCAGGAGGGCATCATCGTTTATGGGCGCGACTTGAAATACCAGGTTTGGAATCCATACATGGAGAAACTGGCCGGCGTGCCCGCCGAGGAGGTGTTGGGCAAGCAGCCAGCGGAGGTCTTCCCGTTCCTGCGCGATTCCGTTATGATGGAGCAACTCCACCGGGCCCTGGCCGGACAAACCGGCCCCGCCGTGGATTTCCCGTTTCACATACCGCAAAGCGGCCGCACCGGCTGGGCGTCCGACACAAACGCCCCGCTCCGCGACCGCAACGGCGAGATCATTGGCGTCATCGGCACCGTCCGCGATATCACCGAGCGCAAAAAAGAGGAACTCGCGCTGCGCCGCAGCGAGAACAATTTTTCGAACTTTTTCAACCTCGCTCCCATGGGCCTGCAATGGGTGTCAGCCAGCGGGATCATCCTGCGCGCAAACCAGGCCCAGCTGGCCCTGCTCGGCTATACCCAGGCGGAATATGTCGGCCGTCACATCGGGGAATTCTATACCGACCCCTCGCCGACCGGCACCCTCCTCGTGCAACTGGCGGCAAAAGAAACGGTGATCAACTTCCGGGCGCGCATCCGGCGCAAGGACGGCGCCCTGCGGGACGTGTTGATTGACGCGAATTCAATGTGGGAAGAAAAGCACTTTGTGCATTCCTTCGTCTTCACCCGGGACATCGCCCGCCGGGTGGAACTGGAGCGGGAAATCCTGGCCGTCAGCGAGCGGGAACAGCGGCGCATCGCCCAGGATTTGCATGACGGGCTCGGCCAGATCCTGACCGGCACTCTCTACCTGGCCAGCAACCTGCGTCAGCAGCTCGCCGCGGAAGCCCGCCCCGAGGCAAAGCCGTTGAGCCGAATCGTGCGGCTGCTCGACGAAGCGATAAGCCAGACCCGCGGCCTGGCCCGCGGCCTCCACCCGGTCAAGGCGGAGCCGAACGGCCTGATGGTGGCGCTCAAGGAATTGAGCTCCCGCACCCGGACCATTTTCCACCTCCGCTGCCGCTTCAAGTGTCCCCAACCGGTGCTGATCGAGAACCACACCGTCGCGACGCACCTCTACCGCATTGCCCAGGAGGCCATCACCAATGCCATAAAGCATGGCAAACCCGGGCGGATCGAAATCGGCCTGACCGAAACCCCCAGCCGGCTTGCTTTGGTCGTCCAGGATAATGGCCGGGGCCTGCCGGCCCGAAAGAAAAACCATCAGGGCATGGGCCTGCGCATCATGCAACACCGGGCCGGAACGATTGACGCCTCGCTGGTTGTTCAAAAAAGGCCGCGAGGCGGAACCGCCGTGGTCTGCTCGGTTCACAAACCGGGCCGTGAGGCCCCTGGCCGTCCGACCGGCGCGGCGGAAAAGAAAGCATGAGCATGGCAGCCCGAAAGCAAACCCCGTCGCGCCGCCAGGCGGCGCGCAAGAAAATCCTGATCGTGGATGACCATCCGCTGATGCGGGAGGGACTCCGCAATACCATCAACCACGCGCCGGACCTGGTCGTCTGCGGCGAGGCGGCAAATGCGCCACAGGCGATGGAGGCGGTCAAGCAACTGAAGCCGGATCTGGCCTTGGTGGACGTCACGCTGCCGGGAAAAAGCGGGCTGGAACTCGTCAAGGATCTCAAAGCGATGCATCCCGATTTGCTGATGCTCGCGGTTTCCATGCATGATGAATCGCTCTACGCCGAACGGATGCTGCGGGCCGGAGCCAGCGGCTACCTCAGCAAACAGACCCCGCCCGAGGAATTGCTCAAGGCCATCCGGCAGGTGTTCGACGGGCGCATCTCGGTCAGCAAGCAGATTTCGGAGGACCTCCTGCGACGGTTTTCCGGGCAACCGCACAAAAACACGGCGCCGCTGGAAATCCTTACCGATCGTGAATTTGAAATCTTCCAATTGATTGGCGACGGCAAATCGCCCAAGGAAATCGCCCGCCAGCTTCATCTCAGTCCCAAGACCGTGGCCGTACATAACGCCAACATCCGGCAGAAGCTCGCGCTCAAGACCAACGCCCAGTTGATCCGGTTCGCGGTCCGCAGCGAGGACTTGAAACATCTCGCCCCGCACTGAGATCCAGAAAAACATCGGCGTCCTCCCCGCGCGCCAAACTTGAACGGTCCACCCAGGGTTCCACTCCGGGCCGAGCTAGGAAAATCATTTAGTTCGGCTAAGCCATTTTCCCGATCACGCTTGGAATGTCGTCCTATGGCCGGCACCCGAACCGACAGGGTAGTCTCCGGCCATGAAAGTAATCCTGGATGGCACAGACAATGAAGCGTTTGATCCGGTTTCGGACTTGCGCGTCTTGGTGGCGTATCCGAATGCGGCCTTCGCGCGGCGCGCCAAGGTCATGTTGCAACGGGTGGGCCAGGCGGCCGGGGAGCAGGGCCGGCTGATCTACAGCCTGTGGGACTTCAGTTGCCTGGCCGAGCCCAGGTTGCTGCAAATTGCCACTGAGGAAGCACTGGCAGCGGACATCATCATCTTCAGCGCTCCGGAAGGGAAATCCCTGCCGAAGTCCGTCCGCGATTGGGTTTCCCGCTGGTTGCTTTTGAAGAAGGAGATTCCCCAAGCCTTGGTGGCGTGCCTCCACCACGAAGAGTCGCCAGCCCCGACGGACCCGATTCTTTTGCGCTACCTCGCCAGCGTGGCGGAGTGCGGCGACATGAGTTTTTTTGCCGCGGGTAATGGGAGCGAAGTGCGGGCGGACTTGGCCGAGCTTCGCGTAAAGCGCGAGGGGACCTCCCAACGGGCCGGGCCGGCAGTTTCTCCGCAACTCGCCAACCGGGCCGGCGCGCCGCCAGGAATTACATGTATCTATGCCACCGGGACGCCGGCAGCACAGCGGGGATGCCGGGCGGCCACCTGAGGGAGGAAAGAGATGGCCCCTGGCTGAGGGATTTTCGCTCAGCCAGGGCGCAGGTCTTGTACAGGAGTAATATGAATACGAAAAGTGAACCGACGCCGGAACTTCACCCGACAAGCAGGGGGCCGGCCCACGTTGATTACGATCTGGTCTGCGAATTGATGCATCGGCAGGAAGCATTTCGGCGCTGTGACCAGTATATCCTCAGTTCGGAATTCCCGCGCGAGTTACAGGCGTTTTGGGAAGCGATCAAAACTCAAGAAGCCAGGAACCTGAAACGAAACCAGGAGTTACTGGCTGGAAGGTCCAACGGGTTGTTGTTCTTGCTGCCCGATCCGCCGGTGACCCCAATCCTTTCCCCAAGTGCGAACCATCGCTGAACCCACTATCGGCCTATGAAAAAAGTCACCCGACTTACCAGCCCATGCCATTCCCATGATGCCATCGCCGGCCTGGCGCAACAGCTCTGGGAACAGGACGGCCGGCAAACCGGTCGCGATCTCGAGTATTGGCTGCAAGCCGAACGGCAGTTGTCGTCGCATAAGCCCCCCGCGGTCGCCGCAACTTCGCGCCGGATTGCAAAGCCCGCAACTTGGGCGTTCGCCGCCAATGCCGCTATGCACCGTTAAGCTCGCGTGACCGACGCCAGGCGGCCGGGTCGGGCGGACGCTAGGTCACGGTCCAACCGAAACTTCGGCCGCGCAAGCCTTGGAGCGACTCAAGGAGATAACCGAGCCATCACGGCGACCAGGAAACAATCGACCGCCGTGGCGTCACCGGATGATAGCAGGTCACTTCGCCAGCGCCGCGCCAGCGAGCGGCAGCGGCTGCATCGTCAGCGGATCGCGCAATGGTAGTTCGGTGAACTTGCCGCCGACCAGATTGGTGAAGGCTACCGGGTGGTTCGGGTCGCCTTTGAGAATCTCCTCTTTCTGGCCGACCCCCAGAATGACGAGCCGGTCGGGCGTTAAATACTTTTTGGCCACGCGTTGTACATCCGCCTGGGTCACGGCCTGAATGCGGCCGGCCACCTGCTGCCAGAAATCCGGATCCGTCCGGTAACGACCGGTGAATTCTTCAGCCGCCAGGACAGAAGCCACCTGGGCTTTGCTGGCGAAAGCCCGCGGCAAACGGTCGATAAAGCCCTTTTTTGCATTCTCCAGTTCCTCGTTTGTCACCGGCTCGGCGGCCATACGCTTCATTTCTTCAATGACGATGGCCGTCGCATAGGCCACGGTGCGGGATTTGGACTGAAAGTTCGCCGTAAACGCGTACGGAAAATAAACTCCACCCGGAAAAACCGATCCAGCGGAATAGGCCAACCCTTCATCGGAGCGCACGCGATTCATGATCCGCGACGTAAATCCGCCGCCGCCGAGAATGTCATTCATGATGATGAGGGAGTAATAATCTGGATTGTCCCGCATGATGCCGGGGAGCAGCAGGGAAACACGGCCCTGATTCACGTCCTTGTCCACGAGATAAACCCCAGCCGTGGCCATGGTGATGTTCGTCGGGATGGCCGGCGGCGGCGTCCCGGACCATGGCCAGTCGGCGAAGAGTTTTTCGAGTTTCGTCACCATGGCAGCGCGGTCAAAGTCGCCGCTGGCGGACACGACGAAGTTCGAAGGCCAGAACCATCGCTTGTGGAAGGCGAGCAGGTCCTCACGGGTGACGGACGCGACCGACGCCGCGGTTTGGTGCCGGTTGTCCCAGAAATTTTCCCCATAGGCGAGGAAGCCGGCTTCCTGTTGCTCAATCTGGGCGGGATCGTCGTTGCGCTGCTTCATGCCCTGCAACATCTGCTGCTTTTGCAGGTCAATGCGGTCTGGTTGGAAGCGCGGGGCGGTCAGAACTTCGCGCACAATCGCCAGGCCTTCATCGAGGTCCTTGGACAGCAAATTCAAATTGACCGAGCCTTGGGCGCCCTGAATGCCCGAACCGAGGCCGGCGGCGAGGAAGGCCAGCCGCTCCTCCAACTCCTGCGCCGTGCGGGTCTCCGTCCCGCCGCGGGTGAGCAGCGCGCCGCACAAATCGGTCAAGCCCTCCTTGCCCGCGGGTTCAACCCAATCGCCGGTGTGAATTGAAATACTGAGATTGACGAGGGGCAATTCGCGATCAGGGACCACATATGCCACAGGCCCCGAGGCCAGCGGCACGCGGTAGGGTCCGGCTTTCGGCGGCTTGAAATCCAGCGGCGCAAAAGTGAGTTTCTCCGGGCGGTCGGGTATGCCGGCACTGGCCGCCCCCGTTTGGCCGCCTCCCTCCCCGCAGCAAACCGCGGCGTGGCGCGACTGGCACGCAGTGACCACGGCGGCGCACGCGACCAGACTCAGGCTGATTCGAAAAGGATTGCGCTTCATGATTTGTCTTTATCCGTCCCTTGGCCGGCCATCGACTTCCGGGTGTAAATGCCCACGGCGCGATTTTCCTTGGTGAAGTATTGGCGGGCGACGCGCTGCACATCGGCTGCCGTCACGGCCTGCAACTTGGCGCCGGCCTCGTTGATCTCTCGCCAGTTTCCGTTGCCGTCGTTGCGCATCAGATTCATGAGGATGGACATGTTGGAATTGAGCCGGCGGAATTCGCCCGCGGCGAAATTGTTCTTCACCTTCTGCAATTCGAGGTCCGGCACCTCGTCGCGTTGCAGTTTTTCAATTTCGGCATAAATCGCCGCTTCGACCTGCTCCGGGGTGCGGCCGTCGCGGGCCACGCCGCCCGCGGTGTACGACCCGGCCCATTTCTGCGACATCTGGTGCGCCCACACCTCCGTGGCCACTTCATTTGTCAGCACGAGGCCTTTGTAGAGCCGGCCGGTCTGGGTGGATAGGATCTGGCCCAAAATCGCCAGCGCATAGGAATCTTTGTGGCCAAAGGGTACCGTGTGCCAGAGAATGTCCACCTGCGGATTCGCCTCCGCCTCGGCGTACATGCGTTTTTCGGCTGGTTGTTTGACCTCCAGCGTGACGACATCCGGCGCGGCGACCTTGCCCGCCGGGATGCGGGAAAAGTATTTCTCCGCGAGCGTCGTCGCCCGGGTGAGGTTCAGATCGCCGACGAGAATCAATGTGATGTTCTGCGGCGCGTAGTAGGTCGCGTAGAATTCATCCGCTTGCGCCTTCGAGATCGCGGGAATGTCCGACGGCCAACCGACGGTTGGCCAACCGTAAGGATGCGATTCCCAGAACATGGCGTTAAAGGTTTCGGCAAATTTTCCCAGCGGCGTGGACTCGGTACGCATCCGGCGTTCCTCGAAAACCACGTCGCGCTCGGCGTAAAACTCACGAAAGACCGGATGCAAGAGCCGTTCGGATTCCATCCACATCCACAATTCGAGCTTGTTGGCGGGAATATTTATAAAGTACCCCGTCATGTCGTCCGAGGTGAAGGCATTCATGCCGGTGCCTCCGCCGGAACGGTAGATCTTGTCGAACTCGTTCTTCACCAGAATTTGCCGCTGCTCGGCGACGAGTTTGCTGAATTGCTTTTCCAGTTCCCTGAGACGCTCAGTTTTGTTCTCTGGTGCCTGCAGAGGATCAATTGTGGTGACGCGCGTCTTCGGCCCGCCATCGAGCTTTTTGACAAGATTCGTCTTGGGTTCGAAGCTCTCATTAAGTTCACCCCGCCGCCACATCGCGCGCATCTTCGCTTCTTCCTCCCGCATCTGGTCGCGAATTCTTTCCTGCGCGGCAATGATCTCCAGATCGCGCTGGTAGTTCGTCGTTCCGATCGTGGGCGTGCCCTTGAACATCATGTGCTCGAACAAATGGGCGATGCCCGTGATGCCGGGGCGTTCATTGGCACTGCCGACGTGGGCGACCCACCCGCCCGCCACCGCCGGATCGTCATGGCGCTCGACCAACAGCAACCGCATGCCATTGGCGAGAGTCTTTTCAACCACGGGAACCTGTTGGGCGCGGATCGGCTGCGCCAGGAGGCAGTACACGGCATAGCAAGCCGGGAGAACCTTCCGGACGCCTTTTGGCACTTCAATATTCTGGAATCTCATTTGAACTCAGACCAACCTTAATCGGGACCTGTTCAAGTGCCAGCCAAAAGATCTCATCGTGGCTTAGCGCCGCTGGCGTTTAGTTATCAATCCGCTGAGCTCGGTGGCCGCGGCAATTCTCGCGAACACCGCCAAGAGCCAGTAGACGGCGCCGGCCAGCGCCCCGGGCAGGAACACGGCCCCAAGCTTCACCGGTAACGACGCATGGCCGAATTTCGCATCCCAAAAGCGATAAAGTCCAAACGCCACCGCCCCGGCGGCTGTCGCGGCGCCGAGCAGGATGAACACCTCCTGCGGCAGCCCGGCCAGATCGAGGCGCAATAGTTTTTTCCGCAGCGCGAAGAGCAGCAACGCCGTGTTGAAGCCCGCGCTCAAGGTGTTGGCCACGGCCAGGCCGGCCTCGCGGTACGCCCGCACCAGGCAGAGCGCGAACACCAGGTTCAGGGCCAGACAAAAGAGGCTGATCTTCATCGGCGTCTGGGTGTCCTTTAACGCATAGAATGCCCGGGCCAGAATGTTGTTCATTGAAAAAAGCAACAGGCCGGGAGCAAGACAAGCCAAGGCCAGCGCGACGCGGTGCGTGTCTTCCGGGGTGAACGCCCGGCGCTCGAAGAGCAGTCGCACGATGGGCTCGGCCAGACCCAGGGCAATGCCAGCCGCGATCAAATTGGCAAACGCCAGATAGCTCAATCCCTGCTTCAGTGTGGCGCGGAACTCGGGATATTTCCTTTCCGCCGCCAAGCCGGACAACGTCGGGAGGAGAAACGTGGCCAGGGAAATGCCGAACATACCCTGCGGCAGTTCCATCAGCCGGACCGCGTTGTTGAAAGCAATCACAATCGTGGGGTCGAACCAGTACGAAAAGCTTTGCGTGACGAGGACGTTGATTTGGAACGCGGCGACGCCAATCGAGCCCGGGATCATCTTGACGACAACCTCCCGCACGGTTGGGTCGGACCAGGGTGCCACCCAGGTGAAGCGAAAGCCCTCGCGCCGCAGGGTCGGAACTTGAAAAACCGCCTGGGCCAGCCCAGCTACAACCACGCCAATGGCCAGCCCGAAAATCTGTTCCTCCAGCTTCAAGCCCATCCGCGGCGCGAGCCACAACACGCTGGCGATCATGACCACGTTCAACAAGACCGAGCCCAGGGCGGGCACAAAGAAGTGCCCCCGCGCGTTCGCCATCCCAATCAGCACCGCGGCCAGGCAGGCCAGCAACATGTAGGGAAACATCCACCGGAGCAGACGGAGCATGAGCACCGTCTTCGGCTGGAATTCGCCGTAACCCAGCGCCACCGAGATACCAACGATGGCCAGCAAGGTGATTCCGCCGGCGGCAACTAGGAAGCCCGAAATCACCGCGTTCGCGGTGCGCCACATTTCCTTTTCGCCATCATGCTTTTCCTTCTGCTTGAAGATGGGAATGAACGCCGCGGTGAGCGCACCTTCGCCAAGCAGCCGGCGGAAGAGGTTTGGCACCATGAACGCAAACGTGAAGGCCCCGGCGACCCAGCTGAGGCCCATGAACGCGGCATAGACAATCTCGCGCACCAGGCCGAGCACGCGGCTGGTCAGGGTGGCGGCAGCCATCGCACCGGAGGACTTGAGCATCTGCGACATTGGGGCGGAGTTTAGGGCTTAATGCGCATTGGTGAAATCTTGAAATGCCGAAAAACCTTGGTTCCGAGGGGGCAACGTCGCTAACAAAGGGTTCTCCAGCTTTCCGCCGACAGGCGATTCCGGAACAGAAAGGGTGGCTCGGAGCCTTTGGGCAAGGCAATGCGATGGCTTTTTGTGGCTCCAACTCCACCCAATTGGAAACTGTCGCACAAGCCGGCGATTGCTTCCGCGGCCGCTTCCAGTAATGGTGTGGGTGGATGAAGCAATTCGACTTTCTCATTCTTGGCAGCGGCATTGCCGGGCTGACCTTCGCGCTCAAAGTCGCGCCACACGGACGCGTGGCCATCGTCACCAAGAAAAACCGCGCCGAGTCCAACACCAATTACGCCCAAGGGGGCATCGCAGCGGTAACGAGCAAGGAAGATTCCTGCGAACTGCACGTGGCGGACACGCTCACGGCGGGCGCGGGGCTCTGTCGCGAATCCGTGGTGCGTGCGATCGTGGAGGAAGGTCCGGCGCGCATCGCCGAGTTGATTCAACTCGGAATGAAATTCTCCGAACGGGACGCCCCCAGCGAGGACGGGGGCAAACAACTCGATCTCGGCCGGGAGGGCGGACACTCCAAACGCCGCATTCTGCACGCGAAGGATGTGACGGGGCGCGAGATCGAACGCGCCTTGCTGAATGCGGTGTCGCGGTCGCCGAATATCCAAGTGTTCGAGAATCATCTGGCGATCGACCTGATCACCAGCCAAAAACTCGGTTATGTGGGAAAGAACCACTGCCTCGGCGCCTACGTCTTCGACAAGCAGAAGGGTGCCGTGGAAACCTTTGCGGCTCCGGTCACCCTTTTGGCCACGGGCGGGTGCGGAAAAGTTTATCTCTACACCACAAACCCCGACATCGCGACGGGCGACGGGGTGGCGATGGCCTATCGGGCGGGCGCGGCGGTGGCCAACATGGAATTCATCCAATTTCACCCAACGTGCCTGTATCATCCGGCGGCGAAGTCATTTCTGATCAGCGAAGCCGTGCGCGGAGAAGGGGGCGTATTGATGAACCTTGACGGAGTGGAATTCATGGATGATTACCACCCGCTCCGATCGCTGGCCCCGCGGGACATCGTAGCCCGGGCGATAGATAGCGAGATGAAAAGGAGCGGAGCCGATCACGTGCTGCTTGATATAACACACAAATCGGCGCGGTTTATCATCGAGCGATTCCCAAACATCTACCAAACCTGCCTGCGCTTTGGGCTGGACATCACGAAGGAACCGATCCCGGTCGTCCCCGCCGCGCATTACCAGTGCGGGGGTGTGGTAACGAGTGTGGACGGCGAAACTGAGATTGCCGGGCTCTACGGTGTCGGCGAGGTGGCCTGCACGGGTCTGCACGGGGCAAACCGGCTGGCGAGCAATTCGCTGCTCGAGGCGTTGGTCTGCGCAACGCGGGCCGCACGGCACGCGACGGAACGGGCCTGGCCCGCCATGAATCTGGAGATTCCCGCCTGGCAATCCGGTCACGCGCACAACGCCGACGAATTGGTGGTGGTGGCGCACAACTGGGATGAAATCCGCCGTTGCATGTGGGATTACGTCGGCATCGTGCGCACCAACAAACGGCTGCAGCGCGCTCAATCGCGTCTCGCGAATCTGCAGGCCGAGATCCATGAACATTACTGGAATTTCATCGTCACCGCGGATTTGCTGGAGTTACGCAATATTGCCACGGTGGCGGAGTTGATCGTGCAGTGCGCGCTGGGACGCCCGGAAAGCCGCGGCCTGCATTACAACCTGGATTTTCCACACCTGAATCCGGACTGGGCGCAGCGCGACAGCGTGGTGCGCAAGCGTGGCTAGGGGAAAGCTCGCCCGCGGATCATGCACGGATGACCACCGGCGGCAGGGGTCTAACTGGTGGTTCAATCACTACGGTTAACGGTAGCGATGCCTCGTCGGAAGGTGGTTTTGCGCGAAATGAAGCCGCCAACCTGCGGGAGCAGATTGGCGGCTTGAAATCCGGCCGAGAGGGTCGGGTTACCGCTTCGGATTGACAATCTCGGACATTTTGAAAATTGGCAGGAACATGCAAATCACCATGCCGCCGATAACCACGCCGAGAACCACGATAAGGATGGGTTCGATGAGCGAAGTCAAACCGGAGAGAATGGTCTCAATTTCCTCATCCAAGAAGTCGGAAATACGTTCGAGCATGTTGTCGATTTTCCCGGTTTGTTCACCGGCGCTGATCATGCGGATGATCATGTTGGGGAATACCGGGTGTTTGCCCAGCGCGACGGAGATGCTTTCGCCGCGCTCGATATCGGCGGACGACACGTGGATGGCTTTCTCCATCACGACATTGCCAACGGTTTGCGACACAATTTGCAGCACTTCGAGAATCGGCACGCCGCTGCGAATCAAGGAGGAGAGGGTGCGGGTGAAACGAGCCAGGCAGATCTTGTGGGCGATGACGCCGAAGATGGGCAGCTTGATGCGCTGGGCATCCCAAAACTGCCGGCCTGGGGGGGTCTTGATAAAATACAGCCAGCCGTAAACGGCGCCCCCAGCGACCACCAGGAAGAGCCAAAAGTAGCTTCTGAGCAAGTTGCTGACTTCGATCAGGAATTGGGTCGGCCCGGGGAGCTTGGCGCCGAAGCCGGAATAGATCTCGCCGAAAACGGGGATGACTTTGACGAGCAGGAATATGGTGATGGCGATGGCGACGACCGTCACAACGGTCGGATACATCATGGCGGACTTGACCTTCTTGCGCAGCCGGGCCGAGTTTTCGAGATAGGTAGCCAGCCGCGCGAGAATCTCCGAAAGAAGACCGCCTTTTTCGCCAGCCCCAACCATGGCGACATATAGCCGGTTGAAAGCTTTCGGATGTTTTTGCAGGGCTTCGGAGAAACTGTCGCCACCTTCGACACGGGTGCAGATGTCCTTGATGACATCACGCATGACCTTGTTCTGGGTCTGCTCCGCCAAGGCTTGCAAGGATTGAACCATCGCCAAGCCGGCATCGATCATGGTGGCAAGTTGCCGGGTAAACATGACCAAATCGGAGAGTGGCACGCTACCGCCGGAGGTGCGGCCTTTTTTGGAGATTTTTTCCGAAATAGAGACAACCAGCAGATTGCGGTTTAGGAGCGCGGCAATGGCGGCAGGCTCATTCACCGCGTCCAGTGAACTGCGGATTTCCTTACCGGTGCCGGTTTCCCGGGCGACATACACAAATGACGGCATAAGCAGTATTCAGTAGTTTTTCTATGGTCTCACGGCGCTGTTTGAAAGCTGAAGCCTCAACTCCGGCGTCTGAAGTCCCGGAAGACTTTTGAGTTTGGACCTCAGACTTGCGACAATTCAGAACCTCACGCTTTCGACTCGCCTCGTGAATTTTAGCAATCGCCATTCCATGACGTAATGCCACGGGAGAGGGCTGATGCGGAGTCGCACTGGGCTTGATACCCAATCTCTTGCTCTTCAGTGTCTTAACTCAACTCATGTTCTTTGGCTGATTGGCGGACTCCAGAAACCGGAAAACGAAGTCTCAGCCACACATTGGACGCTTAAGTGAACAGTGAGTTCGCAAGTAGCTGCCGCTGGAGGGCGATCTTGAGGGCCGCCGTGTGGCTTTGTTGCAGTTCCGGCGTCCCCTGACTGAAGGCAAAAATACTTGTTGTCAAAGTGTCTCACTTTCTCTATCACTGCCTGCAAATGCACCGGTTGGGTGCCGAGGTAAACCGGTTTTACCTCATA
>CAZIJO010000011.1:47965-48323 GCA_964539515.1 uncultured Bifidobacterium sp. | reverse complement strand
CACCGAGGTTTTTGGCGGCGGCAAAGCGGACCTGATCCTGACCGATGAGAACGACGTGCTGGAATCCGGCATTGATATCGTCGCCCGCCCGCCCGGCAAGCAACTGCAAACCATCTCGCTGCTCTCCGGCGGCGAGCAAACGATGACCGCCGTCTCTCTGCTGTTCTCGATTTACCAGGTCAAGCCCAGCCCGTTTTGCGTGCTGGACGAGCTGGACGCGCCGCTGGACGAATCGAACATCAACCGGTTCATCCGCGTGTTGCAGCGGTTCATTGACCACTCACAGTTCATCGTCATCACGCACAACAAGCGCACCATCGGCATGGCGGACGTGCTGTACGGCGTGACGATGGAAGAA
>CAZIJO010000011.1:0-47955 GCA_964539515.1 uncultured Bifidobacterium sp. | reverse complement strand
CACGGCGTCAGCAAGATCGTAAGCGTGAAGTTTCACAAGGCGACCGAGCCGCGGACCGAAACCCGCACGACACCCTTGGAAACCCCCGTGGCTCGGCCGGTGGACGTGGAGGAGGACGCGCCGCACCAACGCAACGAGACGCTGGAGATTGCCTTGGTGGCGAGCGCTGCGACAAGTGCGATGGGGCCGCGCCCGACCGCGTCGGTGTGATGGCATGGTTGTGACCGTGGCGTGGTCTTGATTTTCCACACACCCGTCGTTGAAGGATAGCCTAGCTTAAATCTTTTTGCCAAAAGCCCGGAAGCTGAGTGCCAATTCGAATTTGCCGGCAGAACGCTCCGGCATAATAGAGGCATTCTGGAAACCCTATCAACCTATCGCTGCTCAACAGGGTTCCGGTCATAATCCCGGATGGCAGTTTCAAAAACCCGCATGTTGGCCGGTGTAGCACTGATGGAGAAGCGAGGATGGCGGTTGTCACCATGTACCACCCATTTTGCATCAGGTCCCAATCTTGTGATGAACGCTGAAATCTCCGCGGATGTCTTGTCACTACCTTCTCGATGCTTCAATTCAAACTCCTTTTGCTCGAAGGCTCCGAGCCGTATGAGTTCGTGCTCGTGATAGGCTAGGCGCTTTTGAAGCTCGAACTCAGTGGGACGCCCTCTCACAGTCCACGCCAGATAGTCACGGGTGAACCAGTCACGCCATGAAGAGGGCCGTGGGGGAGACTGGATGCAGGAGAGAAATGCTCTCATCTGGGACTCGGCGCTTGCGGGACGCAAAAGCGAAACAACTACAACGGTCAAAGCAACTCCAACTGTAAGCCATTGAAGAATTCGCTTCACGGGGTCAACAGTGAGGGGCGGCCATACAACGTCTACCAGTCAGACTTGGCGATAGAATTATTGTTTATCGCCTTCAATGATGACGACCTTAAGTCCGGGGTTTAGGCTAGTCGAGCAGCGATTTGCTGGTGTCATTACGCACAATATGAAAAACGCCTGCCCGCCTGACAAGCAATGACCATAGGCAGCCCATGATGACCGTGAGGTAGATGAACTTGCCCAGCTATGCAGTTGATCAAAGCGCGGCGAGCTTAATTTTCTTGAGGGCGAATTGCACTGGCGCTCAAGCCTGCTCGGCGTAGGGTAACTTCCAAGGCTTACGGTATTTCACGCCGACAAGTTTGTCGGCCTCGCGGTGGTTCGTGATCTTCTCCTCCACCGGATCCCAGGTGAGTTTGGAGCCGGTGCGATAGGCGAGATTGCCCAGGTGCGCCACGCTGGAAACGTGGTGACCGATTGCGACGTCCAGCACCGGCGGCTGCCGGGATTTCAGGCAATCCAGGAAGTTGCGAACGTGCTGCGGGTGCGGCGCACCACTGGGTTTTATCTTGCGAGGTTCGAGGTTCGCCCGCCGTTTCTCGCTCACCACTTCGTAACCATCGCTGTTGAGGAAGATCGTGCCTTCCGTGCCCGACCACGACACGCCCCACGAACGGCCATTGAGACCCACGCCCATCCCGCTCTTGTGTTCCCACACCAGCAGGTAGCTGGGGAATTCATAGACCGCGAGTTGCGAGTCGGGCGCTTCACGCATGTCGTCCTGCACATAGATGCCGCCGCTGGAGCAGACATTCTTGGGCGCTTCCGGCCCCATGCCCATCAGGGCCATGTTGATCAGGTGGACGCCCCAGTCAGTCATTAATCCACCGGCGTAATCCCAAAACCAGCGGAAGTTGTAGTGGCAGCGGTTCGGGTTGTAGGGGCGTTTGGGGGCGGGCCCGAGCCAGAGATCGTAGTCCAGACCGGCGGGCGGGGTGGTATCGACGGGCCGGCCCATCGTCGGTTGATCGAGCCACGCCCAAGCCCGAACCAGGCTGATCTTGCCGAGCTTGCCGGATTTCACAAACTCGGCGGCCTCGATGATGTGATTGCAACTGCGCCATTGCGAACCCATTTGCACAACGCGGTTGTGGCGGCGGGCGGCGGTGACCATGGCCCGGCCCTCGGCAATGGTCTTGGCCAGCGGTTTCTCCACATACACGTCCATGCCCGCCTGGCACGCCATCACCGTCGGCAGCGCATGCCAATGGTCCGGCGTGGCGACAATGACGGCGTTCAGGTCTTTGCGTTCGAGGAGGCGACGGAAATCCTTCTCCGTGGCGGGCTGCGGGCGGCCTTTGGCGGTGCAAGCTTTCACGCCGGCCGCAAGGCGACCTTCGTCCACATCACAAACCACGGGGCAATCCACCTCCGGATTATCGAGAAAGAACTGCAGGTCCCGACAGCCCTGACCGCCGCAGCCGATGAGGCCAACGCGGATTTTGTCGTTCGGGCCGGGTTCGCCCGCACGAGCGGTCCGAATGAATGGTCCGGTCAGCGCGACGGCGCCGGCGGTTAGGGCGGCTTGGCGCATGAATGCACGGCGGGTGACTGGGTTTACCGCAGAATGGCTGAAATTTTTTGGGTGTTGATGTTTCATTGTCAAACAAGTCGCTGACTTCGTAGCCGCCGACGTATGGAGGCGGATGGAGCGCGCCTCGCAGGCAGGTCCGCCTCCTTACGCTGGCGGCTACAGTCGGCAAAAACTAATGGTTTTAGCCTTGGCGTGTTTTGGCACTTTTTTCGCCTCACTGACCATGATGAGCGGCCCCTCTTCATCTTTGGCTTAGCGGCGCATTTGATCGTCATAATATGGACTCTCGGGATTTTCGCTCTGGCCAACGGGATAACGCCAACGCTTTGATCGGGATGGCCGAAGTCCACAATCATCCGCCATGACGCTCCGCCGCCGACCGCGCCGACTTTGCGGCCCGGAATTGACCTTAAATTCCGTGCCGACGGTCGGCCAGCAGTTGCGGCCTAGTTCCGGCATTTGCGTCAGGGAGCACACCTTCAACGGGTTGATGCTGCCCCAGCGCCAATATTCCAAATCAACGCCAAATTGCCTTTTGAGTGAGGGGATCGCCAGTTCAAACGAGCGGCGCACGATTTCCGAGCGGGTTTCCCGCTTGGGCCGGTTGCGGTCGTCAAACCAGATTGAGTCGGGGAATTCAGGGGTCAGGTATTCCAACAACTCCAACTCCGGCTCGCGATTGTTGCTACCGCTGAAATCCTGCGAGCCGCGGGACTGGTTGATGCCGCGGCTACTTCATTCGTGGTCGCAGATCTGTCCCCGGTAGGTGTCGAACCAACGCAGCCAGATGGTCGGGCCGATGGCATGGGTGACGGCGACGTATTTCCGCTTTTCAAGTTCCCGCAAAGCGCACTTGGCCAACGGGTCTTTGAGCGCCCCGCGCTAGAGGTCCTGCACTAGCGATGTTGCGCCGAGAAGCACTCGACGCATCGCCATGGTCGATGACGGCGCGTTTGCGTGGGCGCGCAGTGATTACCCTGTCAGGGCAAATGCATCGGATCTTGAGTCGACGCGCGCGGCTCATGGCGCCGGCAGCAACTCGAAACTAGTTGCCACAAACCGGCCTCCTTTGACCTCGCCGAATACGCGAGCCTGGCGGATGGCTTCGCAGATGCCATCCTTCGCATGGGCGTCACCCAGGGAATCGGGGTTGACGCCATCCACAAAGTAGCTGTGTCCATTTACGCGGATGGCAAGATCACAATCATCCCCCTCCAAGCCGAACTTGCACTCGCCGCAAGCGGTTTCGACGACAATGGGCTGGACAATCGAACCGACCGGAGGGCGGGCCCGACAGCCGGCAGCCAGAGACAAACTGGAAACCGCAAGCAGCAGGAACCCGGATTTCATGGCGTGGACTGAGCAACAATCCGCGCCGTTGTGCGTTCCTGCAACCAGAGAATATCTTGCACGCCGTATTTGGTTGTTGGCGGCGTGTGCAGCGCAGCATCTTTCCATTTCTTGATTTCTGCATGGCCATCGGCGAAGGACAAACCACCGGCTTTGTTGTGATAAGTGGCTGGGGTGTCATCCAAGGGTTTGGCGGGCTCCATATTTACCTTGAACCAGCCATCGTTGATGCTCCAGGGATTCTCATCCACAAACACCCAGATGTTCACGGCGGCCATCCGGCCATTGAAATCCGCATGCTTCTTGAAAACCTGGTATTGATTCGCCTGGCCTGGGGTGCCACCGCCGTTGATCCAGTTGTTCATGGAATTACTCCGCACCCTGGGAAGCTTGAAACTCCGAAAGTCGGCCATGCTATTGTCTGCGGGACAACGGTAAATAGCCGCGCTCCGGTTGTATTCCCACAGCTTCCCTTCCATCAGGAGCAGAACATTGGTGGCCTCCTGGGGTACCAGCATGTTTCCGGCGATCCAATCGTTGGCCCCCGCCAGCACCTGATTGTTGTCATCGGCGTAAAGCACCCAGCACAGCTGGAGTTGCTTGAGGTTGTTCATGCAACTGATGCCTTGGGCTTTGATTTTGGCTTTGGAGAGCGCCGGCAAAAGCATGGCCGCCAGGATGGCAATGATGGCGATGACGACAAGGAGTTCGATCAGCGTGAATGCCAAGCGAGCTCTGGTTGGCGGCGAGTACTGCTTCGGCGGCATAAGAGTTGGAAAGCCGACTGGCTGGATGGGCGCGGCGGTTGCCTGGCGCCACGCCCGCTCCAACCCCAATCCCCTACTGTTTCACCCGGAAGAACAACGCGCTCGCTGACCCCGACATAGTCACCGGCGAACAACCCGGCACATTGGTCCAGCTTCCCGTGGTGAGGCTTGGGCGGGCTTGGAGGACACCATTCATCTGCCAGGAGACGGTAACCGAGCCACCGGACGGTGAAATGGACAGGAGGTTCTGGACGTCAGGCAGCGACCAGGCCGTAGCAAACAGGCTGCTCCCACCCCCATTATCGTCGCCGCAGGTTTCGTTTACGGTGATGTTCGCGCCGCTGGACGAAATCGGCAGGTTGCAGATGTTGAACTGGAAGTAATTGGTGCGTGTGTCTTGGTCTTCCGGGCCATTGTCCAGATAGGTTGCAAGCCACTTCTTGCCCTGCGGTTGGCTCAGATTGTTCGGATCGGCTTCGTGGATTTGAATCGCCGCATTCGTGCGGTTGAGCGCTGCAGGATCACTGGAAACCGGCACCCAGCCGATCAGCGTGGCGCGCGTGGTGGTGTTCGAAATCACCGGGCTGATCCCCGCCGGGTCACTCAACCCCAAGATCACGCCATTGTAGCTGTTGGCCGGGTCCTGGATCAAAGGCACGGTATTGCCGAAGAAGGAATTGCGCCGGAAAACGATTTCTGTCAGGGGGCCATTGAACTTGAACACGCCGTTCGCGGTAACGTTGGCAATGATGTTGGCCTCCAAGTCGTCCCGCACCCCGTCCCCGTTGGCACCGACCAGCATCTTGAGTCCTGGGTCATCCACGGCGATCCCGCGCTTGTTGGGCAGCGGCGTCGTCCCATCAATGCCGACGCCGATGTAATTGCCCATCACCGTAACGTTCGTGGTCGCGCCCGCCCAGGAACCAATGACTTCGCAAGGACCGGAGCCGTTCAGGCCACCGATGAGGTTCCGTTCGTCGTCGTCCGAAATCCCGTCCGAGTCCGTCCCGATCACGCAGTTGTGAGCAATCTCTTCCAGATAAATGCCATCGCACTCCGCGCCGGCGTAACCACTAGCGGTCAGGCCGTTGGGCATCACGTTGATGAAATTGCCGGAGACGCGGCAGTCCGGGCTCGAAACCGCGATGTGGAACTCGTCGGCAGCCACAATGACATTGAACTCGCCTCGGTCGTTTGTCCCATCACCGTCTGTGCCGATGACATGGCCGCCCAACGTGTACCATGTGGCCACTCCATATCCCATCCCGCCGTCAACGGTGGTCGCGTCCGGCGCGACGCCAATCCAGCAGCCCTGAACGCCACCGCCGCTGACGGCTGCGTAGTAATCCCCCGCGTTAGGATATTCCTCACCATCGAAAGCGAGCCGGGTGTTCAGCAAGCAGACGCCCTGCAACCAAAAATTGTCGGCGTGAACGGTGAACGCGCGGGCGCCGGTGGTGCTCTTCATCACAACCTTTAACACCGCGTTGTTGGGGGAGAGAATCGGATTGGTGTTCGGGGAAGCGCCTGGCTGGGAGTAGCCGTTCACCACGACGTTAGGCGCGGTGATTTCCAAGGTCGGAATGTCCGTGATCACAAAAGGACCAGCACCGGAGATGTTGAAGTTGATGAGATTGTTTGGGCCTGCAATCGTGGCCACCTGATTGCTTTCAGCTGTGCTGAGGACACGGTAGCCGGGGTTGTTCATCCACAGTACGGCCTCGTTGAGTGTGAGCTCTGCATCCGCCGCGTCGGTCGTACCGGTGCTGTTCACGGTAACCTGGATGGCGGCGAAGGTCGTTACGGCTGGCGCAAGCAAGGCGAGGGTTGCCAATTTTCGAATGACAGTTTGCATAGGTTGGGATTTGGATGGGTTAAAACCACAATCATCGGTCATGATTTCTCGCAGACCATCCGGGGGGTTGTCACCTCGTCAAAATTAACCATGCACCTGGCCGCCCGTCCCGGTATCCTCTCGGCCATGTTCGCCGTGGTTCGTTCCCACCAAGCCGGCGGGTTCATGCTGGCCGTGTTGGCCAGCCTGACGATCTGTCAGGGGGCGACGCACGCGTCTATTCCCGCTTTGCTCGTGGACGGCATGCGGGTGGACAGCCGCGACCAAACACTTCCGGCCAAAGCCGGGGATGGCCCGACGACGGTGCGGCTCGCCCCGGGCTCACATCAATTGTGGTTCAGCTTCGGTCCGCCCGGCGATGCCGGCCCCCCCTTGCGCCTGCGCTACCAACTGGTCGGTCATGACCCGACCTGGCGGGAGGCTGGCGGGGAAATGCGCCTCACGTTGATGGTTTTCAACGCCGCCGGCGAGGTGCTCGGCTTGCACGAATCGGCCATGCGCGGCCAAAGCTCCGGGTGGAGCAACACACTGACCCGGTCGCAATTCACGCAGCGGGAGGATTTCTTCGGGCTGCCTCCGGACGCGGCGATGTTGCGGTTGATCTTCAACTCCGGTACTTGGGACACGCGCGACGGCGCGAGCCATCCAACGGTCGGTTTTGCGGCCATTGACGACTGCCGCCTTTGGATCAACGACGCGGCCGGCCAGCGCAAAAACGTCTGGCCAAATTCAGAGTTCTCCGAAGGTGAGGAACTCGACTTGCCCACGGGTCGTCCGCTGGGTTGGACGCGTGCCGGCATGGGACGCAAAATCCCGCAGGTGCTTCAACTCCCGCACCTCGGCCAAGGCCATGTCCTGGCACTGGTGGACGATAACTTTCGCAGCGGCGGGGAATGGCGCTGCGATTTTTCAATCCCCGATTCCGGCATGAAAGGTGGCCGGGTAGACATTGAATGGAAGGAGATGTTCACCGTCGGCGCGGCGGGTGGCAACACGGCAGAGTATCCGCTGGTTCCACCGGGCAACTATTTATTCCACGTCTGGGGTGTGACGCCTACCGGTGAACCCACTGGTCACGAGGCTTTGCTCGCGGTCAGCATCCCCGAGGTCTTCTGGAAGACCATCCCTTTCCTGGTGGCAAGCGGAAGTGTTTTTGCGATCGTCATTGCCGGGGTGGCGCGGGCCGTCACCCGCCGACGGATGCAGCACGAGCTGACCCGGCTGGAGCAACAGCGCACCCTTGAACGGGAACGCACGCGCATCGCCCGGGACATCCACGATGACCTCGGCACGAGTCTCACGCGCATCGCGTTGCTGTGCCAGTCGATCCGCAGCGCGGTGACCGCTGGTCCCGCCACCGCCGAACTGGATCAAATCTGCGACACCTCCCAGGAACTGACGCGAAAGCTGGAGGAAATCGTCTGGGCCGTGGATCCCGCCCATGATTCCCTGGACGGCGTCGCAAACTATCTCGGCCGTTTCGCACAGGATTTCCTGTCCACTGCCGGCATAAGCTGCCGGCTGGACTTGCCGGTGCAGTTGCCCAGCCAGCCCATTTCCGCCGAAGTGCGACACAATTTGTTCCTCGCCTTTAAGGAAGCCTTGAACAACGCCGTCCGCCATTCCGGAGCGGGCGAGGTCAGAGTCAGCCTCTCCGTTACTGACCAGCAATTCACCCTCGCCGTTGCCGACGATGGAAAGGGAATGACCTCCGGTGTCGGCCCATCTCCAGCGCGCGGTGGCCACGGGCTGACGAACATTCACAATCGCCTTGCTCAGATCGGCGGCACCGCCGAGGTGACCAGCCAACCCGGACACGGGACAGAGATCCGCCTGGTGGCGCCCCTGCCAGCGGGCTCATTTCCGGGTCGTCAAAACTGACGAGGTGCCTTGCCGGGGGCTTCGACTACAATGCGCCCGCATGAAATGGTCTTTCCCATGGCTGCTCCTTTGCCTGGTGTCATTTGCCGGGCCAGCCTTCGCGGGCGATCCGTCCAAGGACGCCGCCATCCGTGGTCAACCCGCCACCGCTGCGGCCGCGCTTTCCGCCAGTGATCCGGGTGGCGCCGGCCATCGTCTGTGGTTAACGAACGGCGCGGCTCGTGTGCCGCTCGTTGTCGTTCGCGGCACCCCTTACCAGATGGGCTGGCATCTCGGTCGTCTCCTGCGCCAGGAAATCCAGACGCTCAGTCCGGCGGCGGTGGCGGGTTTCAAACAGGAACTTCACGTCACTGATGAAACTCTCGACCTGGCCTGGGCCAAGACAGCGGGTTACACCGATTCAAGGGTGCAGCAGCAACTGGCCGGCTTGGCAGAGGGCAGCGGCGTCCCGGTGCGCTTGTTGCAACATGTGCATTGCTTACCGCTGTTGATGCCCTACTCCTGCAGCAGTATTGCGGCCTGGGGGTCGGCCACCGAGGACGGTCATCTGTACCAGACCCGCAACTTGGACTGGTCGCTCGAGGCCGGCGCGCATGAGTTTCCCGTCCTGCTGGTTTATCTCCCCAAAGCGGGCCACGCGCACGTGACCCCGTCCTTCGCCGGCTTCATCGGTGCGCATTGCGGCATGAACGCCGCCGGCATTGTACTCTCCGAAATCGGCGACGCGTCGGAAAAGGAGATGCCCTATAACCTCCACGCGCCGCACTTCACGTCCTGGTTCCGCGCGCTGCTGTACGATGCCGATTCGTTGACCGACGCGCTGGACCGGTTCGCCCGCGTGCCCCCCACCAAACGCTACCATTTCGTCTTTGGTGACGGTCGCACCGAGAGGCGGGCGGTGAAAATCCGGGCTGCCAGCGGCGGAAATCTCGCGCGGCCGGAAATCAGCATCTGGCGCGACAACGACGCCGCCGATGAACTCGCTCCGAAAGTGCTTTCCTGCCTGGTTTATCACGATGAAGGCCGCGGTGCCTTTCCGACGTTGAACGCGCAACGGGGCAAACTGAATGGCGAGAAGCTCGTTGCCCTCGCCAACCAGATTCCCATCAAGGGCGGCAATGTCATGAACGCGGTCTTTGACGCCACCGGGCAGCGGATTTGGGTGAGCTACGCCGGTGGTGGTCGGGAGGCCTATCAACGGCCCTACGTGTTTTGCGATCTGGCAACCCTGGACGCCGATGCGGATGGCCACCCGGACTGGCCCCGGCCGCAGACCCCGTGAAAACGGCGGATCGTCAAAATTGACAGGGTGCAATCCCGCTGGTTTTGGATATCGTCGCATTCATGTCGGTGCGCATCGCCATCATCGAAGACGACCCATCGCTCAGCCGCATCTTCAGTTCCTGGGTGCGTCGCGCGCCCGAGCTTCAACTTGTGGGTGAACATCCCGACGCCGAATCCGCACTCGCCAGTCTTTCGACCGAGGCCCCAGACGTGGTCCTCGCCGACATCAACCTGCCCGGCTTGAACGGCATCGAGTGTGTCCGCCGGCTGAAGCAGCAGTTGCCGGACACCCAGTTTTTGATGCTGACGGTGTACGAGGACGCGGAAAAAATCTTCAGTGCCCTTGAAGCCGGTGCCAGCGGCTATCTGCTGAAGCGCACCACCGAACCGGAACTGATTGCAGCCATCGGCGACCTCCGCAACGGCGGCTCGCCCATGACCAGCGCCATCGCCCGCAAAGTCGTCCAGTTCTTTCACCGCCGTTCCACGGTGCGCGGTGGGAGCGAGGCCACCCCCCTTTCCCCGCGGGAACGGGAGATTCTGGAATTGCTCGCGCGCGGCTATCTCTACAAGGAAATCGCCGACCAGTTGAAGATCAGCGTGCCGACGGTGAATCATCACATACGGAACATGTACGAAAAACTGCACGTCCACTCCCGCTCCCAGGCCGTAGCCAAGTATTTTGGAACATGAAGCACATCCCTGAAAGCACGGCTCGCCGGCTTGCCCCCACCACCGGACTTGCGCTCGCCTTGATGTTCTGGCTTTACCCGACCTCGGCTGCGGCCAGCCCGGAACTGCCCCGCCTCTCGGTCCGCGGCAAAAACATCGTTCACGCCAGCGGCGAAACCGTTTCGCTGCGCGGTATCAATTTCGGCGGCTGGCTGATGATGGAGACCTGGATCCCCAGCATCGAGATGGAATGGCACGATCATCTGCCGCGCCTGGCGCGTGAGGCCGGGATCGAAGCGGAACTGAAAGCTGCCGAGAAGGAAACCGGCGAGTTCGACGACGACAAGGAATGCATCCGCGACTACCTCGCCCGGGTTCATCAGAAGCTACAGGCGAAGATACCAGCAACGAAGTTCAAGGCGTACCTGGACTTGTTCCTCCGCGAGCCATCGATCTTCGCGGCGAAGGACATGGACGATTTGCTGCGCGTGCGTTTCGGTGAATCAGGGGCCCAGGAAATCTGGGATGCCTATCACGACACCTGGATCACGGAGACGGATTTCCAACTGGCCCGGGCGCTGGGCTTCAACTTCGTGCGGGTGCCGTTCTGGTATCGCTGGTTCGAGGATGACGCCGTACCGTATCGCTACAAGGAATACGGCTTCCGGTATCTCGACCGCGCCGTGGCCTGGGCACGCGAACACGGCCTTTACGTCATGCTGGATTTCCACGGCGCCCCCGGCGGCCAAAGCCCTTGGGATCACACCGGCGAACTGAGCAACGCGCGCTTCTTCGCCACGCCGGAATTTCAAAAGCGCTGCGCCGCGCTGTGGAAAGCCATCGCCGAGCGCTACCGGAACAACCCAACCGTGTTCGCCTACAATCTGTTGAACGAGCCGTTCAGCGCCCGCGACGTCCACAACTGGACCGAAGCTCACGACTTGATCTACGACGCCATCCGTTCGGTGGACCCGCGCACGATCATCGTGATGGAGGACGGTTACAAACTCGAAGAGCCGAATTACCGCAAGACCGGGTTCTTTCCCGATCCGGAGAAGCTCGGCTGGGAGAACTTGGTTTACTCGATCCATTTTTACTCCGGCTGGGATCCGGAGTTGACCAAGGGCGATAACACCTTTGACCACGGCAAGGTGCTGCGCGAGTTGGTGCGCGTCGGCCAGCTGGAGCAGAAGCGCTGGGGCGTACCTATCTACATCGGTGAGTTCAGCACCATGCACGATCTGCCGAACGACATCGCTGGCATGAAAATGATCATGGCCCGGTTCAACGAACTTGGCTGGCACTACTCCCCCTGGACCTGGAAATACGTCAACGACACCGGCGAAGGAAGCATTTGGGGCGTCTATCAATACAACCAACCTTGGGAGCGCACGCCGAACATGTATCGCGACTCCAAGCAGTCCCTCTTGGACACGATCGCGAAGCTCAAGATGGGGAACTTTGCATTGCACGAAACGTACGGAAAAATTCTCCGCGAAGTTCTGTCGCAGCCGGTGCGGGCTGCCCGGTGAGCGCGACCGTTTCCATCCGAAGCCGGGTATGCAGGCGGCGAGTCACGCATCGCCGCTGCTGCTGACTGAAGAAAGGGTGCGTGGTGAAGAGCGTGGAGACTCAGCCGCAGCCAGGAGTTGTCCGCGCTCAAGCAACAGAGCCCGTTCACGAACCGTGATGAAACACATCCTCAAACTTGCCTTCGTCGCCCTCGCCGGTCTGGACGCGCCGGTTAGTTCCGCGCGCGCCGACGCGCTCTCGGTCGAGGGCGTCCACGTCGTCCCCCATGTGCAGTCAGCGGCGATGCGTTACCGCCAGAAGCCCGACTTCAGCCTCGGGGCACGGGTCGAGGTCTTCGTGCGCAACACTTCCCGGGAAACGTTGACCGTTCCTGCCACTGCTGATGTCCGTGTGCGGGGGCGGACTACCGAGGAACTGTTGAGGGCCGATGAATGGGCATGGCATGACCTGCCGTCGGCGTGGAGCGGCGAGCCGCTGCGTCTGCCGCCCGGAGCGATCACCGTCTGGAGTTGGAACGGCAAACGCGCGGCGTGGGGCACGAACACGCAGGCCGAATTGGTCGTGACGGTGCCCGGTGGCGCAGAGCAGAACCGGTTACAAGTACCCATCGACAATCCCACCGTTTGGTTGTCTGCGGTGACGTTCCTAGGTTCCGCCACGAACGTTCAGCCGGACTCCCTGATCTTCCACGTGGCCAACCAGACTCCCGGCCCTTTGCGACTCGAGGCCTGCCGGCTGTGGTTGCCGGAGAACAACGCCACGTGGCGGGCGCTGCTGCCCCAAGCCTGGATCAGCAGCCGCCTGGACCGCTTCCCAATTGAAGGTGTCATCCCGGCCAACGATCGCGGCGGCGCCCGAGCGGTGACCGGGCCGCTGCCGCTCACCTATGCGGCGATCGAGGTGCGGCTCATCGATTCCAGCGGGAAACCGGTGACTGTCTGGGCGCATCAGCGCATCAAGCGGGAGGTGTTCGACATTAGTGGCGGCTGGGTGCACGACACCAGCGGCGGCGGCCACAAGCCTCTTGAGTCCGAGGCGTTTCACAAGACATTGCGTCGGGTGTACGTGAACACCGCACACATCATGGACATGCCCGGCTACACCGACCACGCCGGGCCCGACGGCCTCTACACGCGCTATCCGCTGAAGTATTTCGCCGACCTCAAACCAATCGATCACTACGACTCCGATGCGCTCCTGCCGCGCATCCACGCTGTCGAATCCTTGGGCGAACCCCAGTATGGCGGCGGGAAACCCGTGTCGCCCCACGAATGCTGGAAAACGTTGGCACGCTATGCGCCGACGCGCCTGCCCACCTCCGTGACCCACAGCGAGGAGCGCGTCTGGCGGTTCTATGCCGGACTCTCCGACTATCCGCACTACGACGCCTACCGCATCAGCGCGCCGTCGGCTGACGTCTGGGGCCAGTATGATCGCTGGGGCGGGCAACGCATCCGCTGGGGTGCTCCGCTGGAGACCATCGGGGAAATGTCGCGTTCCCTCCGCGAGCTGAACCGACCCCGGCCGGTGGCCTATTGGTCGCAGGGCCCGCATCACGACTGGGAAGGCTACGGTCGCAAGCGCGGTTCGCCCACGCCCGACGAACTGCGTCTCCAGGCCTATCACGCCCTCTCCAGCCGCATCACGTCGCTTTACTGGTTCAACCTGAGCCTTCGGTCGTTGGTGACGTTTCCCGACCTGATTGAGCCGATGACCCGTGTGGGCCGGGAAATTCGCATGCTCGACGACTACTATATCGAGGGCGACGCCACGAGCCACGAGCACGTGACGCGCAACGGCAAACCGCACTGGGATCTGGACGTGGTAGCCGGACCACGCGGCGCCGTCCTATTCGCCCTGGATTTGGCCTACCAGCCCGATCCGAAGGAGCGGGTTTTCAAGTTTGGCCCGCCGCGGCAAAGCGAATTTCGCTTCCCGCTTCCGGCCTACCTCCGGGCACCCGCCGAGGGGTTCCGCGTAGATGCCGACGGCGCCACCCAGGTGGATCACACCGTGGCGGCGGGCAGCGTGACCATCCGCGACCAGGTCAGCCGGGTCGCGATCTATGTTGTCGCTGCATCCCCCGGCGAGCGGGCGCGGCTGGAGGCGCTTCGCCAAACTCTGGTCGCCGCCGAGAAGGCCATCGGCTTCGATCCGGGACACAATTCTGATGACCTCGCCAGGCTCCAAGAACTGGTCGAGAAAAAGGACAAGTGATGGATTTCGCCATCGCCTCCGACGCAGATCATCGCCCGATGTTCCTGTATCCGCACCCGGCTTGTCGTACTCGTCAGTTCGCTACCCGCCACAACGATTGATGCCGCTTCGGTCTGACAACACTCCAGCGCGAACGAGCGAGCAAACTCCCAGGAGCACACATGGATTCCTGATGCAACTGTCCGTGGTTTTGTGCCGGTTGATGGCCCCGGCGCGGACTTAAAATAACAACGAAAGCGACTGGAAGGCGCGAGCTGCGGAAACCCGGACCAAAGCGACCAGCCTGAGTAGCCGGGTGCGGTGGGACGTGCCTCAGCCGAAGAAGATCCCCTGCACTGAGGGGTTGGCCTTCATAGCTGGGGCAGTCGACGTGGGCATAACGCCGATGCGCGCAACCAGTGCGGGCTGTCAAATAAGCGGCGGTTAGCGGTTCACCATTGTCGCAAACTTGCCAACGGCTTCCGCACGGGAATGCACCTGGAGTTTTTCATAGATGCGGCGGATGTGGGTGGCGACGGTGCTGGGGCTGATGCCCAACGCGGTGACGATCTCCTTGTTTTGCCGCCCGCGCGCGAGGAGTTGCAAAATCTCACGCTCGCGATCCGAAAGGCGATCGGCCTCACTGACTTTTGCGGAGCTCTGCTGAAAGTACTGGACGACTTGTCGGGCCACGGTGCTGCTCATCGGCGAGCCGCCATTCTGGACTTCGCGCAGGGCTTCAAGGAGGGTTGCGCGGCTGGTGCGCTTGAGAAGGTAGCCGGACGCCCCGGCGGCCAGGGCTTCGAATACATGGTCCGCATCGCCGTAAACTGTGAGCATCACGAACTGGGTTGCCGGCGACCGTGGCTTGAGGTTGCGCACACACTCGATGCCGTTGCGGCGCGGCAAGTTGATGTCCATCAAGACAACATCCGGACGGTCACGGAGCAAATTCACCTCGGCGTGCTCTGCATCGCCATACTGGCCCACGCAGGTGAACCCCGGTGATTGGTTAATCCAGTCCGCCCAGAGCCCCCGCGATACTTCATCATCGTCCACAATCGCAACGCGCGCCGCCATTCTGGAGGCGACTTTATCAGTTTTGCGTGGATTCATGAGTCGTCTATTTGGGTGACAAGGCATCCGTTTTGGTTAGCCGATTCGGTTTCACTGTTTCGACCGGGACGGTGAAACGAACACGTGTGCCTTGGTTTGGTGCGCTGGTTATCTGACATGCACCGCCGATGTCCGACATTCGGTGGTGCATGTTGCCAAGGCCGTCACCTTCGGTGGCAACGGCAAATCCACGTCCGTTGTCGGCCAATTCCAGGGTGAATCCATCAGCCACCAGTTTCAAAGTCACTCGAAGTTCGGAGGCTTGAGCATGTTTCAACACATTGTTCAAGGCTTCCTTTGCCGCGAGAAACAAGTTGTGGCGCACTTCCACCTTGAGTGGCCAGGCCGGCAGCGAGACGGGCATCTCCAGCGAGAGCCGCACGCCGGCGGGTTCGATCGTCTCCTCGACGTAATTGGTGAGGTAGTTGACAAGGCTGTTGAGCGTATCGTGGCGCGGGTTCACGGCCCAGACAATCTCGTCGAGCGCGCGGGTCAAGTCGTGTGCGGTTTGGTGGATGCGAGTGACATCCGAGGCCGCAGCGTCCGCGCCCTCCAACCGGCCCAGCGCTGATTGGCTGAGCAGGCTGATGCGGGTGAGGTTGGCGCCAAGGTCGTCGTGAATGTCCTGCGCGATTCTCATGCGCTCGCGTTCCACCGCCCGCTGGCGTTCGATGACTTCAAGTTTGCGGCGGTGCCGCCGGCGCAGGATGGTCACGGCACCTGCGGTGAGCAGCAGGGAAGCGCCACTGAGGCTGCCAGCGCGGAACCACCAAGTCTGCCAAAAGTGAGGCAAGAGCCGGAAAGCCAGACGCGCTCCCGTTTCGTTCCAAACGCCATCATTGTTGCAGGCCGTGACGTGAAAGGTGTAATCGCCCGGCGGCAGGTAACTGTAAGGTGCGATGCGGGTATTTCCCGCTTCGTTCCACTGCTTTTCCAAGCCTTCGAGCCGGTGGCGAAAGCGCATGCGATCCGGTGCCGCGAAACTCAGTCCGGCGTAATGCAGCTCAAACCGGTGCCGGCCCGGGGGGATTACGAGCCGTTGCTGCCACGCGGGCCCGGTTTCGTCCTTGGCAGCCCGCTGAATCAGCGCGGCGTCGAACGGTGTGTTCTGGCCATCCACGACCAGACTGTTAATCAAGATCTGCGGGGCCAGTTGGTTCGTGTACAGGTCTAGGGGATCCACGACCGCCAATCCCGCGCTCGTGGCAAACCACAGCCGCCCGTCAGGGGTACAGCAACTGTTCGGCTGGTTCGGTCCTTCGAATTCCAGGCCTTTCAGTCCATCACTGAGGTCAAGTTGCAAGCAGTCCACCGACTGCAACTGCCCATCGGCGCACTCATTTAGTTGGTCCAAGCTGACGCGAATCAAGCCTTGTGGAGTGCTAAGCCAAAGATGGCCTTTTCGATCGCCCACAATGCTGACTACCGTGCTTGCTGGTAGTCCTTGGGCCGAGGTGATGGCTACGAAGCGTCCATCGCGATGGCGCCAAAGTCCTCCTCCCTTCGTTCCAATCCACAGAGTCTGATGGGTGTCAATGTAAAGGCTGGTCAGATACTCGCTTTCAAAGCCGTCAGCTCGGCCATAGCGCTGGCGTTGACCTTCCCGAAGAGACCAGAGGCCATGGCCGGCAGTGGCAAACCAGGTCGTTCCCGTCACATCCTGAGCGATTTGGCGGACGCGCTCTTCCTCCACAGCAGGATCGAGGTCCATCACCTGCCATGAGCCGCCGTGAAACCATCCAACGCCACGTTCCCCGCCTGCCCAAAGATCACCTTGCCTCCCAGCAAGCAACGCGTAGACGATCCACGTCCGTTCGGGCCATCCGGGCGCTGGCAAAAACTGGTTTCCCTCCAGCTTCAGTACGCCATTCCACGCTGATCCTACCCACACTCCGCCGCTTTTGTCCACATGGACGGACCAGACATCGCGTCTCGCGATCCCGTGACGGTCATCATAGTTACGCCATTCGCCTAGGTCGTAGGCATAGGCACCGGCGCCTTCCGTTCCGACCCACAGGCCACCGGCCAAGTCGGGAGTGACACACAAGACGGGGTGATTCTGCCATTTGTCCGGCGGACTGACCATTCGCACCCGCTTTCGACGCAATTGATTGAGCCCCCCGCCGCCAGTGCCGACCCAAACGCTGTGCTCACGGTCCTCCCACAGACAGGAAACGGTGTTGTGGGATAGCCCGGACTCCACGCCCACCTCGTGTCGTTTGCCGTCGCGGGTGACCACATAAAGCCCTTTGGTATATGTGCCGACCCAGACGTCGCCGGCGCTGGTTTCCAAAAGCGCCGTGAGGCCAGGATCCGACCAGGGAAGCGGACCGCGATCCTCCACCCATTGCCCCTCGTGCCAGCGGCGCAGATTCTCATCGACCACCCAGATGCCCCCAGCCCGGCTCGAGCAAACCACCATCGCACTGCGGCCAGCAACGGTTTTGGAGTCATCCTCCACGACTGCACCGTCCGCACGCAAAGGCAGGACCTGAAGATCGCGGTGCGTCCACAATCGAGAGGAGGCGTCACTGAGAAGGTGGTTCACCAAGTGCTCCGTCCGCGGTTTGATTAGAGCCTCGGGCTGCCTTTCTTGGAAGCGGGCAATCCAGCCCCCGCGATTCATCACCCACATCTTCCCTGCCTTGTCCTCCACGAAGCTGTCAATCTCCAGATTGGGCCAACCGACGGGCAACGACTGCGAGTGGAATTCGCCGTACTCATACACCGTCAACTGACCGTTATGATGGCCGAGCCACAGTCTCCCTCGCCTGTCCTCGAACATGGATCGGAAAGCACTGTCTTCCAGCTCCGGAGTCTTGACGGTGTCGAAAACCCGGAAACCGACGCCATCGAAGCGAGCGAGTCCGCTGAAAGTGCCTACCCAGATGTGGCCGTCCTGGGTTTGCAAAACCGAGCGGATGCGGTTCTCCGGAAGTCCGTCCTCCATCCGCCAAGTGCGAATGACATAGGGACAGTCCGAGGCGGTGGGTAGGGTGTCACCCGAGGCGATCCAACCGTGCGTCAAGAGCGCACCCAGCCCCACAAGGATCGCGGCGCGGCAATGGCAATTCGAGGACGGCACAAGCGCGAGTGTAAGCTTCGCATTGCTTTCATTCAATTCCGACGGAGCAGATGAAAAAGGGCCGGCTTTGCAGGGCCGGCCCTTGAATCGGATGCTGACTTTGCAGGGGCAGCGGATCAGTGCGCTGGCCTACTAGCGATGCAGTCGTGGCTTCACGGGCACTGCAAACCCTGAGTCCGCCAGAACTTCCTTGTCTCGCCAAACGTGGGCGACAGCGGCGAGGTGCCGGCTGCGGGCAACCACGGCCCGGTAAGGTCCGTGGCTTCCAGCAACGTGCCCCACCACCTCAACTCCGGCCCACTGGGCGGGAACTTGGTGAAGCAGATGTTGGGGACTGCCTTGGTGGTGGTCCAGCGGATTTCCGAGAATTCCACATCCCACGCGCCCATGCTCGGCCAGGCCTTGGCCAGCGCCATCTCGGTCCAACCGCAGTCCAGGAACCAGTCCGGAGATTGCCGTCCGATGTCCGACACTGTCCATGGCACGCCGTCCAGAGCTATCGTCACCCGCACACGGTCAGCCAGGTACTGGGCGTTCCAACTCAGCACGTGGTCAACACCGTTGTCAACCAACCGACAATAGTCCATGTCCGTCGCCGGGTTGTTCATGTTCCAACTGTCATACAGGAAGGTCTTTCCGGCCGGCGCGGCGCCGATGCTCTCGGTCGAGTTCATCTCCCACTTGTTCCATTCCGCGTGCCCGCCCGGCTTCCAGTCACCGCGGCTTGCCCGATGGTCCGCGGCCATAATGTGCATAATGCCCGCCAGTCCGTTGGCCCACGGAATATTGATCGTAAACAACCGCAGGCGCTGTTGCACGCCTCCCGAGTTGGTGACGCCGTTAATGCGGAACGTGAGCGATCCTGAGAACATTTCGTCGTCAGCCAGCTTGCGCGCGCAGGGCCAGTCGAATTGTTTCCCACTCCACACGCCCAGCGAGCCCGGGTTGGCTGCTTGCAATCGCCCCGATTGCCAACTGCCTTGGTAGGTCGGAGGCGGATTGCCGTTGCTATCCACAGTGTAAACGGTCGGGTATCCACCGCTCGTGCCAGTCCACCAGTAATCCTTGATGTCGGTGGCCGCCGCCGATGTGTGCCAGCGGATTTCCGAGAACTCTGCATCCCACGCCCCCATATTGGGCCACGCTTTGGCAAAGGCGTTTTCTGTCCACCCCCCGTCACGGTACCAGTCGGGATATTGCATTCCGACGGCGGTTATCGTCCAAGAGACCCCGTCCAACCACGTCTGCACGTTGACCACATTGTTGGAGGCGTCATACTGCGCGTTCCACTTCAAAACATGGTCCACGCCGTTATCAATCAGCCGGAAGTAGTCAGGGTCGGTCGCCGGGTTCTTCTGGTTGAAACTATTGTAGAGATAGGTCTTCCCTGCTGGCGCGGCGCTGAGAACCACGTTTGGGTTCATTTCCCACTTGTTCCACTCGCCGTGACCGCCCGGGCGCCAATTGCCGGGACCGACGTCCACCTTGCTATCAGCCGCCATCAGCGACACCACGGCAGGCAACCCATTGGAATAGGCGCTGTTCCAGAAGAACAATCGCAGCCGGTTGGCAGATGCGCTCCCGTTGTTGGTCAGGCTGTTGATGCGGAATGTGATTGACCCGGAGATCATCTGAGTGTCGGCTAGGAAACTCGAGGCCGGCCAGTCGAATTGCTTGCCACTCCACACGCCCAGCGAACCCGGATTAGCCACGCTCAATCGGCCTGGGTTCCAGGAGTTCGTATAGTTTGGCGGGGGGTTTCCGTTGCTATCCACGGAGTAGAGCGTTGGGTAGCCGCCGCTCGTGCCGGTCCACCAATAATCCCGGATGTCCGTGGTTGCCGTGGCCGTTGCCCAATTGATTTGCGAGAATTCCACATCCCACGCGCCCATGTTGGGCCACGCCTTGGCAATTGCATTCTCCGTCCATCCGCCGTCGCGGTACCAGTCTGGGTATTGCACTCCGACCGCCGTGACCGTCCATGAAATCCCGTCAAGCCAAGTCTGCACGTTGACCACGTTGTTGACGGCGTCGTATTGCGCGCTCCAGCTTAAGACATGGTCCGCACCGTTATCAATCAGCCGGAAGTAGTCCGGGTCGGTCGCCGGGTTCTTCTGGTTGAAACTGTTGTAGAGGTAAGTCTTCCCTGCCGGGGCCGGACAGCCGACGTAGTTCGGGTTCATTTCCCATTTGTTCCACTCGCCGTGGCCGCCCGGGCGCCAATTGCCGGGACCGACGTCCACCTTGCTATCAGCCGCCATCAGCGACACCACGGCAGGCAACCCATTGGAATAGGCGCTGTTCCAGAAGAACAATCGCAGCCGGTTGGCAGATGCGCTCCCGTTGTTGGTCAGGCTGTTGATGCGGAATGTGATTGACCCGGAAATCACCTGGTTATCGGCCAGAAAGCTATCGGCCGGCCAGTCGAATTGCTTCCCACACCACACCCCCAGCGAACCCGGGCTGGCGGCGTGCAAGCGGTTGGCCGCCATCGAGTACGTGGGGGGCGGGTTGCCGTTGCTATCAACAGCATAAATCGCCGGCGGGGCCATGGAGGTGCCACTCCAAGAGTAATTCCTGATGTCCGCTTGGGCACAGGCGGCACCCACAATCAGGGCCGTGATTGCGGGGAGGATGAAACGATGGGGGGTTTTCATATTGTGCGCTTTGTTGTCGGTCTGTGGTCTTTTGGGTTTGAACTCATGGCGATGCTCCACGCTCTTCCGATCGAAGAATGAACGCCAGATCATAGGTTGATTGCGTCGGCAGTGAAACATCGTGGCCAGTCTAGCGGCTGCGGCGAGGGCCGTCTTGTCGGCTATTTAGACGATAAGCGTGAGCTCATGCGACCACTCATCGAACACGGCTTGAAACAGTGTCTCGCAACACCTTTGCCGGACGCTTTCCGCTCCGCGTTCTCCAGTCTGGATGATCAGAACAAAACGGCCGTAGAGGGCGCTTGCCCTCTACGGCCAACTCCACACCACCCCATCCAGTCATCCACCCAAACCTTGAAACCCTGCCGCCGCAGAACCGCTCAGAAATCCGTCGTGAGGCGAGGCGTTCGGTAGCGCAGCCATCGCAGGTCCTTCAGGTTCACGGGCTGGGTCAGTGCGTTGTCAAAATCGCCGATGCGCACCGGGACCACCGTAGTGCCACTCCACTTCTTGACTTCAGAGTGGCCGTCCGCAAAAGCGATTCCGCCGGCGCCGTTGTGGTAGCTGGCGGGCAGATCTGCCCAACCGCCCCCGCCCGGGGGGAAGAAGGCAGCGTCGTTGATGCTGTCCGGATGCTCATCCAAGTACACCCACGACTCGGCCGGTCCCGGGATCCTAAGATCGGAAGCCTTCTTTATCGGCATGTAGGTTCCGAAATCAAAAGGTTGCGGCGAAGTTGTGTCCACCATGCCGATCGCAATATTGGAGGCGATGCTGCGCACACGCATGGTCCACCCGGCACCCCGCTGCTGTGAACTGAGGTAAACATCCGCCGGGCATTTGTAGATGTTCTTCGAGTTGCCAAAATATGGCGCCAGTCGCGCGAATTTCGGATTCATGAGCAGGGCCAGGTTTGTGTTCCCTTGATTCAAACTCCAATTCAACCACCCCAGCACCCAAGGCGAATACTTCGAGCTTTGGACGTCCGAAAAGTTGTATTCATTCCGGTCCGCCATCGCACCCATCACGTTCCCGGGAAACGTGTCACCGTTATCTCCTAAGTACATATGACAGGCAAGCATCACCTGCTTCGTGTTGCTCATGCATTGAATCCCTTGGGCCTTGGTCTTGGCCTTGCTCAAGGCCGGTAACAGCATAGCGGCGAGGATGGCGATGATGGCGATCACCACGAGCAATTCGATCAAGGTGAATCCCCTGACGCACGGTATTACTCGGGCAACCCGAGAGAGGTGAAGCCGACGTTCCGCATCGGTGATGCCATATCGGTTTCGGTTCATCATATGAATGCTAAGAAGTCTACCCAACAAGGGAGTGCTGTCATGTCGGCTGTTTAGACGATACCCAAGCCTCGGCCACTACATCAGAAGGCGTGGGCTGGGAGTCTCGTCCCCTATCCCAACCCCCGCCCGGGAGTGTTTTGATAAATGTGATATTCGCGTGTTTCCACAGCGGAACTCGCTGGCGGCCTTGCAATTACCGTTGAACCCGGAAATAGCGGCTGCCCGCGCCCACAGGCGCCGTGTAAGAACCATCGCTATCCCCCGTGGTCGCCCAGGAAGGCGAGCTCAGGCTTGGGCTGGAATAGAGGGTGCCGCCACCAGTCCAGGTTACCGTGACATCGCCCCCGGCGACGGAGATCGAAGTGATTTCCGGCGGCGCCACGTTCACGAGCACGAACAGGTTGTTCCCGCTGCCACAATTCGGGCCTTGCAAGTCCACGGCCCCCGCATCAAACCGCTTGCGCCAAATCTGACGGCTTGGGGCGCCCGGGTCTCCGGAAATCTGGACCAGTTCGGGCATCTGCGTCCACCCGCCGGCAGTCAGCCAAGTGGTGGAACAACTGGCATCCCAACAAACGTAAACGTTGGCCGCTTCGATGAGACTAAAGCTGACCAACCCCCCGCTAACGCCCCGATCCTCGTGGGCCGTCTTGAATCCCTCCGCTCCGTTCAAGTAAGTGGGTAGCGAGGCAATGGTGCGACTGCTGAGGGTTGGATGCATGGCGACACCCGCGACGTACTGAACCGCGACGTACTGGCCACCATTGACCGTTGAAGCTCTGACATTGCGCAGCAAACGCCCCCGATTGGATTGCAGCGGGCCGAACCGGACCTCCGGCACCGTGGCTCCGCCCCGGACGGAAAACGACGCCAGGTCTTCCGAGGAATCCCACTTGCCTAGCCTTTCGAAACGGATGCGGTTGGTGGCGTCGAGTGTCAGAGTGTTCGGGCCGTTCACCGTAGGCAGTGAAGCCCAGGAATACGTATGGACCAAGTTGGTGTTCCGGTCTGCGTCGACCTGGTAGATCCTCCAGCCGTCCGGTGCGCCGTCGTTGTTCAGGTCGGCTCGGACCACCGACATGCCGTAACTGCCGGAGCCCCATGCCGCCCATCCGTCGTCGTAGCCGTTGTCGTCGGGCCACTCGGCGTGGCTCATGTAGGGATCATCCACGCTGTCGTCCAGCACCCAGGAAACCATGGGAATCCAGCCAGAGCCCGTGCCGTCATCATAGTTCATGCGAAGCCACGTCCAGCCGTTCGTGTGCGGCCGGGCAACGAAAAACTCGAACTCTTGAATGTCCCCGAGTGTCCCTTCGACAAAGTAAGGGGTCAGGTCCACTTCTCCGTTGTCGTCAAACGCGATGCTGTTCTGGCCAAAAGTCAAACCGGGTGGCTGGACGCCCTGACCAATCACTTGATTCATTCCTCCGGACAGCACCTCGCGATTGGAACGCATCGGGCCAAATCTCACTGCTGGCACATTGGTTCCACCCCGCACGGAAAAAGTCGCCACCTCTTCTGAGGAATCCCATTTGCCAAGCCTTTCGAAGCGGATGCGATTGGTGCGGTCGAGAGTCAGCGTATTCGGCCCGTTCACCGTGGGCAGCGAAGCCCAGGAATAGGTTTGGACCAGATTCCATTTCCGGTTCGAGTCCACCTGGTAGACTCTCCAGCCGTCCGGCACGCCGTCGTTGTTCAGGTCAGCTCGGTCAACCGACATGCCATAGGTGCCGTCGCCCCACGCTGCCCACCCGTCGTCGTAGCCGTTGTCGTCGGGCCACTCGGCGTGGCTCATGTAGGCATCATCAACCTGATCGTCCAGCACCCAGGAAACCATGGGAATCCAACCCGACCCCGTGCCGTCATCATAGTTCATTCGAAGCCACGTCCAGCCGTTCGTATGCGGCCGGGCAACGAGAAGCTCGAAGTTCTCAATGTCCTCAAGTGTGCCTTCGATGTAGTAGGGCGTCAGATCAACTTCTCCGTTATTGGTGAACGCGACGCTGTTTCCGGTGAACGTCATGGCGGGCAGGTCCGTGGTGGGAGCAACAACGTGATTGGTGCCTCCCAGGAATACTCCCCCCGCATGCGTCATAAGGCTGCTGGCGGCCAGGGCAATCATGGTGATGAGTGAGCGTTTCATAGCATGAGGTAACTAGGTTTTGGCAGTTGACGGTTACGCCGATGCTTGGCTTCTTCGAGTTGACACGACGAGTTACACACAACGGCGTTTTGGGTGTTCTTATCATTACCATTGTATTGAGGGTCGTCCCGTTGTCCTGTCGTCTATATAGACGATGTGACTCGCTGCGTTTGGGCGGGGTAGACTTGGCCCATGGTCTTAAAGTCGAGCCATGGCCTTTTCATACGATGCGGATCACCAGACGCATCCTCCACCTGTCGAATCATTTCAGAACAAATGAGCGGGACGGATGGCCTTTTGGTGACGGCTGCCTGCTTGACGGCACAAGGAACCGGCCATGGCTGGCGCTCGGCTTTCAGGTGCTTAGCGATACTAGTAATTGGCTTGTCCTGCCTGCAGTCGACCGCTTCCGGCGACGCGCGCTCCATTTCGAAAGATCCTGTCAGCCAACCTCCTAGATTGACCGTAGAGTTTCAGCTTCGGCCGGAAAACGCACAGATTCTGGACTGGCTCGAACGCGGTGGCTGGTGTTGGGGCGTCGCCTCCCGGCCTGAAACCAAGGACGAACAGCTGGTTGAACTCAAGCGGCGCAACCTGCGGGCTGTGGTCACGGTCATGGCGCACCCGGAATCGCGTCGCCGCCAGTGGAACGATGAGTGGAATTTGCCGGTTCCTGAAATCCCAAATCTCATGGCACGGTATCGAAGGCTGCTGGGAACCCACTTCGCCTGGGAAGCCTTCACGGAGGACGACTCGATGGGAGTGGCTTTCTCCAAGGAACTGTTGCGCGCCCAACCGCGCACGCATGAGGCGGCTCACGCGTTGTTTCAGGGCTACCTAGCCCGGGCGATGGAGGAAATCCGCCCGCACGCGGACCTGGAGCGCTGGGGGCGCTGCGGCTATGCCTCGGGCGCGCATCCAATGGCCGCCCTGGGCCTGGACTGTGTCTTGGTGGAACGAGCCAACGATGACATTGAAGACCTGCAAACAGCTATCGCATTCGCAAGGGGGGCGGCGCGACAGAACGGTTGCCAATGGGGCGTGGACTTTTCGCTCTGGTGGGGCGTGATCCACGGGTGCGTCCAGGACCTGCCGGCGTCCTACCACAAACGCAATTTTTATCTGAGCTATTTCTCGGGGGCCAGCATCCTGGCTGTGGAAGGCGGCGATTTCCTGGTCCGCCTCCCCGAAATCACCCCCACGTTGCTGGGCCAAGTGGTCGATGATTTCGGACGGTTCACCCGGCGGATTCCGCCCGGGATTCCGGACGTGCCCGTGGCGGTGATGCTGCCCAAAGATCACGGATGGATTACTCCCCCCTACTGGCGAACCGGGAACGAGTCTTGGAACTACGCGCGAATCCCCTACCGGCCGGGAGATGCCAGTTTGGATGGATTCTTTGGGACCTTGTTTCCAGGGGCGAACTTCGCGATGGACCCGTTTCCTTTTGGCGCCTACGCCACGAACGACCCGCCCGCCAGTCCATTTGCCCTGTCCGCAGTCACGCCGCAGTATGCGCCCGGTCCGGAGCACGTGTTTACAGCGCCTCCGCCGATCCCTTTCGGGCGCTTCAACACGCGACATGAAGCCCGCCGCGCTTTGGAGGCCCAGCGGATTGACCCTTCGCCGTGGCGACCGCTTGGCGATTCCCGCTGGGGAAGCATTGTGGACGTGTTAACGGTGGGGGCGTCCACGGAGGTGCTTCAAGAGTATCCCGTCCTGATCCTGCTCGGCCCCATCAAGCTGGACGAGGCGTTGCAAAGGACGCTGCAACGGTACGTCCACTCCGGCGGCACGCTCGTTGCCGCGGCGGGAGTCCTGGGGCCGGAAGATCGGGACTGGTGCGGCGTGGCGATGGAGCCGGAACTGCGCGTCGGGCGTGCGTGGCGTTGGGGAGATGACCCACCGGTCAGCGAGCCGTTCCGCCACCTTCCCGCACGACCGACGCACGACGCCGAGGTCCTCGCTCGCACTCCGGGCGGTGATCCACTGGTGATCCGGAGCCGTCAGGGACGAGGCAGTGTATATGTCAGCTTGCTGCCCTGGTTCGGCAGCGGCGATTCCCCGTGGGCAAAACTCAGCTTGCGTCTGGCGGACGAAGTGATCCGGCCCGTGCAACCGGTGCTGATTGACGGTCTTCCCGTCGAATGGCTCAGTACCCGCGATCTTGAGCATCGTACCGTAGTCATCGCAAACCACGACGGCCAGCCGTGGCGCGGCACCGTAACTCTGCGCGATGTTCCGGCGAACTTCCGCGAGTGTCGCGAACTCCTGACGGGCAAGTCTGTGAAATCGCACCGCAAGTCCAGCAACCAATTCTGTGTCGTCGAAGTGCCGCCCTACGACGTGCGGGTGATTCGCTATAGCCGCAAATCACCATGAGCACCCTCAAAGCCCACTTCATCCTGGCTGCCCTCCTTGTGTCACTCCTGATTGCCGATGCGCACGCCGCGGACTATCGACTGGCAGAGAACGGCGTGTCGCGCGTGACGGTTCTCTGCGCTGAAACCCGCACTCCGGTGATGGAAGCCGCAGTCGCGGACCTGACCCGGTGCTTGGGCAAGGCACTCGGCGTGACCGTGCCGCTGGCGCGTGAAGAGGCGCAGGTCAAAACCCCGCTCGTTATCGAAGTCGCGAAACCTCAAGCGATCGAGGCGTTGGCGCGCGACGGTTTCCTTCTCGAGACGCAAGGCAACCGGTTGCTCATCTCGGGCATTTCCGACAACGGCCTCAGCGACGGCATTTACACCCTGCTCGGGGAGTCGTTCGGCTGCCACTGGCTTCAGCCGGGCGAATCCTGGGAGGTGATTCCGGCGCAGCCGAACGCAGTTCTGCCGAAACTGAGCCTCCAACGGAATCCTCCATTCCGTTACCGCATCTTCAGCCACAATGGCGACGGCAGCGAGGAATGGAACCGGCGCAATCGGGCCACCGTGGACATGGCCGGATTGCCGGCCTACGGGTTCGGCCACAATCTCAATCACGTTTTTCCGCCGAGCCGATTCGGCCAGACGCATCCCGAGTTCTATGCGCAGATCGGCGGCGTCCGCCGGGTTCCCCGGAGCGACACTGAGCAGTTTGCCAACCCTTGCTTCTCCAACCCGCAACTGGCCGAAGCCGCCGCCGCTGCCGCCGGCCGCTACTTTGAGGAAAATGTGGCCGCGAACACATTCTCGCTCTGCATCAATGACACGAGCGAGCACTGTCACTGCGCATCCTGTGAGGCGTTGGATCGACAGGGCGGGCGCGGACAAGGCGAGGTCGAGGGCATCTCCGAGAGCTATTTTTACTTCGTCAACGAGACCGCTAAGATCGTCGCCCGCACGCATCCCGGCAAATACCTGGGCGTGTATGCCTATTGGTCGGTGTATGCGCCGCCCAAGAACTTGGCCAGTCTCCCCGAGAACGTGGTGGTTGAACTCACCCAGGATGGCGCGCAGTTTCACGATCCTGCCTACCGTACGCGCAACGAAGCCGACTGGCGGGCCTGGCGGGCGAAGGCCAGCCGCATTGGACACTACGATTACTACAGCCTCGGCTGGATCACGCCCCGGTTCTATCCGCATCAAGCCAGCCGGACAATCCGGTTTCTGGAAAGCCAGCGGGCCGACGGTTTCTATTGCGAGATTCATCCCAACTGGTGCTGGGCGGCACCGCAGTGTTGGATGATGACCCGCTTGCTTTGGAATCCGCGCCAATCCGCTGACGCGCTGCTCGATGAATTCTGCCTCGCCGCCTACGGTCCTGCGGCAAGGGAGATGCGCGCATTCTACGACACCTGTGAACAATACTGGCTTCAGCCGCGGAAAGGCGTGTGGTTTGACGGCTTGAGCGATTTCAATGCGGAAATGCGACTTGCGAATCGGCCGTTGATGGAGAAGGCGTGGTCGCACCTCGAACGTGCAGCAACACGGGCTGACGAGGTCGAAGCCAGGCGTGTCGCGTACGTCCGCGACCACTTCCGGCTGCCCTACCTCATGGTGACCAGCTATGTCGCTGCGCGTGACCTGGCACAGGCTCCACTGCGGACCGCCGAAGATCTTGACGAACTGGCGCGAGACATCCAGTCGCTCGCCGCTCGTGAAACGGAGGCCATGCGCATCTGGGAAACGGTTTGGGAGCCGGACAAAACTTATCCCAGCACCTACTACGACCGCCCCAATTTCACGGACAAGTGGAACAACCAATGGAAACCCAACTTCAACCGCTGGCTGATCGTCGCCGCGCGTCAGGCGGAGCGCTTTTGCCGCGAGCGCGGCGACCGGATCGCCTGGGAGAAATTCTGTTCGACACTGCCGAACAACGCGGCCATCGATCGGGCCACGGTCGAGCGACATGGCGAAGTCCAGACCCGATCCGTCACGATTGACGGGGATGCGGCCGATTGGGCCGCCATTCCTTCCCATACACTCTACCGCCTCGAACCTGGGGCCGACTACAAGGACAGCCCCAGCGATGCCCAGTCCCGGGTTCGAGTGGCCCGTGACGCACAGCACTTCTATGTACTAGTTGAAGCCGACGAGGCCGAGTTGATTCAGCATCGCCGCGATGGAGAGATTTGGAAGGAAGACGCCATTCAGATCACCATCCATCCCGACTCGGACGCGATTCGCACTCGGGGTGTGGACGACCAGGCCACGGAGCTGGGGTTCGCCTTCCCCGATGCCCAACCATTCGTCTGGCGCTGGCACGGCCCGCATCGAGTGCCCGGACCCACGACGGCGGTGTCCTTGGCCGTTCGGCGTTCGGGCCGAAGCACCCTATACGAAGCGGCCATTCCCTGGCGCGAACTCGGCGTGCGACCACCGAAATCGGGAAAGCAGATTGGCTTTGCGGTAGCGCTGATCGACGCCGGCACGAATCGGAATCCGGCCTATTTTGGTTGGGGCGGCGGCGTGCTCTTCGGGAAAGACCTGCGCCTGCTCGTCCCCATGACACTGAAATGAATTCCTTGTCTGCCCATCATCTGCCATGAGACTCCTCCCTTTGCTCCTCCTTGTGGCCAGCGCCGTTGCTCCTGCACACCCGTTGGACCGCGCAGAGGCCGCTGGCGTGCCTCGCCTGCCGGCATTCGAGAGTCTGCCTGTCCCCGAGCCTCAGCCGGTGGCGCCGGGTTTGCCGTCCTCACCGCCGATTGACGCGACGACATCGACCGCGGCCGAATCTCCGGCTGTCTTCGAGCACACGCCTGATGCGGGACCGGACCAGAGTTTCTTTCTGACCGGCGAACGCCTGGGCAAGGAGGTCTACGTGTGGGGCAGGGCAATAGGCGTCTCCGGCGGCGAGGCCAGCCGCCTGCGTTTCTTGGCCGGCACGCCGGATTGGTTGACCGCCAATTTGGACATCACTGCCTACAACGGTCCTTTCCTCGTGTGGGTAAGCAACGATACTGGGTGGTCGCGCCCCATTCGCCTCAACGTTCCCCAAGCGTGGTGGTCCTGGCCTGCGCGGCCCGCGCAGGGCCAACCATTGCGTCTCTTCGGGCGCGACCTTGCGCAAAGGCCGGACCGCGTCACGGCCCACGTCTGGCTCGCTCGCCCCGGGCAGTCAGGACGCTGGCTTACCATCCAGAAGGCTGGAAAGTACGAGGTGCAAGCGGTGCTGCCGGCGGAACTCCTTCCCGGACAGTACCAGATCTGGGTGCATGCCGGGCACGGCGGTCGTTATGGTTGGGCCGAACCGCTGGCTGTCGAAGTTGCGCCGCCGGTGCCGATTCCCGCACGCGAAATCAAATACTCGCCGCCAAGCAAACAATCGGAGCCACAGGATCTTAATGCCGTGCTTGAACAGTTGGCCCGCAAAGGTGGTGGCACGCTGAAACTCGCGCCGGGGGACTACTTCATGAATGAGACCCTCAAGGTGCCGGCGAACACGGTCGTGCGCGGAGCTGGCCATGCGCTGACGCGAATCACCTTTCTCCCATCTGGCGGCGATGCCTTTCAACGCACGCCAGCAATCCCATCACCGCGCCCATTCTCAGCCGGCGAAATCGTTCCGCGGGAGAAGCCGATGGCTGCCGTTTGGCTGGCCGGTGATCGCGCGGCCATTGAGGATGTCGCCATCATGGGCAACACGGAGACGAGCCAAGGGATCATTGCAGCGTCGCTTCAACCGCTGACTTGGCTGGAGGGTTGTCGAATTGAGCGTTGCCGCGTCGCGGATCTGGAAGGTGTGCAGCAGGAGATCAGTGCCATTCACTTGTTCCGGTCCAGTGGCGCCATCGTGCGGGGCAACGAACTTTATGGGCGCGTGCTCGTGGACCTTTCGGGCGTGAAACACTCGCTCATTGCCAGCAACGTGCTGGTGCCGGTCCTGCGCTACGGCTCGCATTTCAAGGAAACCGCGGAGGGGGCAATCCAAAACCGCAACGAGGTGCTGGAAGAATGCATCCTCGAGCACAACCTCGCCCGGGCGCCACAAGGCGCTGAAGCGGGCGCGGCCCAAACCCGACGTTTGCTCTGGATTTCCACCGGGCGGGGCAGCGTGACTCACAATTGGTTTGGCGGCAATTCCACCTCCGAACCCGGCTCGCGGATCAGCGGACCAGTCGCAGACCAGATGCAGTTTGGCGCCGCGGCAGGCTACGAGAATCAAAACGTAGGCGAGATGATTCTCTTCGAGACCAACCAGCGCACGATGTTCTTTGGCGCACTTGCAGGCGCCGGTCCGCAGGAAGTCGTATTGCCCGAGACGGTCCCTGCGACGCCTGACGACCGTCTCGGAACTGTTGAGCGCTCGGAACTTCTGGCGGATGGCGGCGGCACAGGAAAGATCTTCCTACCCCCCAATCATGATGACGGCTCGACGGAACCGCCACTCGGCGAATACTACGTCTCGATTCTCCAAGGTTACGGTCGTGGCCAAACACGAAGAGTCAGTTCGCGGGCGGGTAACGTGTTGAAGCTCGACCGTCCCTGGCACACGCCGCCTCGAGCGGGAAGCGTCGTCATCATCAACACCGGGTTCTTTCAGAATCATGTTGTCGGCAACAGCGTCGCCGACGGCATGGCGGGAATTCAATTATGGATTGGCGGCAACGAAAACATCGTCGCCGCCAATACGATTCGCCGCGTGCGTGGTTCGGCTCTGTTTCTCCACTCCGGCGCCTCAACCATGGCGAGTTCGATGCCCCGCACCTGGAACAGCGGCTTGGGCATCTGTTTCTTCAACCTGATCGAGGGAAACTGGACGGACGTTTGCCATGATGGGATGCTCGTGAACGCTCACGAGGAGACGCGCTTTCGACCCGATTTCCCGCGCACTTTGGGAACAGTGGTTCGCCACAACACCTTCCTGTCGAACCGCGGACATGGCCTCGTCATCAGCGGAGGATTGGCGGGCACAACGCAGTCGCCGGTCGCTCCTGCAGTGCTCGGCACCCTCGTCGAGCAAAATTTCGCCCGCGACATGCAGACCGGGTTTGCGAGCGGACCGGGAAGCGATGGAGTCGTTCTCCGCCGCAACCACGCCTACTTCTGGCATGGCCAGGCCGCACCGAACTCCAGGACCGCCTTCCGTGTCAGCCGCCCCGGGAGCGGAACCTGGGTTGATGAAAACACGGTCGAGAGCGTGTCCGCCGGAGGACACGACGGAATCCGTGTGTTGGAGAAGCCCGACCAGAGATAGACTACGATCAACAATCGAATGACAATCAAGGAACCCAAATCGCGTCCGACAGCGCACGTCGTGTCAGCATTGACATGGTTCACCTTTCTGGCAGCCCTGTTGCCGCTCCATGCCGCAGAGCCGCCGAGAACTCCGGAAGGCAAACCGGTGCCGGAAGCGAAAATTGACCACTTGGCCCCGCCCACGATCTACAGCCCGCCGGTGGACCGCTTTCGCTTTGGCGCCTACGGGTCCAGCCTGGTCTCGAATCCAGCCTTCTATCCCATCCCGCAGGATGCGGTGACCCGCGACACCTACTTGCGATGGATGGAGGAAATGGACCTGTTCAAGGTCGCCGACACACCAAAAGCGGGGCTCTCGGGGCCGCAGCGGTTCCTACCGGTGCTGGTGAAATACGTGCAGACCGGTGAACGTCGCTATGGCGAAGTCATCATCACCATGCTCAAGGACTGGCACCGCGCGATGATGGAGGAAGTGGCCTCGAAAGGCTGGACCGAGCAGTTCATCGAAGAACCGTGCTTCATTCCGCTCTATCGGAAACACCTCATCGCCGGCGGGCTGATGAAGGACGATGACGCCTGGTTCCGTGATCTCTGGCTGGATTTTTGCCGCAACATCCACGTCTGGGGCTCGAAGCCGGTCGAGTGGCGCGGCGGTTGCCATCGCTCGATGCCGGAAGCCCTCATGAAAGGGCTCGCGGCGAAGTGGTATCCGGACATCCCGGAAGCGGCGCATTGGAAGCGATATGCGGCACTGGGCATCGACGACTTCTGGAAGAACAAGGAAGTGCAGCAAAACGACACGGGCTATTTCCCCGGCCCCATCTTCATGCTCCTCACCTGCGGCGACCTGTATCTGGGCGACGACCGCGCCGTGACCGATCCGAGGATGCAACGGCTCTGGAAGCGACTGACCGTCGAGGTTACGCCGGACGGCGCGGTGAATCCCTACGGTCCCAACGGCGGCTGGAACAGCACGGCAGGCTTTCGCCTCTTCGCCCTGGAACTGGTCGCCGCGAAAACGCGCAACGGCGAATACCGCTTCGCCGCGCACAAGGTGATGAACTACCTCCGCTATCAGGCAAAGCCCGTTCAGGGCGACGGCTTCCTACGCGAACGGGAAGTAGGTCAACACGTGGCGCTAGCCTGGCTCTTTGCCGATGATTCCCTGAAACCCGTCATGCCATCGCCGGGATCACTCTGGAATCAGCGCATGGAAGCCGCCCGCGTTCCGCACACCGACAAAGTGGTCAGCGAGCGGCTCTTCGGCAACGCCGACCCTGATCCGAACAAAGGCCATCTATGCTGCTCGTGGTGGCTAACTGGCAGGGAATTTCCCGACAAGCTGGTGCTGCGCAGCGGCTGGAATCCGGGTGATTTCTTTGCCCTCGTGGAACTGCATCCCACCAGCGTGCCCTACAACGCTGGCGGCATCATGGGCATGAACCGGTTCGGCGCCGCCTTCACGCAAATCGTGACCAGCAAGGGTGATTCGGTGGAGAACCGGCTCATGATCGTGGACGTGGATCGCAAGACGAAGCGCCGCTATCATCCCGACCCGCTGCGCTTCGATGAAAACTGGCAGCTAGGCAAAATGCCGGACATCGAGTCGGAGGTCACGTTCTTCGAAGAGCAGGCGGATGCTACCTTCGCCCGCGTCCGGGTGAAGAACGTGGACGGAATGCCGGCGGTGTATGAACGCGAATTCGTCTTCGTGAAGAACCGCTTCCTGGCCACACGCGAGACGATCACTTTCGAGGAATCCTTCAAGGCTCGCGTCTCCCCGCTCTGGAACACCAGGAACATCGGGGCCCAAGTCGGAACACACTGGGCGAATACCTTCATGGGAACGTTGGTGGCCAATAACGGCCAGGTCGAGATGCAGTCCCCGCCCGTGGACCTTCTGGTCTGGTTCGCGCCGCGACCGGATTGCCGTCTGCAGGTGGTGGACCGGCTCGAGGAGGATTCGCGGGCCATCGCGTGCGGCGCGCAGCTTCGCTATGTCTGGGAAGGCACGCCCAAGGTCGGTGAGAAACTTGTCTTCACCCAAGTCTATTACCCACATCCGCCTTACCGTCCCTCAATCCACAGCAACCACGCCGGAGCCAAGGCCAACTATGGCGACCAACTGCAGGCCACCGCTCACGCCGCTGGGATCAAAGTCATTCGTGACGATGCGGAGGCTTCGATTCTCCGGCTCGAACTCGAAGCGGGCCTCGTGGAGTGGGTGTTTTTCAATCCGCAATCCGAGGTGCTGACAATGGATTCCATTGAGACGAATGGACCGTTGGGATACTGGCGTACTTCCAAGCCATGAGATTCGCAATTCTCATTTTGCTCTTGCCCCTATGCGGCGGAAATGCCACCGGACTCGACATTTCCATCCGCCCTGGCAGCGAGGCAGGTGGATTGAACATCCGCTCGCCACACTGCCCGGACGACGTCTTCGACTTCCGCACTTGCGAAGGCGTTGTCGTCGGCTCGAAGGACTTTGGCCTGTTCCGAGTGAAACTGCCCGCCACCTTCGGCGATGGCCACAAATCCTGGCGGCGCGACGGCGATCGGTGGAGCTACTCGTGGCCCTACGCGCAGGGCGTCACCGTTCACATCGCGGTCGAGCCCGATGGCGACAGCCTCAAGCTCGCCTACAAGCTGCAGAACGTCGGCACGAACACTCTCGATGCCGTGCAACTCCACACCTGCATCCCAACCACCGAAGCGCCCGGTTTCTTCCCATCGCCCGCCGCAAGCAATGCGCAGACGAATTGGGCGGAGCTTTACGAGCGTCTGCACGTCTGGTCCGAGGATCGCCGCTTCACGTTCGCAGAAACCAAGCTGGCGGCGACCGAACCGCACCTTTCACTCATGCAAACCGGCTACACTCCCGTGAAGTGGGGTTGGTGGGTGAACAGCCCCGAGAGGTTTGATCCACCGTTGATCGCACTGACGAGTCGAGATGGGAAGAAAACCATCGCGCTTGCTTTCGAGCGGGCGATTTGGGCGTCGTCCAACACCGGCGATGATCGGGCGTGTTTTCACCTGTTCCCTTGGTTCGGCCGGATCGAACCGGGCCAGAGTGTGACCGTGCGCGGGCGGTTGTACGTTTTGCGTGGCGGTCCGCAGGAGGCGATGAAACGGTTCGGGAAGGACTTTCCCAAGTCGGCTGCTGCCAGCGCCCCGCTGACCATACGACTTCCCACTCCGCAGGTGCCAATCATTACCGGCCACCTCGGCCTCGGCGAAACCAACGCTCCTGACGGTCGCACCGTGTGGGCCGACAATCGAAGTTTTTATCGGAATGGCAAAACTTGGATCCCCGTAATGGGCGAGTTCCACTATTCGCGCTATCCCTCCAACGAGTGGCGGGATGCCTTGCTGAAGATGAAAGCGGGCGGGATCGACGTCGTGGCCACCTATGTCTTCTGGATTCACCATGAGGAGGTGCGCGGCCAGTACGACTGGAGCGGCCAGCGCTCGCTGAGGGACTTTCTGAAGCTGTGTCACGAGCTCGGCCTCTACGCTTTCGTGCGCATGGGCCCGTGGTCGCATGGCGAGGTCCGCAACGGCGGCTTCCCGGACTGGTTGCAGAAACCCGACAAACACGCCATGCGAGACTCCGCGACCGCAGCGGGCGCAATGGGCGCGCTGCAACTTGTATCCAACGACAAGCTCCGCACGGCGGACCCAAACTTCCTGAAATTGGCCGGCGCACACTATGCGGAAATCGCCGCCCAGATTAAGGGTCTGCTGTGGAAAGACGGAGGCCCGGTCGTCGCCGTCCAGTTCGACAACGAGAGCAACGACCTGCCATATCTCTTCGCTCTGAAGAAGATCGCACGTGAACTCGGGGTGGACGTGCCGTTCTATTGCATGACGGGCTGGGGGCGGTCATTGCCGACGGAGGAACTGATTCCACTCTACGGCGGCTACGCGGACGGTTTCTGGACCGACAATCCAAGGGACTTCCTCGACGCGTTCGATTTCACACCCGTGCGCAGTCACATGGATAAGGAGAACCAGATCCTGCACCGCTTCCCCTACGCGTGCTGCGAAATTGGCGGTGGCATGGTGTCGAGTTACGCCAATCGCATTCATACGACGGAGCAGGACACCGAGGCGCTGGCCTTGGTGAAGCTGGGCTCGGGCAACAACGTGCCGGGCTATTACATGTACCAGGGTGGCCAGAACCCCGAGGGGCGGCTCACGACGTTGAATGAGTCCAAGGCGAGCAGCTATCCGAACGATCTGCCGGTGAAGGATTACGATTTCACCGCCCCATTGGGTGCATTCGGCCAAGTCCGAGAACGCTATCACCGCCTCAGACTGCAGCACCTGTTTGTGCATGACTTCGGCAGCCTGCTGGCGCGCATGCCCGCCTACTTTCCCGAACGCCGACCGGCGGCGCCGGATGAACCCGAGCCCTTGCGCTGGTCGGTGCGCTCGGACGGTGCGCACGGCTTCTTGTTCTTCAACAATCATCATCGCACGTCGGCGTGGCCGATGCGAAAAGGCGTGCAATTCACGCTCCATTTCGAGTCCGGCACGCAGCTCTTACCGCGCGAACCTCTCGATATTCCTGGGGGCACGTTCGGCTTCTGGCCGGTGAACCTCGACTGTGCCGGAGTCGGCTTGGATTACGCCACGGCACAGTTGATCTCCCGCCTCGAAGTTGCCGGGGAGCACTGGTTCTTCTTCACCGCCAACGAAGGCATTAGGCCCGAGTTCGCCTTTGCGGGTGAGCGACCGCGCCGCTGCAAAACGGGTCCCGGCATCGCCTTCACCCGAAAGAGCCGCGACGGCGCCAAAGTGAACTTCGTGGTGTTATCATCGGACCAAGGCCGCCAGTTCTGGAAAGTGCCACTGGCTGGATGCGACCGCGTGGTGCTCTCGCCCAATGCGCTGCTTCCGGACAGCGAGAATCAAGTCCGCTTGGAGTCTTCAGGAGATGAACCGCCAGAGTTCAGCGTGTTTCCGCCGTTATCCAGTATTCATCTCGACGGGGGCGACGGGCGCGCGAAAAAGCGCGGCGTCTTTGCTGAATACTCGCTGCCGAAACCGGCCATGCCCAAGGACCGCATCGAAGCGATGCCGGTCAAGTCAGCTTCCTCGCGAAGCACGAACGCACTGAACGCGACGGACGAATCTGTTTGGGCAGATGCCGCGGCGTGGCAAATAGCCGTGTCGGCGGCGCGACAGCGCGACACCCTCCTGCGCATTCACTTTGTTGGCGACGCGGCCCGGCTCTATGCCGGAGGGAAACTCGTGGCTGACAAGTTCTACAACGGCCAGCCATTTGAATTCGCTCTCTGGCGCATCCCGCCTGACCAACTCTACACCCTCGAACTGCGGGTGATGCCGCTCCACCCACAGTCGGCGGCGCGATTTCCGGCTTCCATGTGTCCTGCACCGCCTCTGACCAAACCGCGAGCCGAGGTGGCGAGCATCGAGATTCTGGAACGACAGCAGTTCACGCTACAAGTCCAATCCCGACGTTCGGAAGTGATTCGCGAGGAGGCGGAAGCTTCGATCTTGCGCCTGGAACTGGAGGGCGGCCGCGTCGAGCAGGTTTCTCTTAAACGTCGACCTGCTCGATCAAGCCGGAAATGATCGAGGCCCTCAACCGTGGACTTGCGTGAGTTCCGAGCAACCATGAAAAAAACCCCGCACATTCTGGATGGAGGTCGAAACACCGTTTCGCGGCGCGCGGCTTTAGGCATCGGCGGTGCCGCGCTCGCTGGCCTGGCCGTCGGCGTTCCCGCCGTTGGCGGGACAACAAATGAAAGTCAAACCCCGCCCGAAGGGCCAAGCCCCAACGCCAAACTCCGTGTTGCCACCTGTCAATTTCCTGTCAGCGGCAGCGTCATTGAAAATGCGCGGAACATCCACGACTTCATGCGGCGGGCCGCGAAATGCGGCGCTCACTTGTTGCACACTTCGGAAGCGTCACTGTCCGGTTATGCACCCGTGGACATGTCGTCGTTCGCTCGCTACGACTGGGGATTGCTCCGCAAGGAAACGGCCGCCTTGCGCGACCTCGCGAAGCAACTCGATCTCTGGCTCGTGCTGGGCTCGGCCCATTTCCTCGATGCGGAGACCAAACCCACCAACTGCCTTTATTTGATCGGACCTGACGGGAGGATCGTGGACCGCTACGACAAATGCATGTGCACCGGCGGCGATCAGATGCATTATTCGGCAGGCAATCATTTCGTCGTGCAGGACATTCGTGGGGTCAAGATCGGGCTGGCGATCTGCTACGACATTTGCTGGCCGCAAATTTACATGGCCTACCGCGAGCGCGGTGCGACGGTGATGCTTCACTCATTTCACAATGCCCGAAGCAAAGGCGAGAATTGCCTCGACGTGCTCAGCGTCAGGCAGGTGCCCACTCGTTGCGCCGACAATCGCCTCTGGGCCGTGGCGAACAACTCCTCGCAGCCGTATTCGCACTGGGGCTCGTTCGTGGCACGTCCGGACGCCACCATCGCGCAACAACTGCCGATCAACGACCCGGGCATGCTGGTTCACGATTTCCCAGACGGCCTTTCCAAAGACGGTTGGTATCACAACCCCCAACCGCTAAAACTATGCAGCAGTGAACTCCTCACCTGGGGCCAGCCGAGCCAGCACCCACGTCAGGCCGATCCACACGCAGAACCATGACCAGTAGAGCTGCCAACTTTTCGCCTTCTCCAAGATTGGCTTCGCCAGACGGAAGCCGACTGGATCGTGTTTCGGAAGTGAGATTGCACAGTGCCCGGTGGAAACATTATTACCAATTGTTGCGCAAGCCGGGGTTGAGTCCGCCATGGTCGTGGACGCATGGGCAGGTCAGGACGAACCTGACCGGCATGAATCAGAACTATTTTGATCCAGTGCCGACTGTTGACCGGCCGATTGAGTTCTTTCGTGTGGTTGAGGGATTGGGCCATGATCGCGTGAGCGCGAGACTAATTTGACCTCGGACGGAATTCACTTTAGGAATTACGATATGAGAAAGCACCCAGTCATCAATATCACCCAAGCGCTGGTAGCCGCGGGCATGATGATGACCATCGAAATTGTGTCCATGGCCGCCCCAGCTGGCGGCGCAAGCAAACCGGAAAGCTCCGCGGCTCACGACACACGCATGAAATGGTGGCGCGAGGCACGCTTCGGGATGTTCGTACACTGGGGGCTCTATTCAGGACTCGCCGGAACTTGGGAGGGCAAGCCTGCCGGAACTTCCGGCGGCATGGAATGGATTCAGCAAATTGTGAAAGCGGACACCGACACGTACGCCCGCGCGGCGGTGCCGAAGTTCAGACCCAAACCGGGTTTTGCGCGCGAATGGGCGCGGCTTGCGAAGGAGGCGGGTTGCAGCTACGTCGTGTTCACCACCAAGCATCACGAGGGCTTCGCGCTCAACGCCTCTCAGGTGGGGGGGTTCGACGCCGGTTCGATTTTGCAGCGCGACCTGGTGAAGGAAATCGTGACGGCGCTGCGGGCCGAGGGATTGCGGGTGGGGTTCTACCATTCCGTGATTGACTGGCATCACGATCAATATGCCTACGCGCTTTCCGAGCAGCTTCCACATCCGCTCAAAGGCAAGCCCTATCCCAACGGGGCGCGCGATCATTCGCAGTATGTGAAGTATCTCCGCGCGCAAGCCGAGGAACTTGCAACCAATTACGGGCGGGTGGACGTGCTGTGGTGGGACTACAGCGCGCAGGATTTTCAGGGCGACGAAGCCTGGCGTGCCACCGAGTTGATGACGATGGTACGGAAACACCAACCGGCCATCATCATGAACAACCGCCTCTTTCGCACCCCTGAAGCGGGTTGGAAGAGCATGGGCACCGACGGGTTCGTCGGCACTCTGGATTGGCGCTACGGAGACTTCATCACTCCGGAGCAGCACATTCCGGACACGGGCATGCCGGGGATTGACTGGGAAACCTGTATGACGATGAACACCACGTGGGGTTACAGCGAGCACGACCACCGGTGGAAAAGCAACGAAACGTTGATCCGCAATCTGGTTGACATTGCCAGCAAGGGCGGCAATTACCTGCTCAACATCGGGCCCAAGGGCGATGGCAGCGTGCCGCAGGAAAGCGTCGAGGCCATGCGCGCCATCGGTGCGTGGATGAAGGTGAACCGCGAATCCATCGTCGGCACCACTGCCAGCCCGGTGGCCAGGCCCGGTTGGGGACGCATCACCGCCCGGGAAGGCAAGCGAGATACGACTCTTTACCTTCACGTGTTTGACTGGCCCAAGAGCGGCCAGATCACCCTCGAAGGAGTGCCGAATGAAATCCGGAGAGCAAAGCTGTTGGGCGGCCGCAAGATGACGGCCCAATCCCGCAATGGAGTCATTTTGATTACGTGTCCTCCGAATGCTCCGGATCCCGTGGACTCCGTGATCGCTCTGACACTGGACGGCCCGATTGTGCGCCGGCCCCAAGCTGCCAACCCCTGATCTCAAATGAAACGTCGCCTCTCACTTTCTCCATCGGCACCTGGCGTGGCAGCTTTGCCGCAAGTGACTTCTGTATTCCTGATCTTGGCCTGGGCGTTGGTGTCAACGTCCCGTGCGGCGAATTCGCAGCAACCTCAACCGCCTTATCCGGACGTCCAGGAAATGATCCGATTCGGTCCTCGGTGAAAGCAAAGGATTGTGATGGCAGAATACATACCCTCTACCTGTTTTGAAGAGGAGGTATCAGGGCTGAGTTCAAAATCGACTCACCCGAAGCGGAGCTTAATTTTGCAATAACAAACCTTTTCAAGGGACAGAACACCATTATTGCCATGGCAAAAGACAACGATGAAAGGGTAGGTCAATCAGGGATGATCAAACTTTCGGTTGAGGAATGAGACTTGAGAGCTGGGCGGCGCGGATCCTGAGAACTTTGAAGCCGACTGGAACAATGACCGTGAAAAGCAAACTCGATTCGAACCACTTCTTTCCGACATGATGAAGAAGATCGCAATTATTCTCGGACTGGCCTGCTTGGCCGCAAACGCCCACGACAGTGGCCGCAGGCATCCCGAAAGCGAACTGCACGCCCGCCCGGCGGTGAGTATCACGGTCGGCCTGCGCGATGCAGACGTCATCGGCAGCGACAATCGCGCCTTGCAGGCCGCGGTGGATTACGTCGGCAACTTGGGCGGCGGCGCGGTCGAGATTGGGCCGGGTGAATACCTCATGCGCGACTCCCTCCACCTGCGCAGCCGCGTTACCGTCCGCGGGGCAGGAGAGAAGACCGTGTTGAAGAAGGACCGCGAGCTCCGCTCGCTGCTCGCGGCGGATGGCGACTTCGGCGAAGCGGCGATTACCGTGCAAAACCCGGAGGGCTTCGCCATCGGGCACGGAGTGTATGTGGCGTCCAAAACACAGCGCAACTTCCTCGGCGTGTGCGCGACGATCCTCAACTCGCGGTCCAACTACTTCACACTCTCCTGCCACATGAACGCGGACATCCTGATGAGCGACGGCGGCTTCGCGGCCACGATCTTTCCCGTTATCAGCGGTTACAACCTGGAAGATGCCCGCGTGGAACACCTCGCCGTGGACGGCAACCGCTCGCAAAATCCCACCAGGGTGGACGGTTGCCGCACCGCCGGTATCTTCCTCTACCGCGGCGATCATTGCGTCATCAGCAACTGCTCCGTCCGCGACTACAACGGCGATGGCATCAGCTTCCAGCAATCGAACGATGTGAAGGTGGAGGGCTGCACCGTGGAGCGTTGCGCCGGGTTCGGGCTGCATCCCGGCAGCGGTTCGCAACGGCCCTCGGTGAAGAACTGCCGCGCCGTCGGCAACGGCGACGACGGATTCTTCTTTTGCTGGCGCGTGCGCGGCGGCGTGGCCGAGGGCAACTGGCTTCAGAACAACAGCGGATATGGCATGTCCATCGGCCACAAGGACAGCGACAACTTCGTCCGCAAGAACACGATCATCGGCAACCAGCTGGGCGGCGTTTACTGGCGCGCGGAAACCGAGCCAATGGCCGCGCATCGCGTCACGTTCGAGAACAACACCGTCCGCGATAACGAGGGATGGGGCTTGTTCGTGGACGGTGCAACGCACGGCACCATTATCCGCAGCAACATTATCGAGGACACCGGCGCAGGACGGCAGAAAACGGGTGTGCGAATCGGCAAACAGGCGGGTGAAGTGGTTCTGGAGCGGAACACGGTCAAAGCTGCGAACGAAGTGCGCGATGAACGCCAGAAACGATGAAAACGATCCCGCTACTCAGTTTGTGTTTCATGGCGCTGCTCGTTTCCTATGCGGTCCATGCGGTAGCGACAGCCACAACTCTGTCCGAGAAGCCCGGACGGACTGACGTTCAACTCCTCGGCGCGCCGACGCGTTACATGGTGGACGTGGAGCGCTACCGCTTCGGCGGCGCGTGCGATGTTCACAATCCTGCCTTCTACCCGATCCCGCAGGGGTCTGTAAATCGCGACACGTATCTGCGTTGCATCGAGGAGATGAACCCTGCGGAGATCGCGCGCAATCCGAATCGCGGCATGGACGGTCCGCGCGCCTTCATGCCCGTGCTTGTGAAGTATGTTCAAACGGGCGATGCCTACTGGAGCGAAGCTTGCATCGCGATGCTGAAGGCATTTCACGCCGAGATGCAAAAGCAGGTGGCTGAGCGGAAGTGGTTCTGGCAATTCGAGCATCCTGCCGCATTGATTCCGCTCTATCGCCAGCACCTGATCAGCAGCGGGGCCATGAAAGCGGACGTCGACTGGTTTCGGGAATTGTGGCTTTACTATTGTCGCAACCTGCACGTTTGGGATTCCGAGCCGGTGGATTGGCGCGGCGGTTGTCATCGTTCGATGCCCGAGGCTTACGCGAAAGGCCGTGCGGCCGCGTGGTACCCGGACATTCCCGAGGCGACGGAGTGGAAGCGCTACTCGGAATTGGTGTTCGATGATTTCTGGAAGGCGAAGGATGTCGCGCAGAATGACACCGGTTATATGATGGGGCCAATCATCATTCTCACCTGCGGCGCGGACCAGTGGACGGGTGACGACCGTGCTTACACGGACCCGGGCATGAAGCGGCTGTGGGAGCGGCTGTTGGTGAAGGTTTCGCCGGACGGCTTCATCAATCCTTACGGTCCCAACGGCGGCTGGAACAGCACGGCGGATTATCGCATGGCCATGTTTGAGCGCATGACGGCAAAGACCGGGGACGGCCGCTACCGGTTCGCCGCGCACAAGCTCCTCAACTACCTGCGTTACCAGAGCCGCGACCCCGACCCAAAAACGTATCACTTTGATGGCGGGAGTCCTTGGCTCATCTCGCTGGCCTACTTGTTTGCCGACGACTCAGTGAAACCGGTTCAGCCGGACGGTGGTTCGCTCTGGAACACACGCGGAGAGGCCATCCGCATTCCCCACACGGACATGCAACTTACCGAACGCCTCATGGGCAACGCCAATCCCCGGCTGAATCATGGTCACATACGTTGCAGTTGGTATATGACCGGCATGGAATGGCCCGACAAACTCGTCCTTCGCAGTGGCTGGAGCCCCGGCGACTTCTTCGGGCTCGTCGAGCTTCATCCCACCAGCTTCCCTGCGAACCCGGGCGGCATTCTGGGCCTCGATCGCTGGGGCGCGCCCTTCACGCAAATCGTGACCAGCAAGGGCGCTTCCGTTGAAAACCGCGCGCTCATTGAGGACCTTGGCAAAACGGCAAAGCGTCACTACCACTCCGACAAGTTGCGCATTGATGAATTCTGGCATTCCGGCACGATGCCCGCCATTCGGTCGGAGGTGACGTATTTCAAGGACACACCCCAAGCCACTTTCGCCCGGGTCCGAGTGCAGAACGCGGACGGCCTGCCGGTGGTTTACGAGCGTGAGTTCGTCTTCGTGAAGAATCGTTTCCTCGCGACACGTGAGATCGTAACGTTCGAGGAGAGTTTCAAGGCTCGCGTTGCGCCGCTGTGGAACACGCACAACATCGGCCCGCAACTGGGCAGCCATTGGGCCAACACGTTCATCCACCAACCCGTCGCCGACAATGGAACACGCAGCGCAAAGACTCCGCCGGCGGACTTGCTGGTGTGGTTTGCGCCGCGCGCCGATTGCCGCCTTCAAGTCGTGGATCGCTTGATTGATGATCCCCGCGCCGAGGCGTGTCCCAACCAGCTTCGTTACGTCTGGGAAGGCAAGCCTGGCACGGGCGAAAAACTGGTTTTTACGCAGGTCTATTATCCCCATCCACCGTATCGCACCCGCGCCAGTTCAAACAATCCCAACCCGGGCCCGAAAGCCGCCTACGCGGTCGACCTGCAAGCCACCGCTCACGCCTCCGGCATCGAGGTGCTACGCGACAATCCCGAAGCCACTGTGCTCCGGCTGGAACTGGAGAAGGGCCGCGTCGAGTGGGTGCTGTTCAACCCGGTTGAATTCAACGTGGAGGTTGCCGAAAAGCACACCCGGAAGCCTTACGAGTATCTGCAGGAAATCCGCGTCCGCAATTAGGTGAACGGGAACCAACTGCACTGGACAACATGCGTAGAATCTTGTGAGTCACACCCGCGTTGAGCGCCTGGTCCTGTCCGCCATTCTCATGGTGGCGAGCACCCGCTGCCTTTGGAGCGCGACCATCCTGGGGCTGCCTAACAGCGTCGCCAACGACTCCGGCGATTTGCCCGCGGGCAGTGTCAGCGATGCTACGAAGGTACCCACCTACGGCGACTCCGCCGCTGGCTTGCCCAGCTTGCCGCCATTCGCATATCCTCCCGCGCCGATGTCATGTCCTCCACTGCGGGAATTGGACTTTGCACCGTCTAGTGGTGAGCCCCGTGGCGTCAACACCGGCTTTTTCCAGAACCATGTCGTCGGCAGCAGCGTCGCTGATGGCCTGGCCGGAATGCACTTCTGGATGGGTGGCAAAGCGAACTTCGTTGAAGGTGCATCCGTGGGCGAACATGATGGCATCCGCTCATTGGAACAGCCCGAACGTGAATGAACTCCTCCAGGCAATCGAAATTTCTAAACGAAGTGCATCAAATGAAAATGACGACAAACAGCAATCCCGGACATCAAACCGGTCAGTCAAACCGCATCCGAGTCCTGCTCCTGCTGCTGCTGTGCTTGGGCGGATGTTCTACTCCCGAAAGTTCAAGCGGTTGGCTCAACCTGTTCAATGGCCGTGACCTGACTGGTTGGCGCGAGAACCGTTTTGCGCACAACCCTCGCTGGGAGGTCAAGGATGGGGTCTTGATCGGCAAAGGAGGTCAGGGTTATCTCGCCAGCGAACGGGAGTTTGCCGACTTCGAACTGATCGCCGAGGTTCGCATCTGGGACACCGGAACGGCGCGCGGCAACAGCGGCGTGTATTTTCGCTGCCAGCCACACGCTGACCGCAAGCAGGAATACCCGGCGGGTTACGAAGCGCAGTGTGATCATCGCGATCAGAACAATCCCACCGGCAGCATTTACAATCTGGGCGTGCCCGGCGCCCGCGCCCCCATGCCGGGCGTCAAGGATGGCGAGTGGTTCACCTTGCGAGTCGTGGCGGAGGGCAATCATCTGCGCACCTGGGTGAACGGCCAGCCCGGCGCTGACTGTCTTGATCCACAAAACCGTTATCGGCAGGGCTATCTCCTCCTGCAAATGCACCACCGCACCGGCGTGGTGGAATTCCGCAAAGTCCGAATCCGCCCGTTTTCCCACTAATCAACATGCAAACAGGAAACCGTCTCTGCTGCGCGCTGGCCTGCCTTGCCAGCAACTGCCCAGGCAACCCGCTTGCGCGATCGAGGTCATCGGCGGCGTGGTTATGCCTGAATTGTCAACGAGGGCCGGAGCAAGTTGAGTTAAAGCGCTGCGAGCGAGCAACAGCTACTCGATGCCGCCTATGAGCATCTTCCTTTGGTCCGCCGTGTTCGGCATCACATGGTTCGCTGCTTCGGCCGCGGCCCACGTGCAGTTGTTGTTACCAACCGAGCGCGATGGCCAGCTTGTACCCGACGGGGTCTGCCAGCTTGATCTGCGCCTGCTCGAACACGCTTCAAAAAATGGCCCAGCGCTGGCAATGGGCCGACCACTCCAATTCGGCGTGCTGGTGAACAAGAAGAAAACCAGCCTGCTGGGAAGCATGAAGCCCAAGCCCGCCGCCGTCCAGCCAGCCTTCACCGCGGAGTTCAAAATGAAAGAGCCAGGCGCTCACTTGTTCTACCTGGAGCCCGCAGGCTATTGGGAGCCCGCCGAGCAGGTGATGGTGACTCACTTTGCCAAGGTCATGGTCAATTCCTGCGACGCGAAGCTACCGACCAACTCCGCGATGGGCTGGGAAAACTGGGAAGGCTGGGACGCACTCGTCGGCTTCCCGGTGGAGATCGAACCGCTGGTGCAATGCACGTCGTTGTGGACCGGCAGCGCCTTCATGGGCGTTGTGCGACTGCACGGTAAGCCGGCGCCGTTCTGCCGTGTCGAAGTGGAATATCTGAATGATAAAGACACACTCAAGCTGCCGGACAACTCCTTCCTCACTCAGATCCTGAAAACCAACGCCCGCGGTGAATTCACCTTCGTGCCACCCCGGGCTGGCTGGTGGGCGCTCACCGCCATTCCAGAGACCAACAAGACCACCCGAAATCCGGAAGGCAAGAAAGTTAAGGCCGAACTCGGTGGGGTGCTGTGGATTCGCTGCGTGGACATGAAATCAACCCCCTAACCTGACCATGATTCGACACCTCCTTCGCGCACTTGTCGGTGGGTGCGTGGCCTTGGCCCTGAACGCCGCTGATCAGCCCGCCCCAGATGCGCCCAAGTCCTGCTCGCCAGCGCTCGAACAAGCAGCGCAGGCGCTGTCGCGTCAAAATCTGCCCGCCGCCCGATCTGGCTTCGAAGCCGTGTTGAGCGAGGCTTCCGCCCCGGCGTTTGTGCGCGCCCTGGCTTACCTCGGTCTGGCGGAAACCGCGCTGGCTGAAACGAACAGCGTCGCGGCTGTTGCCGCTTGGAAACGGCAGGCGGCGGACACCACCCTGACCCGATTTCATCGTGAACTGGCCGAGCGCAGACTGCTCGAGGCCGACCGGATTCGGAACGGCCAACCCGCCCGCACGGCAGCCGAGTTTCGCGAAACGCTGCCGGCGATTCCGGATTCGACAGCCATACTTCACGTCTCCACCCGGGGCTCGGACGCCGGCGATGGCTCGGTTTCGCAGCCATTCGCCACCTTGGAGCGGGCACGCCAGGCGATTCAGCAGTTAAAGAAGAAAAACTCTGGCAAACTCCCACTCGGCGGCGTGCGCGTCATGATGGAGGCCGGTGATTATCCGGTTCGGCAGACCTTTCGGTTGTCGGCGGAAGATTCAGGTACGATGGACGCGCCGGTGGTTTATCAAACGCGTCCAGGAACTTCGGTGCGATGGCGCGGGGGCGAGCGGATTGTGAATTGGAAACCGATTTCCGACGCGGCCGTGAAAGCTCGCCTGTCGCCAGCAGTCGCGGACGCCGTGCTCGAAGCGGACCTGAAATCGCTCGGGCAGCGGGACTGGGGCGACGCCACGGCGCTGCGGAAACGGCCCGAGCTGTTCGTCAATGGCGTGCCGCAAACCCTGGCGCGCTGGCCGAACGAAGGGTTCGTCAAGACCGGCGAGATTCTGGGCACAAACACCTTCAAAGTCTGGAACTCAATCTCGGGTTGCAAGGACGGCTGCTTCCGATTCGTGGAGGATCGTCCCCGTGCGTGGCTCGATGAACCGGATGTGCGGCTTTACGGCTATTGGTTTTGGGATTGGTACGAGGAATTCCAGAAGGTGAACTCGATTGATGGTAATGACCGGTGCTTCACGCTCGCCGAGCCGTGGTCAAACTACGGCTACCGCAAGGACCAGCGTTATTACGCGTTGAACGTATTCCGCGAGCTCGACCAACCGGGCGAATGGTATCTGGACCGCCGCCGCGAACGCCTTTACTGGCTGCCGCCCGCGGGACTTGAGATTGCCAAGGCTGAAATCGTGCTCAGCATGTTCGACGCGCCGTTCATCGAACTCAAAGACGCGCGGCACGTGATCCTTCAAGGGCTGATTTTGCAGGAAGGTCG
>CAZIJO010000010.1:901-50504 GCA_964539515.1 uncultured Bifidobacterium sp. | reverse complement strand
GACTCGCGATTTCGCAGATAATGCGCCTCGTCCACGATCAGCAAGTCCCAATGGATCTGCCGGGCCAGCGCCAGGTGGGCGGGCTGCTTGAGCGTGTGCAGGCTGGCTACGAGGCCCGTGTTCTGGTGCCAGAACGCTTGCGGGTCGCTGCGCCCGCCGTCCCGGTTGGTGGTGGAGGTGGCCAGGCCAAATTTGTCGGCCAGTTCCTCCTCCCACTGGTCCACGAGGGACGGCACCGTGAGCACGAGAAACTTCTTTACCATGCCCCGCGTGAGCAATTCCTTGAGCACCAATCCTGCCTCGATAGTCTTGCCCAAACCGACTTCATCCGAGAGTAACGCCCGGCCGCGCAATGGTCCGAGCACGCGCAACGCCGTGCGCAGTTGATAATCCAGCCGTTCAATCCGGCAATGCGGCAGGCACAGCAGGTCGTCGGACTGGTTGGAAACCCACCAGAGCGCAGCGCGTTCACGCAGAAAGTAGCCGCGCAGATCGGTCAGCGGGAAACTCGTTTCCTGGAACGCCAGGCCCGGGAACTCGATGCTTACCGGCAATGGTGGCGCCGGCGGGCGGGCCGGGATGGCTTTGGAATCAGGAATCGCAGATGGGAGTTGCGTTGCGGTGGTGGCGGCTTTCTTGGCGGTAACTGGCTTGCGCGCGGCAGTTTCGCGTTCACGTTGGCGGCGTTCCATCGCCAGCCGCGCCATGGTGTCGCGGCGTTGCGCCTCCGCTTCCGCGCGCTTTTGTTCCTTGCGCTGCTCCCGACGCGCATAGCGATCGTAGTCCGAGCGCATGAGCGGGTCCAGCTCCTGCATCACGCGGCCGAGCGGGGAGAATTCAAACCGCAGCGCTTCGGCCATCGCGACGAGGTTATCCTCCACCCATGCGATTGGCGACTCGCGGGGGCCAAACGGTGGTTCTTGCTCGATGAGCGGCTTTCCTCCCGCCCGATCGGGTTTGATCCAGAAGCCGGTGAAGGTATCGCGGGCGGCGGGGAAACGATTGAGCCACGCGCCGAGCCGGGCGCGAATGGAATTGCGGTGATAGGACGTGACGGAGGGCTCGCGGCGATTGTCGGCTTCCAACTCCCAGGTCAGTTGATCGCCGGCGGTGACCCGTACGCGACCCGTGGCAACGAGGCTGCGATCCGTCGGCGCGTTCCAGACGAGTTCGGCGAAGCCTTTGACCTGGTTGAAGGTCACGCTCAGGTGCAGCAGTGAGGTTGCGGTCGCCTGGGGCGCGCCCTCGCCGGCGCAGTCTTGCAACTTGGGCGGTACGCCCAACAACGCGCAAGCGAGCAATCGCAGCACGGCGCGGCCACGCGTCACCGGGTCGCTCGCCGGGGCGAGCTTGGATTCCAGCATCGTTGCAACCTGCTGCGCCTGCTGCGTCAGCCAGCGCCAGTCGTCTTCCTCGGGGGGCGGGCGTAATTGGATTCGCTCCCCCTTTTTGCCGGGGCCCAGGTCGGCATCCAGCGCGAGGAGGAAACTCGGAGCGTTGGTCACCAGGGGAAACAGCTTGCGGATCCGGTTCAACAGCGCCCGGACCGATGATGCATGGGCGCTGCAACCATCCTGGGGGCCGCCGGCGAGCCGCCAGTCCAGGGCGAAGTACTGGAATTCGCTTAACTCGGCTGGCATTAGACGGCCCTGCGCTTTCACCTCCTGGGTGATCGGATGCCACCACACGAATGAAACGCATCCCGCAACCAGATCAAACGTGACGCGCAACTGGAACGGTTCCCCGGCCGCTCGACCCGCGCCTGAGGCGGTCAAATCGAACTGATTCTGTGCCTGCGCCATGACAGTTTAGGATGCGGAATTGGCTCGCGCCCCGGCCATCGAAAGGATTCCCGGCGGTAGGAATCCCACGAAGCCGCCTTAGTAAACCCCTTCTACAATGTTCTTTTCCATCGCACCGAACGGCCGAACTTCGGCGACGCCGTCCCAGGCGTAGGGTTCACGCGGGGCGCGGCGGATGGCTTCGTCGCGTTCCAGGAAGCGCGGCATGAAAAACTCCTTCGTCAGCGTCGTGAGTTCCACGCGACCCCATTCGTTGAGGCCGACGACCTGGTCAGTTTGCTTTGGATTCACGACGCGGAGCACGGCGCGCGGTTGCGGTGCATAGTAGGTGATGGAGAATTTGTCTTCAGGGCGGAGCGGCACGCTGGCGGCCAGGCCCATGAGCGTGTTGCCGTAGGTGGGATAAAAGCCGATGCGACCTTCGAGCACTTCTTCGACGATGAAGCGCACGTATTGCGGGGCCATGGTCGTGCCGCCGCAGAACACGCCCCGGATGCCGGCTTCGTAGAGATCAATCTTCTCGGCGAGCGCTTCGAGGAGTTTCGGCGTGGTAAACAGGCCGGAGACGCGGCGGTTTTTGAGGATGGTCACGGCCTGGTCCACGACGTGATCCATGTAGGCGCGGGCGACGTCAAATTGTTTGTTCGCGATGACCTTCTTGACGAATCGCGGGTCGAGATCAATGAAGTAGCATGAACTGCCACGCACGTTGGCGAGGTGCTCGATGGCGAGGCGCAGACGGCGCGGACCGGTCGGGCCCATCATCAGCCAGTAATGGTTTCGCGGAAAATGTGCGTCCGAAATTTTCTCGCTGAACTCGGAATAATCCACCTTGTAATCGTTCCAGCCAATGCGTTGCTTGGGCATGCCGGTCGTGCCGCCGGTTTCAAAAATGTTGAAGGGTTGCCCCTTGAATTTCGCCGGCACCCAGACCTCCGGTTGCAGGTCGCGCAAGGATTCGTCCTGGAAGTGCGGAAACCGGGCAATGAGGTCAGCGAAGGAATTCACTTCCTGGCGCGGATCAAAGTTCTTGCTCGCCCAGTCGAGCCAGTAGGCGCAACCGGATTCCGGCGAGAAATGCCACGCGATGATTTCGCGCGTGTGGGCGTCGAGTTGGGCTTGGGCGGATTGGATGTCAGATTCAGCGATAGGCATACAATTGAGATAAAAGTCAGTTGAACAAAGAAATGATTGTCCTCACCGCGATTGGCTGTGCAATCCCATAGGGATTGGAGCGATCAGCCCAGGGTTGCCGAGATTGCGAGGCTACCCTGGGTAGGTTGTTGAAGACACGCCAACCCCAACGGGGTTGTGACAATCGTAGAAAAGAAGGCTGCAACCCCGTTGGGGTTGGGGGACACATTCTGTCACATCCCCAGGGTAGCGCCAGTAGCGCAACCCTGGGCTGATGGCTTGAATCCCGTTGGGATTCAAAAGAGCGACAGCGATTGTTGTTTGCAGACCTCACTCTTTCACCGCGCCTTCCTTCGGCTCCGGCAACCACTGCGTCAGGATGGCGCCGACGAGGGTGTAAGCACCCGCCACGCACGCCCCCACGATCGCAATCTTGGCCGGGCTGGGGGGAGTTGAGGCGGAGAGGGTGATGGTGATCCACGCCGCCGCCGTGCCCAGCACACGACCACCGATGTTTGCCGCAAAGCTCTCGCCCGTGCCGCGGAGGTGCAGCGGAAACACGAGCGGAATGTAGTTGCCCCAGAAACTGAACTGCGCAATCGCCAGGAACCCGGCGATGAAAATGCCGACCTTGATCCAGACCAACGAGTCCGCCTGGCCGAGGCTCGTGGAGATCCACCAGAAGAACAGCGGGACGAAGATCAGCGCTGGAATCTGGAACACGCGCAAAAGGGTGCGACGGCTGAGAATGCGCACGGCCAGAATCGCCAGGGCGAAGCGCCCGATCAGGCCGCCGATTTCCTGCCAGAGGCTCACTTTGGCGACGGCTTCATCGGAGGCGTTGCCACCGATCTGGCGTTTCTTGCCGGCGGTCAATTCGGGCTGGTCTCCCTCCTTGGCGGCCGCGGCGGCCTTGCCCACCGCCGCCTTGGCGGTGGCAATCATGGCCGCGTGTCCGGCTTCCTGCGGTGTGCCGATACGTTGCGCGCCGAGGATTTGCGGGAGCTGCTGGATCGCGCCGAAGGCGATCCCGTAGCTCGCCGCGAACACGAGCGTCGTCAGCACGGTCGTGCGCCGCAATTCCGGACTGAACAAGGCGGCAAGGCTGGGGCGCTGGAGCTGGCCGGCCGCGCGTTTGCGCTCCCACTCCGGCGATTCGGGCAGGAACGGCCGGATGAGAATGAGCGGAATCGCCGGGATGATGCCGGAGATGAGGGTGTAACGCCACGCCTCGTGGCCGCCGTGGATCGCCGGCAGATCGAGGGCAATTTTGGCGGCCACAACGTTCATCGCGCCGACCAGCAGGCCGCCGAACGAGGAAAAGGCCTGGGTGTAACCGAGCACCTTTTCCCGCTGATCCCGATCCGGAAACAACTCCGCCAGCCACGCCACGGCGGCGACGAATTCCACGCATACGCCAATGAACACGAGACAGCGGAAGGCGAGCAGTTGAGGGAGCGAGGTGGCATACCCGGCAGCACAAGCAGAGAACGCATAGAGCAAAATGCTGAACGTGAGCACGCGCCGGCGGCCGAGGCGGTCGGTAAGATAGCCGCCGAGGAGGCCAAAAACGCCGCCTGCGATGGCCGGGACGAAGAAGAGGGTGCGCGCCCATTGCACATACATTTTGCCACCCGGGGTCCAGAGCGCCGCCGCATCGGCGGCGGTGGTGCCACTTTTCACCAGGGCATCGATCAGGGGTGCGCTCAACGCGGCGATGGCCGGTTTGATGATCAGCGGCAGCATGAGCAGCTCGTAGATGTCGAATGCAAAGCCGATGGCGGCGATGGCGCAGATGAGCCACTGGGTGCGGTTGAGTTTGGAGTTTAAGGGCATGCTAAGTGAATTGGCCGCGCATCATGGCGTCTTGGTCAGCGGAAGTTATCGTAAAGTCACTTAAATCGTCATCAAACCACTTCGTCCGTTCCGCCGGCGAACAGCGCACTCAATGCGCCCACCCCGGCATCGTTTTTCATGCGGCTTCACAAGATGGGAGAGATGCGAACGGCATGTCAATTGCATCCGATTTAATTATCACGCCGCGCCAAGTTGATCGCTCACCGCGATGCGCCGCGTCCCGGTCGCCTGGACGCAGCCCAGCCAAGCCGCAACCGAATCAACTCCCGCTCCTCCATCGGAGGGAGGAGAGGGGCGGGGAGAGGAGGTGCGTTTGTCTGGGCTTGCCCTTCTCCTCGGTCCTCGCCCCACTCCTTTGTCGTGGGGAGAGATTTCTCCCAAACCAGATTTCGCGGTTTGAACCCCTGAACCGTGGCAGCCGACGTGAGTCGGCTCTGATTTCCTTCGATTCTGAATGGAGCGGACTCACGTCCGCTGCTACGAGCTTCATGGGGAGGAAGCAGAAGCCACGCGCCCGAATCTTCGCAAGCGACGACGATGTTGGGGGGATAGCATTACAAAGTCACCTTGCGTGCCCAACTGCTGCCAGCCGGGAGGGATTCGAGGTTGCCGGCCTGGGCTGGCTTGTCTATGACATGGCCCATGCGATGCACTTTAGCTTCCCTCCGAATGACCGTGTGGCTTGGATTGATAGCCATTTTCAGCGCGGTTGCCGCCGAGGCCGCGTCCTCGGTCCGTTGGTGGGCCAGTTCGGTGGATGGCAAACTTCAACTCACGGAACAGCCGTCCCGCGAATGGAGCCGTCCGGCAAAACCAAACCCGAGCGCGGTCGTGAAGGTGGATTCCACCACCCGATTTCAGCCGATGCTCGGGATGGGTTCATCGCTCGAACCCTCCACGTGCTGGAATCTTTCGCGGATGGCGCCAACCGACCGGGCGCAGTTGATGGAACGGGTGGTGAACCCGACAAACGGCCTCGGGATGAACTTGATGCGGCTCTGTATCGGCACACCGGATTTCACGGGCGACCCATGGTATTCCTACGACGATCAGCCGCCGTGCGTAACCGATCCTGAGCTGAAGGGCTTCTCCATCGAGAAAGACCGCCGTTACATCCTGCCGGTGATCCAACTGGCGCGGCAGAAGAATCCGGACCTGCTCTTCTTCGCGTCCCCGTGGAGCCCGCCGGGCTGGATGAAGAGCACTGGCACCATGATCGGCGGTCACCTTTTACCGCAGCACTACCCGGCTTACGCCGAGTACTTCGTCCGCTTCATCCAGGCGTATGCGGCGGAGGGCGTCCCGATTCATGCGGTGACGGTCCAGAACGAGCCGGGGGTGGATCGCGCCAAGGAGAAGGATCCGAAGTGGCACTATCCTTCGTGTCACTGGACCGCCGAACAGGAGCGGGACTTCATCCGCGATCACCTCGGGCCGGCCTTCCGCCGCCACGGCCTCAAGACGTTGATCTGGTGTTACGACCACAATTACAACGAGCGCGGCACCGGCGATGATCCCGGCATCGCCTACCCGCGCACGATTCTGGCGGACGCGCGGGCGGCGGCGTTCGTGGCGGGCGTCGGCTTTCACGGCTACGTCGGGGGGCCGGAGGGGATGAGCGTCTTTCACCGTGAGTTCCCGGACCGGCCAATTTATTTCACGGAAGGCTCGGTGTTTGGCATCAACGGCGCCGTGGAACTCATCGAGCGGCTCCGCAACTGGGCTTCCAGCTACAACGCCTGGGTCACGATGCTGGACGACAACGGCAAGCCGAACAATGGACCGTTCGAGGCGAGTCGAACGATGGTCATGCTCAACCCGGAGACCCGCAAGCCCACGTACCATTTCGAATACTTCATGTCCGGCCAGTTCACGAAGTTCGTCCCCCGCGGCGCGCAACGCATCGCAAGCAACGCGGGCGACAAGGCCTTTGCCAACGTGGCCTTCCGCAACCGGGACGGCGTCATCACTCTGATCGTGGCCAACACGACCGAACAGCCGAAACCCTTCACCATCGAATGGGGCGGCCGAAGTCTGGCGACCGGATTATCTCCCAAATCGGTGGCGACGTTTCTCTGGCCGGAGAATTAATGCGAATTCCCGGATGGGGACAGGGCGCGTCAGTTCTCCGCGCCGTTGATCGAGCTTCAAAGCCAGCGCGCACGGGGTGCGCGGTCTACCGCCTCCCGCCGGTTGCTATGGTTTCGCCAGATCAAGCGAAATGACTGTGGCGATGGGGTTGTTCGGTTTGGCGGGCACGTCAATCGTCACCCCGTTGCCGCTCGTCGTGAACTTGAGTTTATTGGCAATGTCGGGCAGGGAGGCCTTAAGCGGCTTGCCCACCAGGCCGTTCACGGCAAGTCTTCCGTCCTTGGGCCAGTCGAAGACATGAAGGAACAGGCGGGTCTTGCCGTCGCCGAGTTGCTTCTGAGTGCAGCGACCCCACGCCGGCTTCCCAATCGGACTGGCCTGCGTCCCGTAAATGGAGTCGCTATTCTTGTCCATCCAGCGGCCAATGCCTGCGAGGCGTTCGATCGCCTGATCCGGGAAGGTGCCGTCCGGGCGTGGCCCGATGTTCAGCAGGAAATTTCCACCCTTGCTGGCGATATCAATCAGTTTGCGGACCAGATCCTCGGTGGATTTCCATTGCGTGTCGGCAGCGTTCCAGCCCCAGTAGCGGTTCATGGTCATGCACGACTCCCAGTCCACGCCGGGGATGCCCTGGTCGGGGATTTCCTGTTCGGGCGTGCCGAAGTCGCCGCGAAAGCCACCTTGCTTTGTCTGACCCGCCATGCCTTGGCGGCCTTTGTCCACGCGGTTGTTGACGATGATGTTCTTGTTGAGTCCGCGCACGTAATCGTCGAGGTCCTGCCCCATGGCATGCGTCCAGGTATCTTCCCATTCGCCGTCAAACCACATCACGTCCGGATTGTAACCGCTGACAATTTCCAGGAGCTGGCCTTTGAGGTAACCGCGGAACCGATCGAAGTCAGCGCCGTCTGCGGAACGAGTGGCCTTTTCCCAGCCGCGCCGCGGGAGGTAATCCGGATGGTGCCAGTCCATGATCGAATGATAGGTGCAGAACCGGACGTTCTGCTGACGGCATGCCGCGCTGAGTTCCTTCAGAATGTCCCGCCGGAAGGGCGTGGCCATGACGTCGAAGTCAGAGAGCTTGGAGTCCCAGAGCGCTAAGCCGTCGTGGTGTTTCGAGGTGATGACGAGATACTTCATCCCGGCGCGGTGTGCGAGTTGCGCCCATGTGTCGGCGTTGAACTTCACCGGGTTGAACCGGCCGAGGAACTGGTCGTATTCCGTTAGCGGAATTTTTGCGGTGTCGCGAATCCATTCGGCGTGGTCGGTCTTGCCTTTCCATTCGCCGGCGGGGATGGCGTAGAGACCCCAATGAATGAACATGCCGAAGCGCGCCTCCCGCCACCACGCCATGCGCGCGTCGCGCTGTTGCGGCGTTTCCGAGGTCAACGGCGCATCGGTCGCGGCCACGCTGCCCAAAACGCTGAGGCTGGCGGTGACGAGCAGCAGCAATGGATTTTTCATGATTCGCAGGGGTTGGGGTTGGCGGTTGATGGAGGTGAGGTGATTTTTGGGAACGGCGATTTTTGGTTCTGGGGAGTCATTGCCGCGGGAGGAGCTTGAAGGTGGTGGCGACAAACCGGTCATTCTTAACGTGGCCCGTGACGCTGGCTGAGCGCACCGCGTTGCACATCCCGTCGGTGGCGTGGGCATCGCCCAGTTGGTCGAGGTTTACCCCATCCACGAAGTAGCCCTTTCCATCGAAACGGACCGCCAGATCGCAACCATCGCCCGCGAGTCCCAACTGGCATTGTCCGCACGCGGCTTCGACCAGGATTGGCTGGCTGCGCTTACCGGCCGAAGCGGTCGCGGGCTTGGCCACGCAACCCGTCCCAAGGGCGAAGAGGCCCAGTCCAAAGACCCACCAGAGTGTCTTCATACGGCTGCCCGCTATCAAACTCCAGAATTGGCCGCATGGCAAGCAGATGCTGTAAGGTCATTTGATGTTTGGAACTGAAAACAGAAGGCCACCGAATAAAAGCCACGCCAGGATCAGCGTCCAGATCACGTTGAACGCCTGCGCGCCGATGAACGCCACCGCCGGGCGGCCGCCTTCCATTCGCAACAGGTCGGTCACCTTCGTTTCCAGCCCGATGGACACGAACGCCAGCGCGAACCAGAAATTCCGCAGGCCGGTCAGCAAGCTCTTGGTGTCCTTGACCACCGCGCTGTCGAGGGCGAAGGAGAACACGAGCGACGCCGCCATGAACCCGAGCACGAACTTGGGGAACCGTTCCCAGATCAACCCTAGGCTTGGCCGTTGGCCCCTGGCGGCGCGCTGGCGCATCGTCCACCAGATCGATAATCCGAAGGCCGCCACCCCGAGGAGCACGTTCTGCGAAAATTTTACAATCACGCCCGTCTTCATGGCTGGTTCGCTGATCAGGGCCCCTGCCGCCACCACCGATCCACTGGTGTCCAGGGTGCCGCCCATCCAGGCGCCAGCCACGATTTCAGGAATATGGCTCGCTTTGACCACCCACGGCATGAGGACCATCATCGGCACTGCCACGATGAGCACGAGCGAGGTTACATAGGAGAGTTTCTTGCGGTCTCCCTGGATGGCCCCGCATGCGGCAATGGCCGCCGACACGCCGCAAATCGATACCGCCGTGGAAAGCATCACGGCGAACTCGTCGTCCACGCGCAACTTCCGCGCGAGCCAGAAGCAGAAATACCAGACCACGGTCACCACCAGGATGGATTGCGCCAGGCCGAGCAAACCCGCCTGCATGATTTCCTGGAAGAGAATGCCCGCGCCAAGGATGACGAGCCCGGTCTTGATGTAAAACTCCGTGCGCACGGCCTGCCGCAGCCAGTCCGGAATCCGGAACGTATGGTTCAAGAGCAGGCCCAGCCCAAGCGCAAAGATGACGTATTCCAAACCGGACTCATTGGCCTTTGCATTGCCTGCCATGGCCAGCGCGCACCATGCCAGGGTGAAAACCACCGGAAAGCCAAAGACAAATCCCGCCCCGCGTCCGCCCATCAATCCCACCACCACGGCCGCGATTCCGAAGTAGATCACTCCCAGCCCGGCGGCCCGTTGGAGATTGCCCGGGCTGACCACCGCCGCCAATGTGCCGGTGCGTTTGCTTTGTAACGGCGCGATGAATTTCTGCACCTGCTTGCCCAAGGCTGCCACGCTCGCCTTGTCCGCTGTCGCCTCCACGCGCTTGGCGGCGGAGCGGATGGCGGCGGCTTCCGTTCCCGTCAATGCGCTCCCAAGTTCGGCGAGGGCGTTGGCCAGCCCGCTTTCACCTTGGCGAGTCGCCTCCGTTTGCAACTGGTTCAATTCCGCCGAACGCGCCTGCAAAGCGCTGGCCTCGGCGGCAAAATGCCCGGCCGTCATCCAGTCAAAGCCGGGCAGGGCGGGTCGCCAGAAGGCGACGACGGCGGAAATGAGCAGGCCGCCGGCGATTACGGCGAGCCAGTCTTCGTTCTGCCACCAGCCAGGGCGGGCGGGTGGTTGCGCTTGGGTTTCCATTTCTGTGATGCCAAAAATGGATGGGATCAAGCCGGGGGTAAACTCAAAACGCCATTCCTGGGCAATGCCGGCCAACCGTAGCCGCCGACGTGAGGAGGCGGTGGGAACCACCTTGGCGCGGGATCCGCCTCCTCACGTCGGCGGCTACTTGGACTTCCAGCAGTGCTGCTTCAACCCGCCCGCTTGGCGTTCCAATCGTAGCTGCGATCTTCGCCGCTCCAATCGGAATCGATCTTGCCTTTGATGGCGTCGCCTTCGAGTTTGCCGTGGAATTTGGACGTCTGCGTCCTGCCATCCCGTTCGCGGGCCACCTTCAAGGAAATCTGGTTGTCCTTGATCACGCCGTCGGTGATGGGCGCTTCGTTTTCACCCATGACCACGACGCCGGCCAGTTTGTCCCCGTCCTGCTTGAGTTTCAAACTGAGCTCTATCGAATCCCCGCTGGCGGTGACGAGAACCCAATTCCAGGTGCCGGTGGCGCTGGCTTTTTCGCGGCTGGCGTTCCAATCGTAGTTGTGATCTTGCCCGCCATAGTCCGAGTGAATCTTCCCTTTGATTGTGTCCCCGCTCAACGTGCCCTTGTAGGTTGAGGTGAACTTCAGGTCGTTGGCATCCACGGGTATTTTGAAGGAAATGGCATCCCCGACCAGCTTGCCCTCAGTGATGGGCGCCTCAAAATCACCGACCTTGACCTTGCCGGTGACTTTTTCCCCTTCTTGGTTCAGGCCCAGCACGAGGTGCATGGTGTCGCCGCTTTCGATGGTCAGCGAGTACTTCCAATTACCCGTGGCGCTGGCGGGAACGGCGGTCGTTTCCGTCACGCGTTTGGCCTCCCAATCCATCGTGCGATTTTCTCCGCCCCGATTGGACTCCAGTTTGCCCTTCAGGCTGTCGCCGCTCAAAGTGGCCACCACTTTCATGGTGACTTTTTCGCCGTTGCGTTCGCGGACGATATTGAGGGAGAGCTGATCGCCCGCTAACTTGATTTCACTGATCGGATATTCATTGCCGTTCTGACCGATGCCCGTGCCAATGAGCTTGTCCCCCTCCTGTTTGATTTTGAGGGTGGATTGCCGGATCTGCCCGTCCGCCGTGGTGAAGCTCGACTTCCAGGTGCCGACGGCATTGGCCTCGGCCGCCAGCGCGGACGAAGCAAGTCCACCCGCAGCGAGTGTCAGCACTGCCAGCCACAGAAATTTCTGGAGCGAGAATTGTTTGAGGGGGCGATTGAGGTTGGGCATATACGATTTTTGGTTTTGAAAGTTGAACTGGCTTTGTCGAAACGGCGTCCCGACTGTTTAATCGGAAACGGGTCATTGAGTCAAACTTGTTACCAGTCGGCTTCCGGAAATGATTTGGGATAGCCCGACTAACTCCTCGCAGAGCACGGGTGCCAATCGCCCACGGCTACCACCGGCGGCGCCCCCTCCCCGGTTCAACCCAACCAGCGACCGCAATTTTGAAGATTTCCGGCTAACGCATTGCCTCGCAGCGTTCATCCCCAGGTTGAACGAAGCCGCTCCGCGGCGACGAGGGGGTGAGTTTGGGTTCACAGGTTTGATCGTGCTTCTGGTCGACTTGAAGATACTCCCGGGGCATGAAGCACATCAATCCCGCATTCACCGGCAACCCCAACCTCCACCGCGCCAAGCCTGGCGCGTCACCGGCCGCCGCCGCAACCCCCGCAGCCACCATCCGCACCACCGGACGCGAGTACGCCAATCCCGTGGATTACTCCCATCCATACGCGTCCATGGCGCGCTTTGCCGAGTTCCTCGCGCTCCAGTACGATGCCAATCACACCCGCCATGCTTATTACCGGCAGCTCCGCCTCATCCACGAACAGCTCCAGTGCGATCCGGCCACGATCACGGAAGCGCAGTTGCGCGATTACTTCCTCTTCGTGAAGTTGAAGAAGCACTGGCAACCCAAATCCATCCGCCAGGCCGCCGCGGCCGCGCGCAAGTTTTTCATCGAGCTGCTCCAGCGGCCAAACTGGACCGTCTTCGCCCAGATCCGCACCCGGGATCACGACCGCCTGCCCGCCGTGCTCACCCGCCAGCAGGTCATCGATCTCATCGGCCGCATCCGCCTGCGCCGGTATCGCACGCCCCTCAAGCTCATCTACAGTTGCGGGCTGCGCCTGAGTGAATGTCTGGCGCTGACCATTCACGACATCGCCGGGGCCGAGCACAAGCTCTTCATCCGCGACAGCAAAGGGCATCGCGATCGTGTCGTCCCGCTGCCCGCCACCCTGTACCAGGAGCTGCGGCGTTACTGGGCCTTCCACAAGCATCCGCTCCTGCTCTTTCCCAACGTCGGCCGCGGGGACCATCACCCGCAGGCGCTGGCCAGCCGCATGCGCCAGGCCACCTCCCCCATGCCCGGTTCCTCGCTCCAGCGGCTCATGATCGTGGCGCGCCAACAACTCAACCTGCCGGCGGCTTCGATCCATTCGCTGCGCCATTCCTTTGCCACCCATCTGCTCGAAGCCGGCGCGCATTTGCACACCATCCAAAAGCTGCTCGGGCATCAACAGATCACCACCACCATGGTCTACCTGCACGTGACGCATCAGACGACGCAGGATGTCTTGCGGCTCATGGACGATCTGTGCAAGCAGCTGCCGCGCTGATTGACGCGTGCCCGCCCGCTTCGCCGTCATTGACGTGTTGCGCCGGTTCCTGCCGGAGTTTCTGAACCCCAAACCGCCGCTGACGCCGGCGCAACACCGCGCCCTCTGGGCCATCACCCATTGCCGCACCCCGGCGTTGGGCGGCTACCTGTTTGACTGCCCATCCTGCGGCCGCCGGCACTTCGCGTATCATTCCTGCAATCACAAGGCCTGCCCGCTTTGCGGCCGCGCGGCCACTGCGAAATGGGTTCAGCGCGAACAACGCAAGCTGGTCCAAGCGCCGTACTTCCTGGTCACCTTCACGCTGCCGGCCGAACTGCGCGGCTGCTTCTTCGGGCCGCACGCCAAAAGCGCTTACGACCTCTTCTTTGCCGCGGTGGCCGGGGCGCTGAGTGAAAAACTCGCCACCGCCAAGGGCCTGCGCGCCGCCGTCCACGGCTTCACGGCGGTGCTCCACACCTGGAACCAGCAGCTCGGGTTTCATCCGCACATTCATTGTCTCGTCCCGGGCGTGGGCCTCGATGCCCGCGGGCGGCTCGTGCGCGGCAAAGATCCCGCGTTCCTCGTTTATCTCAACCATCTGCAGGCCGCCTTCCGCCAGCACTTCCATCGCCGGCTCAAGGCCCACGACTGGCAGGTCGATGCGGGGGTGTGGGACAAGAATTGGGGCGTGCACATCCAGCCCGCCGGGACCGGTCGCAGCGCCCTCAACTATCTGGGCACTTATGTGGCCCGCACCGCCATCCACGATGCGCGCCTGGTCCGCGTCACGGATCAAGCCGTCACGTTCCGCTGGAAAAACCGGAAGGAAAACCGGCGTGAAACTGCCACCATCCCGGGCGGGGAGTTCGTCGCGCGTTACCTCCGCCACGTCCTGCCCCGCGGACTGCGCGCCATCCGGTACTACGGCTTCTGTCATCCGGCCGCCAAAGCCAACCGGCTGCGGATCCAGTTCCACACCGGACTGGCGGTGGAATTTGGAGCGGGGCCACCCCTGGACCCGGTTCCGTCCCAACCGCCGTTGTGTGCGGGCTGCGGAAAACCGCTGCACCGGGTGCTGCGGCTGGTCGCGGCTTACAAGGAACGCGGCCCGCCCGCGGCGACTGTCGCCACGCCACGGCCGCGGACCACGCCAGCGCTGGCCGCATGAACAACGCCCGAAACATTTTCAAAGTTCCGAGCGCACGGTGGTCCGTTGTCCAAACCTCCTTCACCGGCGCGCCAACTCGCCCGCAGCAGACTCCAGCCGGGGGAGATGACGCTTCGCACCGCCGAGCAGACCACCGCGGCCCTAAAAGCAGTCTGCCCACCAAACGGGCGCAGGGAAAAATCTCACCGAAGACTGCCGGCGCCTCCTCCGACGGACCGCGATCCCACCAACACAAGCGCCAATAGCGCCCTTCCGAATCTTCGACCGGGCTTGTTCAACCAATGGCGTATTTGCTGGCTCCGCTTCGCTCCGCAGCAATACACCCTTTAAGGTTCGGGTTTCACCGCACCTTGAGGGCCAAGGTCGGATTTGCGGCTCGCGTCGCAACCGTGGTCTCAGTTCTCCGCCAACCGTTTCGGCTCGGCGATGCAGTAGAGCGCGGTGTGGGTGCGGATGAAGATTTCACCGTTCGAGAATGCCGGGGTCGAATTGGACAGTTCGCCCAGAGGATTGGTGGCAATCACCTCGAACTTCGGCGCCGCGCGCAGAATGATGGTGTCGCCGGATTGATTGACGACGTAGAGGCGGTCGCCGGCGAGGACGGCGGAACCCCAGATCTGGCCGCTCGCGCCGGTGGCGGGCAGACGTTCTTCCCAGAGCAGCTTGCCGGTTGCCAGTTTGTAGCACTGCAGGAAGCCATCGGTTACGCAGAGATAAACGTGGCCGTCTTTCACGATTGGCGAACCGATGGTGTGTTTGCGCATTTTGCGATCATAAAAGAGCCGTTGGGCGGTGACGTCACCGGTGCCGCCGGGCTGCAGGTAAATCACGCTGCCGAAAAAGCCGCCATAGGTCGCGAGCGTGGCTTCCCCGAAGGTGGGCGAGCTGTACACGAGCGGGTTCATTCCGTCGGCGCTCCACAACTCGCGGCCGTTGGCCGGCGAGAACGCGCGCAGCTTGTTGACGACGGGCAGGATGATCTCCTCGCGGTCGTTGGCCGTGATGACCAGCGGCGTACTGAAGGTGCCGATTTTGGCTTGTCGCTGGCCGGCGAATCCATCGTAGCGTTCGGGGGGATCCATTTCCTTGAGCGGCACGGACCATTTCTTTTCTCCGGTACGTTTGTCCAGGGCGTGCAGGGCGGAGAATTCCCCCGGGCCGTGATAGACGATCACCAGATTGCCGTGCAGGACCGGGGACGCGCCTTGCCCCCACTCGTGTTGTTGCGGGCCGAGGTCGGTTTTCCAAAGCTGCCGACCGCCGAAATCAAACGCGACGATCCCGGCCGAAGCAAAGCTGGCCAGGACCCGCTCGCCATCCGTGACGGGCGAGGCGGAGCAATGGGGATTCGTCTTGTGGCGTGGGTCGTCGGCGCTCGCCGCCACCCCGCGTTGCCAGCGCAGTTTTCCGGAGGTGCGGTCGAACGCCATCAGGGTGCGCTCCTTGCCATCGCCCAGGGCCTGGGTCACGAATACGTTGTCGCCCCAAACGACAGGGGAGGAGTTGCCCGGTTCGGGCAGCGGTGCCCGCCATTTCACATTTTCCCCCGCCGACCACTTGACGGGGAATTTGGCTTCGGGCGAAATGTTGTCCTGGCTTGGTCCGCGCCACGAAGGCCAGTTCGCGGCCGGGAGCGACCAGGCTGAACATGCGAGCAGGGCGGCGACCGCCAGGGTGGATTTCATGCGGTGAGCTTACGCGCCGGGGGCGGTTTGGCAAGATTGCGTCGATCCCCGACGTGGTGTCGCGGCGTCCTTTTTCCAAAATACTACCCGCGCCCCTCGCGGTAGCTTCAACGCCGGATCGCGCTGCCCGGCAGACGACATCTTCACTGGCGACCCGGCGCGGGGCTGACGCTAAACCGCCACGTTGCCCTGCTCGTCCATCAATGCCCCGCCCGAATAGTGCAACAGAGGATTGAATTCGAATTCTCGACAGTTCTCATTCGCTCCAGTACTGGGCAGCTTTCGCGGCAAGCGAGCCCACCCGATTTCCCCGGCGACGTAGCGGCGTGTCGGCAGACCGCCGCTGACTGCATTCACGATGGCGGCGCTCTGCCGAGTCGCCGCTACGCCATTTCGTGCGCTTTGGCGTCCTGGCATTTTGCGTTGAATTCCTCGCCCGCAAAAGCGGTGCTGAAGCTACGCGTACTCCAAACGCCGTCGCGACCTCGTGCCTCCCAGACCCTCGCGAAGCGTTTGGAATGCCGGCGTGTTCACCGCTACTTTTCCCAGCGCCAGCGGCGCGGCATATTTGTAGAACCCTGCCCACAAAACCTTACAAGCTCCGTAGGAGCGGCATAAGAGAATATGCCGCCCCAGCCGGGGCTTGGTCCGTCTGGAAATGGTTGGACTACAAATATGCCAGCCCTGACGGGCCTGCTTTGCGCGTTGGTGTTGAAGAGTTTTTACGACCTCCCTCATCCCGGCCTTCTCCCCTAGGAGAAGGAGAATCACTCGCCGTCTCACTGAAGAACCTGCGACTGGACTTGCCGGAAAGTCATTCGCAAAATCTGAGGCGGACAATGGCTGTTCCTTCTCCCCGGGGGAGAAGGTCAGGATGAGGGTGAGCGTCACAACCAGTTTCATTCTTGGTTTCGTTCGTCCGTCGCGGAAGCCCAAATAAGCACTCCGGTTTTCCATGCGCCCGCGGAATCGATTTGGTTTAGCGTTTCGCCGCGCGAAGATTGGCTTTCGATTGCGAGCCGACGGGGAAGGATGGACCCGGCCAGTCCTGCCCAAGAAACGCCGCTTGGCACTTGAAACGCAACCCTGCCGGTCGCTACTTTCTGACCTTGATCGCATTCGACCAACCCAGCCACATCAATATGCCAACGCTCCAGACGGTTTTCCGTTTCATTCTGCTCCTTGTCGTCCTGCTGCGTCCGGCGGATCCCGGGCGGGCTGCCGATTCACTCCCAGATGGTTTCTATCGCTACCCGTCCATCGGCGGCGGTCACATCGTTTTTGCCTCGGAAGGCGATTTGTGGCAAGTGCCGGCGACCGGTGGCGTGGCGATCCGCCTCACGGCTTACGAGGGAGAGGAGCGCTTTCCAAAAATTTCCCCGGACGGAAAAATGATTGCCTTCACCGCCCAATATGAAGGTAACGACGACGTTTACGTGATGTCCGCCACCGGCGGAGAACCCATCCGGCTCACGCTGCATCCCGCAGCCGACCAGGCCCTCGGTTGGACCGCCACGGGCAAGGTCGTCTTCCGCAGCCGCCGGGATACGCCGCACAATGACAATCGCATTTACACCGTCGCACCCACGGGTGGCGTGCCGGAGCTGATTCCTTTGGAACCGGCGGCGTGGATCACGTTCGAGCCGCGGGGCAAGCGCGTGGCGTTTCAGAAGATCGGCCTCGAGTTCCATAATTGGAAACGCTACAAGGGCGGCGAAGCCGAGGATATCTACGTGGGCACGCTGGATCCGGTCGCCGCCACCGAGGTGACGAAGTACGACGGCAAGGACGCCTTTCCCATGTGGGGTGACGATGGCCGTATCTACTTTGTCAGTGATCGCTGGGGCCGGCCGAATCTTGCTTCGATGAAACCTGACGGCAGCGACGTGAAGCGGCTGACACATTTCGACGATTACGACGTGCGCTGGCCGGCGCTAGGGGACGGCCAGATTGTTTACCAGCACAAGATGGATATCTGGCGCTACGACCTGGCTACGGGGCGCAACGAGCAGGTAAATATCCAACTGCCGAGCGACCGGCTGCAAGTGCGCGAGAAATTCGTAGACCCGAAAGACACCCTGCAAAGCTGGTCGTTGGCGAAGGACGGCGAGCGGATTGTCCTTGAAGCGCGGGGCGATGTGTTCGTGGCGCGGACGAAAAAGAAGGGACTCATCCGGCGCATCACCGAAAGCAGTTCGGCGCGGACCAAGTTCCCCGCTTTTTCACCCAGTGGCACCAACATCATCACGTGGACGGAGGTGGACGGTGAAGAGCAGTTGTTCTTGCACGCCGCGGATGCCGCCACTCCCGCGAAGCAAGTGGGCAACACGCCGCCCGGCTGGCATTACGCCGCCGTGTGGTCGCCTGACGGCAAGCGGCTCGCTTGGGGCGACGAGAAATACCAGCTCAGCGTGACCGACGCCGCGACCGGCGAAACGGTGGTTGTCGATCGCGGCAACTGGGAAATCACACGTTACACTTGGTCGCCCGACAGCCGTTACCTGGCGTACGATCTCAACCTGCCGACCTTAATCAACCAGGTCCGCATCTGGGACAGCCAGGAGCAGAAGCGGTACGATGCCACCGATCCCATTTACAGTTCAACTTCGCCGGCCTGGGATCCGAAGGGCAAATATCTCTGGTTTCTGTCGGAGCGGTTCATCAATCCGTTCCTCGACATCTTCGAGGCCCGGTTCATCGTGAACGAGGCGGTGCTGCCTTATGCGCTGGCGTTGCAGGCGGATGGCTCGTTGCCTTTCGCCCCGCGCAGCGACACCGACCCCGCCAAGCCCGACGATAAATCGAAGGAGGACAAGAAGGACGACGCGAAAAAGGACGACGACAAGGCGAAGGACAAGGACAAGGAAAAAGAGGAAAAGGTCGAGCCGATCAAGATCGACTTTGACGGATTGGCCGGTCGGATTGTGCAAGTGCCGGTGCCGCCGGGCAACTACTCCGCCTTGCACGCCCTCGACGGGAAACTGCACTGGCTCAAGACCGCCAATCGCGGAATGATGCCGGCCGGTGACGGCAAAGAAGACGAGGATCCCGCCGCCGAGTTGCAAACTTTCGATATCGAAAAGGAAAAAGTCTCCACGATCACCGGGGGCGTGAAGGCGTACGACGTTTCCGCCAACAACAAGGTTCTGGTTTATCAAGCCAAAGATGGCTTCGCCCGCATCGAGGCCGGCGCCACCGCGGCCCCCAAGGAGGACGACGCGAAGGAAGCCAAGGTGGATCTCTCCGGTTGGACTGTGCGCATCAATCCGCGTGAGGAATGGAAGCAGATGCTCCGCGAGGCCTGGCGGCGGCAGCGGGATTTTTTCTACGATGAGAAGATGCACGGGGTGGATTGGCCGGGCGTTTGGAAACAATACGGACCGCTGGCCGACCGCATTTCGTCCCGGGACGACCTCGCCGATCTGCTCGGCGAAATGTTCGGCGAGTTGAACGTTGGCCATGCCTATCACGGCGGGGGTGATCTGCGGCGGGGTAAAAGCGTCGGGACGGGAATGCTGGGGGCGGACCTGCGTTACGACGCGACGAGCGGTTTCTGGCAGATTCAAAAAATCTACGCTGGCGATTATCCCATGGCGGACTGGTCGTCGCCGCTGGCCCGGGCGGATCTGCGCATCAAGCCGGGCCAATGGCTGGTGGCCATTGACGGCCGGCCGCTCACCCAAGGCGAGGATTACCTCCGCCGCCTCGCCAACCGCGCTGGACAGGAGGTGGAATTGTCCATCAACGACGCCCCCAAACTCGACGGCGCGCGCCGGGTGGTGGTGAAAACCATCAGCGACGAAACGCGCGTTCGTTACGCCGCGTGGATTCGCGAGATGCGCGATTACGTGGACCAGAAAAGCAACGGCCAGATCGGCTACATCCATCTGTACGACATGGGTGGACTGGGGCTGCGCCAGTTCGCGCGGGATTATCCGCCCCAGGCCCGCAAGCGCGGTCTCATCATGGACGACCGCTGGAACCACGGCGGCTTTGTGGCGCCGATGATCCTCGCCCATCTGGACCGGAAGATTCTCGCAGTCGGCGGCACGCGGCACGGCGCCGTGGATACCACCCCTTCGCGAGCTTTCAACGGTCACTTGGTCGCTCTGATCAACCGCCAGGGCGGCAGCGATTGCGAGACGTTCGCGCTGGGCTTCAAGCAGTTCAAAATGGGACCGGTCATCGGCACCCGAACCTGGGGCGGCTGGGTGGGTATCCGGGGTGACAAACCGCTGCGGGATGGCGGCATGATGACGGAGCCGGAATTCGGCGGCTGGGATCCGCAGGGCAAGGATTGGATCATCGAAGGCTACGGCGTAGACCCGGACGTGGTTCTGGATTTGAATCCCGACGGCTTGATCCACGGCCAGGATCTGCAACTGGACTATGCGATCGAGCATTTGCTCAAGGAGATCGCCCGGGATCCGCGCGATCTCCCACCCGCGCCCCCCATTCGGCCCCGCCCGCTGCAACCGGTGCGGTGAATGGTCTGGCCGGGCCGGGCAATTTGAGTTCGAACCACCAGGTGACGGCGACGATGGTCTCCGCCACCTGGGCGTGCAAATCTAACACACCGAGGACCAGCAGCAGTGTTGCTAGCGCAGGCCACTTCTTGAACGAGACTTGAGTCAGGAGTTTATTGCGAAGCATTATCTATCGTTGTTTGTTTTTAGCGGTTGTCTGGTTTGGTTGGGACGTTGTCCCGCATGTTGAATCCGAACGGGGTCAGCAAGCAAACTTGCTACCAGCGAGCGAAAGAGAGCGGTACGGTTGCCCGTATTCCCTGTGCTTCGATGGATGTGATTATGTGGAAATGATGCCGTTCCGGCAGATTCTTTATGGAGATATGGCGCGGTAAAAACGGCGAGAGTAATTCGTTGCGTCCGTGTCAATCAGCCGCCTTGCTATCGTCGTATTTGTGAAAACCCCCAAGTCAACCCAGTTAATCAAGTCAGTCGAGGCTTGAATCCGGTAAACTCGATCACTTTCACCTACAATGGAGAACTCGAACGCACCGTCGCTTGCCCGGATTGCGGGACGGGAGATGACGCCAAAATCCTTGAAAGGCTCGACATGCCGACCACCTATGGAATTCGAAGCAACCGTCCCAGGCACCTGGCTCTCCAATCTGCCGATTTTTCGCCAGTGCACGCCGTCGGTGGAATGGAGCACGACCACTTCACGATCGAGTCCAGGTCGTCTGGAAGAGCCGACGCTGAAAGTTGGATTGCCGTACACGTTTCCGGACACGGGCCTTGGAGCGCTAGACACCCAAACAATGCCGTTGGTGGAAAGGAGGAGCGGCCCGCCCTTACCTGCTGGAAGGATGGAATCACGATCCAATTGGAAGCCAACTATTATTCGCGAGGGAGGCATATTGGGGCGAAAATTCCAATTCGATCCGTCAACTGAAGTCGCCGCAATGCTATTGCCGACCGCCACGAAAAGACCTTTGCCGTAGCACACACTTTCAAACCACAACCGGAATCCTGGGTATTGATTCTCGATCCAGGCTGTACCGTCGGTCGAAACGAAGTGGAGCCCGGCTCGCCCTACGCTGACAAATTTTCCGGCGCCAAATGCCAACCCAGACGGAACATCGGGCAATTTTCCCGCCTCGCTCCATGTCAGGCCATCGCTTGACGTAAAAACGTGATCTTGTTCCGGAAATACGGCTGATAAAAAGATGTCATTCCCGAATGCAACCGTGTTGAAACTATTGAAACCACGCGGCTGGGGTGGAGTGGTCCGCGTCCATTGGCCTCCATCCTGCGAATACAGGAGGGTATTGGCATCCCCGACAATGACAAAGCGGTTTTTCCCGAACGCCACTGCACGCAATCGGTGGCTCGTTCCGGAACTTTGCCGAGTCCAAGAGACGCCATCCTCTGATGTTAGTATGGTGCCAGATTCTCCAACGGTGACAAACTTGCCCTGCCCCCATGCCATTCCAAGCAACTTCACATTTCCGATCGCACCAGAGCGAAGTGTCAAAGTGATGCCATCCGGCGAAGAGACGATCTGCCCATGATCACCGACGGCCACGAACTGGTTTCCTCCGCAGACCACGGCATGGAAACTTGGTGTCGAAAGTGGATTGCTACCGAAGACACCTCGATTGGTTACATTATGGATAAGCGTAACCGAATTCCCTTCTGCGACAAATGTTTCAGAGTCGTAGTTGATGCCGTAGATCAAATTGCCAATCCTCGCACTTTGGTTATTCCAGTTTGTTCCATCCACGGACACAAGAATTGTCCCGGCCAACCCGACCGCTACAAACTTTCCATTGCCATAAGTGACGGCGCGCAACTCATAATTGTGAGCGGTGCCATAATTCCATTGGTAGTCGAAAAGGTCGCCAGTCGAGCAGTTTGCCCTTTGCAGGCATGAAAGTAAGGCGAGCAACAAGAGTGAAGATGCTTTGCCCAGGCGGGTTGGAGTTCGATCTCCAATGCTCATATCATTCTGCGTCGGCATTTTAGCTTGTCATCACGAAAGCCGGGTGTCAATGCGATCCCGGGCTAACACTTTGATGGCTTGCAAGGGCTTTCTTATTCAGCGATTCGTTGCGCGAGAACCGTCTTCGGATCGAGCGCCACCGGGAAAGTAGCCCTCAAAAAACTTCCCGAGCGGGACATCAGCCACGGAGCGCCGGAGTTTGGACCACGTGCGTTGATCACCCACCGAGTAATAGAGATAGGTCTTGCCCTTGAACTCGAGGATGTCCGGGTCGGATGCGTTGACGCCGTCGTTGAGGCCGGGCGTCAGGATCGGGTTGGCGGGGCTGAGTTCCCACGACTTCAAGTCCTCTGAGCGCGCCAGGTAGGTCTCGAAGCACCACCGCGGCGTCCGGTGTTCGAGGTAAAGCAGGTAGTAATGGCCGTTCGCGTAACGCAGGCACGGGCAGGCGGCGTAGCGGTCGGCGCCGAAGACGGTGTCCGGCAGCTTGGTCCAGTTCTCGAGGTCGGGGGAGGTGGCGAACTTGATCGTGAACGGGGTGTATTTCTGATCGTTGGATTCGTAAGCCATCACAAAACCCTTGGGCGTGGCGCACACGGAGCTGTTGAACAGGTGTTCGCTTTCCTGTTTTACCACCACTTTTTGTTCCCAGTGCTTGAGGTCTTTGGATTTGAACAGCGTCACGTCATTCCAGTCGCCGGCCTCGAAGCGGGCCGCGAAAACGTAAAGCGTGCCCTTGTGAACCAACGCCGAGGCCAGGCTGTAACCCTCGGCAAAGCGCGCGAGCTCGCGCCCGGTTTCCACGTCTTCGAGGGTGATGCTGTAATCCGCTTTTGTGCCGCCGCTGGCCGGGCGCAGGCATTTCATCAGCGTCAGCCGGTTTCTCCAGACGATGGGCGCGACCTCGCAGACTTCGCGCGAATCCGGGCGCTCGACCTTCAATGCATGGCGATTGGTGGGCGGTGCCGGCGGCAGAATGGTTTGAAACACGTCCGCCGGCCAGTGGCCGAGGCGATGCATGCCCTTGGGCACGTCCTGGTTGAACTGCACATAAGCTTTCACGTCGCCGGCGGTGGTGAAACTGACGTCGCCTTTGCCCGCGCCAAAAATCTTGCAGCCCATCAGCGTGGAATCCTCGATGTCCACTTGGAGGAAGCGGCCTTCGATCGTGCTGTGGATGACGCCCGAGCCGGGTTTGCCCTGCGGTTGCGAGAAGTTGAGCGCGACGAGCTGACAGTTTTTCAGTTTCACCCGCGTGAAGCCGGCGAAGCCCGGATTGCCGGCCTGCAAAGCGTTGTCCGGACCCGTGAGCGTGCAATCCTCGAAGACCACGTCCGGGTGCGCGGGCATCTCGGGATGTTCGGCGCGCACGTAGGCGCCGGCGGCATCGCCCCACCAGTCGAGACACCAGAGCTTGCAGCGACGGAACACGCTTGGTTCGTCGGGTCGCGACAAAATGTTCGCCGCGCCGCCGCCGAACGCGCGGCCGATGCTGACGCAATCCTCGACCACGACGGTGAACGGTTCGGCGTTGTCCACGAGATCGAAAAACAGTCCGGCGTCGCCGCCCGTGGCGTAGAGGTTTTGGAACTTCCAGCGATCCCAGCCGATCGAGGAAAACGTCTCGGCCTTGTGTTCTTTCGACCAGCCGCGTTTGTAGGCACGAATGGTACCCCACCAATCGTAACTCTTGAACCCTTTCTCGGCGTCGCCGGAATCGAGGATCACCCAGCCGCTCGTGCCCGAACCGAGCCGGCCATCGGTGTCGCCAATGAGCTGGTTGTAAGCGCCGGCCGCGCCGCGCTGGGTGGCGAACAGATTTGCCTCCATGTAGGTGTCCGGCCGGATGATGACGCGATGCCCGCCTTTGGCATCCGGCACCGCATTAAGCGCAGCTTGGACGGTGCGAAACGCCTTCGCCCACGACGAGCCATCCGAGTTGTCACCGAGTTTGGAAACGTAGAGATCCTGGCCGGCGTGGGTGGAAAGCACACCGAGCATCACGCTGAAGATCGCGCCAATGGCTAAACGCGCTGGGCTTCGCCATGCAAGGGTCGGGCGAGGTTGGATCAACATGCGAAGCATCGTCATTTGTTGTCATCACTGTGACAATGTTGCGGGTTGAATGCAATCCAGCCGGATGGCGGTTCAACATTTCTCATTTTGCGGAGCGCAGCGGTGGGCGAAGCCCCAGCCGCAGCGCGTAAATGCGCGGAACCGCTTGGGGTTGCAGGGTCGTGCTGCGGCTGGTCGGGGCGACACAGCCGCGCTCCGGGTCAAAGTGTGAATTGCTGTTGGCGGGCCTCATTGGTTTTCCGCTCGACCTGTAGGCGGCGGGCGGGATAATTCCAGTCGCGGTTCGTCCGTCAAAAACCGATATGACCACCCAGCGGAGATTGATTGTGATGGGCGCCAACGGCTTCGTGGCGGGCAGCGTCCTGGCCCAGGCGGGTGCGGATTGGCAGGTGCACGCGGTCTCGCGCCGTGACCCGCCCGCCCGGTCCGGCGCGTTCATCTGGCATACTTGCGATCCGTTGGTGCCCGCCCAATTGACCCAGCTGTTTCGCGAGGTCAAGCCGGCGGTGGTAATTCATACGGCAGCGCTGGCAGACGTTGATTTTTGCCAGGCGAACCCCGAAACGGCGCGCGCCGTGAACGTGGATTTGACCCACACCCTGGCGGATCTCTGTGGCGAAACCGGAGCGCGGCTGGTGTTCTGTTCCACCGACACGATCTTCGACGGCGAACATGCCCCCTACGGCGAAGAGGCCCGGCCCGGCCCGGTAAATGTCTATGCCCAGGCCAAGGTGGACGCGGAACAGATCGTGAGCCGCTTGGGGGCGCAAGCGGTGATTGCCCGCTTGTCCCTGGTGGTCGGTCTGCCGGTTATGGGGGCCGGGAATTCTTTTGTGGCCCGGATGATCGCCAGCCTCAAGGAGGGTCAACCGGTCGGGGGGACCGAGCGGGAGGTGCGCACGCCGGTGGATGTCATCACGGTGGGGCGGGCCTTGCTGGAACTCGCTGCGGGCAATCACGCGGGCATCATTCATCTCGCCGGGCATGACCGGTTGAGCCGCTTCCAGATCGCGCAACGGATCGCGGCGCGGTTCGGGTTTCCCCCGCACCTCATCGTCGCCCAACCGGTGGCCGCCTGGCCCGGTCGGGCAGCGCGACCGCGCGATGTTTCACTGCTCAACGCCCGGGCGTGCGCCCAGCTCAAAACGCCCATGCGCACCCTCGACGAAGGGCTTTCATTGATTCGCAAAATGTCCGAGGCTGCCCCGGTATGAGCGCGCCCAAGATCAAGTTCGACCTGCAAATCAAGTATGGCTCGGAATACGGGCCCGACGAGGAGCGGGCGATTCTGGAGGTGCTGCGTCAGGGGGCGCCGACCAGCGGCGAGGCGTGCATCCAGTTTGAGAAAGAGTTTGCGGCCTATTGTGGGACGGCGTATGCCCGGGCGGTCAGCAACGGTACCGCGGCCCTCTTCCTCTCGCTGTTGGGCCTGGGGCTCAAACCCGGCGACCGCATCCTGACGACGCCGATGACGTGGATTGCTACCGCGGCCGCCGGCGTCACGCTCGGGGCGGAAGTGGATTTCGTGGACATTGATCCAGTGACCGGCAACCTCGATCCGCGCCAACTGGAAGCCAAGATTACGCCCAATACCAAAGCCATTCTGCCGGTGCATCTCTATGGCCAGTGCTGCGACATGGATGCCATTCTGGCCATCGCCAAGCGCCATGGGGTGGCCGTGGTCGAGGATGCCTGCCATGCGGTCGGTGCCGAATACAAGAGCCGCAAGGCCGGGAGCATGGGCGTGACCGGTTGCTTCAGTTTTCACGAGCAGAAGAACATTTCCACGCTCGGCGAAGGCGGCATGGTGGTGACCAATGATCCGGCCCTCTTCGAACGGGTTGCGCTCTATCGTTCGCACTGCACGCGGGTTTATGGCGGCAGCACGAAATACTGCACGCTGGACGAAGCCCGGTTTCCGATGGGCCAGCGGTTCTGGTGGCAGGACTTCGACGATTGCGGCTACAACTTCCGCATGACGGATGTTCAGGGCGCGGTGGGTGTGGTGCAATTGCGGAAGCTGGATGCGCTCAACCAACGGCGCATCGACAATGCCGCCTATCTTTCGGCGGGCTTGCGCGATGTGCCCGGCCTCACGCTCCCGACGGTGCGGCCCGGTAACAAGCATGTCTTCCATCTTTACCCGGTCCAGATTGACGCGGCACGGTTCGGCCGGACCAAGGACGATTTCATCTACGCGATGTATTACGAGCGGGGCGTCAAAGTGGGCACCCATTATATCCCGCTGCACTACGCCACCGCGTTTCAAAACCGGGGCTTCCGGAAGGGCCAGTTCCCCGTGGCCGAAGCGGTGGCGGAACGGTTGGTGACCCTCCCCATCAATCCCCGCCAATCACGCGAGGCCCTCGATTACTTGATCGAGAGCGTCCGGAGTTTGTGCCGTGGCTAAAGACGGCTCGGCGGCGGCAACCGGCGCTTTGTCACCGGGGCAGGTGACCTGGCGCTGGCGTATTCTTATTGCCACTTACCTGGCCTACGGCGGTTTTTATCTCACTCGCAAGGCGTTCACGATTTGCAAGACCACCATCGCGAAGGATCTCAACTGGGAACTGGGGGACACCGCGCATATCTGGACCGCCTACCTGGTGGCCTACATGCTGGGGATGTTCATCAACAGCTTCATCGGGCGCCGCTGGGGGCCGCGCGTCCTGTTGCTGGGCGGGCTCGGCCTCTCGATGTCGTTCAATGTGATCTTCGGGTTTACCAACTCTTTCGCCACTTTTCTCGTCTTCATGTTTTTCAACGGCCTGGTGCAGGCCGCCGGCTGGCCCGGCAGCGTCGGGGCCGTGGCCCAATGGCTGCGCCCGGCCGAGCGCGGCACGATCATGGGCGTGTGGTCCACGAATTATTTGTTCGGCAACATGCTGGTTAAATCGCTCGGCGGCTTTTTGCTCGGCAGCCACGGCTGGCGCTGGTCCTTCTGGGGTTGCACGCTGCTGAGCTTTGCCATCTGGTGGACGATCTATCTCTGGCAGCGGAACCGGCCGCAAGACGTGGGGCTCGAACCCATCGTGGACGCGGAATCAACCGAGGCCCGGGCTGTCCAGGCTTCCCAGGCGGACCACGTCACGCTCAGGCAATACGCACAGTTGGCGATGAACCCGATCATCCTGGCGATGGGCGCGAGTTATTTCTGCATCAAGTTTCTTCGCTACGCCCTCGACTCCTGGCTGCCGGCCTTCCTGAACCTTCAAGGCCTCGATGTCGCCCGGGCGAGCTATTACTCGCAGGTGTTTGACTTCGCCGGGGTGGGCGGGGTGATCCTGGCCGGTTGGGCGCTGGACCGCTGGTTCCGCGGCAACTGGGCGGCGGTCGGCGTCTGCATGGCCATCGGGGTGATCGTGGGTTACGTCGCGGTCATCCGGCTGGGCGGCAGTCCCATCGCCGTCGCGCTCTGTTTCGGGTTCGTGGGGTTCATGCTCTACGGGCCGGACACGCTCCTTTGCGGCGCGGCGTCGGTCCAGGTTGCCGGCGAAAAAAACGCCGTGGCCGTGGCTGGACTGGTCAACGGCATTGGCAGCATCGGCCCCATTGTTCAGGAACAAGTGATCGGGTGGCTGGTGCGTGGTCACGTTCAGGCGGGCATGCACAATACCAATCGCCTGGCTCTGGCGATGAGTGTCCTCATGGCGGTGCTGCTCGCCGCGATCGCCTGGCACTTGCACGTCGTGGAAAGGAAACGCCGGGCTGGACGCCAGCCCGGACTTCCCGGTTAACTTGCGGGCACGACTATGAACCGCGAAGGTACGAATGTAAGGGCCACAAAAAGGCACAAGAGGCACAAAGCAAAGCTGCTGCTAAAGAAGAACCCCTGCAGACTTGTCAACCTGCTCGGTGGAGGAATGAGAAGAAAGTCAGCTTGCCGAGGCCTCGGACTTTTCGCGCCTTTTGTGCCTTTTTGTGGCCGTCGCAGCTTTGGAGTTTGATATGAATCGCCGACATTTTCTCCGGACCACCGCTCTCGCTGCCGCTGCGCTGCCCGTTGCGCCCCGTGCGTTTGCCGCCGCCACCGCCATAATCCGACCCGACCGCGACGGGATGTTGCGCGTGCGGGGCAAGCGCGAGTTCGTTCTCGGCCTGTACCAGGTGCCCAAGCACGATACCGCCTTGCGCGAGGCGAGCGAAGCGGGCTTCAATCTTATCAACCGCAGTGCCACGCGCGCCGCATACGACGAGGCCCACGCGCTCGGCCTCTGGGGTTGGAGCGCGCTCGGTTCGCTGCCCCGGGAAAAGCGTGCCGAAGCTGAAAACCGCATGCGGCAAACCATCGATGCCCTCCGCGACCATCCGGCGTTGTTGTATTGGGAAACGGAGGACGAACCGACCTTCGTCTGGAAAGAGCCGCGCAAGCAGCGCGTCCCGGCGGAACAGATCAATGCCACGGCGGCCTTCATCCGGGAATGCGACCCCGTGCATCCGCTCTACCTGAACCAATCACCGACCAACCTCGTTTCCACCCTCCAGGCCTACAATCCCGGCGCGGACATCGTGGCCACGGACATCTATCCCGTCATCCCGCACGGCATCCGCGAGATGTATGCACTCTGGCCCGATGGCCGGCAGGGCGACCTGCTCAACGACACGCTCAGTCAGGTGGGCCAGTATGCCGACAAAATGCGCGCCGTAGCCGGCCCACACCGCGCGGTCTTTACCGTCCTGCAAGGTTTCGCGTGGGAAATGCTCCGCGAGAAAGATCGCGATCCGGCGCTGGTGCTTTATCCAAGCACGGCGCAACTGCGCTTCATGGCCTGGCAATCCATTGTGCATGGCGTCAACGGCCTCGTGTGGTGGGGACTCAGTTACACTCCCTCCGAAGCGCCGTTGTGGAATGACCTGCGGACAGTCGTCCGCGAACTGGCGCAGGTGCGGGCCGCGCTGGCCGCGCCCGCCGTGAAACTACCCCTGAAACTCACTTATCACGACACCGGCCACAGCCTCGACCGCGGCATCGAATGGCTCGCGAAGCCGCTGGGCCGCGACACGCTGCTCATCGCCGTGAACGCCGATCGCAACCCGGTGGACGTGACGTTCGAGGGCCTGGGCCGATACCGGAGCATTGAATCAAGATTTGGATCCACTTCCTTCGCATGGACGAAAGGCAGCTTGCGCGAACAATTCGAGCCCTTCGGCACGCGCGTCTGGCGGCTGAGCCGGGAAGCTGATTGAACCGCAGATGAACTCAGAGGAACGCGGATTCAAAAGGATTCAAGCCCGACAGTTCATAGCCCGGGGCAACGCCTTGGCTAAAGCGTCAAAAAAATCGCGAACCCTGTAAGGGCGACAGATGCCGTCAGTCGATCACGCTTTCGTGTAAGTCTTGTCAACTCTGCGAATATGTTTGCGCTGAAAAACAGCTGCTTCGCGCTCGTCGGATTGCCAGCACGTCGAACACCTCCTCTTTGTGGGGATCAAGAGTTCGGCTCCATGAGTCTTATTTCATGCACATCTGACTTGGTTGTATCCAATAGGAAAGCACGATCAAAAGACGAGTTGAACACCGCTTGCTCGAAAGTTTCATTCGGGAAGAATCTCGATGAAAGCCAAGAACCATCCGCAACCATGAGAAGCCAAATCTCGTCACAAATTTTCCGATATTGTCTGAGCTTCGATTCTTTTTGATCCAAGGCCGCTTGTATCCTCGGTTCAGCCTCCCAACTCCAAATCGTTGCCCCACTGGACCAACAACTCCGCCCTCGCTCCCCGATAAGATAAATGCTCACTTCGGCCACGTATCGCTCGACTATCGGATCAGCAAACTGCTCCCAGCCTACCCGCACCAGTCGCTGGTTTTCGGATGTTCTTGAAGCGACGATTCGAGCGATCGCTTGAGCGACAACTTTCTCTTCACGTTTCGCCGGGCAATCATCTGTCGCCCAAAGGACTGACACTTGGAGACAGTAGTGCGTGTGCGATTCATATTCGGACTGAGCTCCACTCACAATTCTTCGACGGACATTTTCGAGGCGCCGTGACTGCGAACCGGCCTTGCCTTGGCCCAGCAAGTATTCAGTAACCTCTATGCCCAGTATGCATTCCTTAAAGAGCAAGTCCGGGGCTGGTGGGTTTGGTTGGTCGGGAATCGAACGCGGGCAGGTGAGACATTTTTCCTGAAACGCGCGCAGCCAATTAAACTCCTTCTCCTTTAGTCCAGCATCCTCGGTCGGTTTCATTGGTGGGATTTCTGTTACCTGATCCTCCACTGAAAGCCGATCCCTTCAAGTTGCTCGATGCGGTCGCGTGCAAGAATACGCTTCCGTTTGCATGTCCTCTGCCTCTGAACCCACTTTCCAAGTTCCGGGTTCTTTCGCCACCGTTTGGGAACATTGCAGTGACCGGATTCTCGCTTGAATGCAACCAACTGAGCAACCATCGATTCCCATTTGGTTTCCCAGGCGCTTTTGCGTCGGTCTTGCCGAAGTGATTTGCCACCCCATTCAAACCCAATCGCGTTCAGTCGCCGGATACGTTCCTGGCTCAAGTTCTTGAGCTTCTTGTGGCGGCGCTGATTATTTACCCAGACACCAAGACCTGGCAGTGTGGTGTAACGCTGCGGGACGTTGCTATTCCCGTGCTGCTTCTTGTAACGAAGAAGCTCGGCAAAGAACCGATCCCAAGCCGAGTCTTTGTGGTTCCACTTGATGCCCAACTTGGACAGCATCTTGGTTCGCTCGGCAGCCAATCTGCCGACTTTTCTCAGCCTCCTCTGCATCGACACCCAACGACCGAGGACCGGGTTCTTCGGATAATTCGCGGGGACATCACAGTCACCAACTTGTTCTCGATACTTTTTCAACGCGGCGAAGTTTTCCTCCCAAACCGTGTCAATTGGCGACCACTCAAATCCAATGGCATCCAAGCGTCGGACGCGCTCCGCATTCAATTGCGCTTGCAGGCGGTAACTCCGTTGGTGGGACACCCATTTTCCCAGAGAGGGATTCTGTTTCCACTTTGCGGGGACGTCGCAATTGCCCTTTCGCTGTTTATATTCGACTAGTTGATTGAACCGCCTTTCCCAGATTGAGCCGACGGGATTCCACTCGAATCCAAGACGATTGAGGCGGGCGATTCTATCTTCTGCAAGTCTCCCTTGGCGCTTCAGGCTTCGGAGGGCGTTAACCCATCGACCAAGGTCTGGATTCTCAAGCCAACGCAGCGGAACGCCGCAATGACCGTGCTTACTTCGGTATATGCATAGTTCAGAAAAATGAAGTTCCCAAGCAGCGTCAAGTGGCTGCCAAATGAAGCCGAGCGATTCCAGCCTCCAGATGCGTTCGGGACTGAGTATGCCCCTTCTCTTGAATTTTCGTTGCTCTACCACCCAACCGCCAAGTCCTCTACCGTCGCGCCAATTTCGTGACACATCGCAGTGCCCGAACTTCGTCTTAAACGCTCGAAGCTCCCCGAATCGTTCGTCCCAAGACGAACCAAGCCGCTCAATGCATTGTGTCGTGACGGCATTGCGGATTGCTGCAAGCGAGGAACTAGGCCCGCATATCTCCACGCACTTCCTGAACTTCGCATTATCAAATCCCTTGGTCCTCCCTCGCTGCTCGCGCATCCCACGAACGATTTCGGCCAGCATTTCGTCCTGCTCTTGGAGCGAATTGAGAACATCCCAAACCTCATCGAACTCGGCACGGTTCACGGCTGCCTCGACCGTTTCGCCAGCAGCCAACTCGACGTAAAGCGGCACAAGCACATAGCCCGTAGCCTTTCCGGGTGAGCCGCGCATCGCGCGACCGGTGGCCTGCACGATGTCCACGCGGCTGCGTCTTGGCGAAAGGAACGCGACCATGTCCACAGCGGGAACATCCACGCCTTCAGTCAAGCAACGGGCATTCGATATCACGGCACGGGCTGCCGCCCGGAAGTTGCGCATTTCGCGTTCGCGCAGCGCGGTCGGCATCGTGCCGTTGACGTGGAAGGTTTGAAATTTCTTGGTAGGGCCGCGTTGCCGCGCGGCCCACTTCTTTTGATCAGGGCGGCGCGGCAGCACCGCGCTACCGTCACGGTTGAGATGCGTCCCTATTCCCTCGTTGCCGTCGCTCACGAACGACGCGGCGGATTTCACGGTGCTGTGAAAGGTGAAGACCTTCGTCACTCCGTATTTCCCGATGGCATCGCGCAGGGCAATCTGGTTGGCGACCTGCCGGGCGCGCACAGCGTCGCCGTTCACCACCACTTCGCCATGACTCAAAAGTTCGTTCGTCACCATCTCGGATGTGATGACGGAGATAACGACCTTGTAGCCGCAGATAATGCCACGTCGTGCCGCCTCCGCGAACGTCAGACGAAACGCCTGCGGGCCATAAACCTCCGGGTTGTCCATTGAGAAGACGAGTTGCGCATCGCCTTCCTTGTCGCGCTTTTTCGGGTTGTAGTGGCGCGGCGTGGCGGTGAGGAACAGGCGCTTGCGGATCGGAAGATTGGCATCTTCCAGAGCGAAAGCGTAGTTACGCCCTTCACGGCCAGCGGTCTTGTGCGCCTCGTCGAACACGGCCAAGTCGAATGCCGCACCCGGTTTCAAAGCCGCGCCGACCACCCGCGCCGATTGGTACGTGGAGAAGACGACTTTCACGCCGGTGAACGGAGCGTCGAGAAATTCGCGGACACTGGCGGCATCGGTGGAGACTTGGAAATCAAGGTCGGACTGTTTCGTGTCAATCGCATCAAGTCCCTCCTTCACCGTCGGGTCGGAGCAGACGCAGAGATAGGCGAGCGCAGGTAGATTGGTTTCACCCAGCCACTCATGGAGTATCTGCCGCAGCAAAGCGAGCGACGGAACGAGGACAAGAACGCGTGACGCCTGCATCCTTTCGGCAACCCACAGGGCAACGAGTGTCTTGCCGGTACCGCACGCCATGATTGCCGAGACGCGATCGTGTGCGTTGCACGCCGGGAGGATAACGTCCAACGCCTCGGTCTGATGCGGTTGCGGAGTTTTTTTGGGCGCTTGGTAAGCTGAGTCCGCCAGCCATGCTTCAATGACTTTGAAGTCATCAGGTTCGAGCCGATCCAGATCCGAGCCGCGGATGCAAAAGAAACCCTGCCGGTCATTGAGCACTGACGGGAGTTCGTCGCAGTTCGTGAGCAGAATGCGGCTGTGAATGTTCGGGCTGTCAGCCAAGCCCATGAAGGTGGAAAGCTCGCGCCAAGTCAGGGCCGGTCTGCTGGTGCGGAACTTGACCTGATAAGCGCTGAATTTTCCAAGACGCGTTCTGAGCACGCCGTCCACGCCGTAGTCCTTCATGGCGAGTTGCAGGTTGCCGAGTATGTCAGTCGGCGCACTCGGCAGCGGCCAGACCGTTTCGGCGTCGTGCTTGCGCTGCGTGGCGAGATAGGCTTCGGCAAAAACCTCAAACGCATCGCCGCGTGATTTTTCGTCCGGTAAGTCGGCGATGCGTCGCTCCAATTCAACGAAGGTAGACAACCCAGCGAACAGCCGTTGCTGAACGAAACGGCCTGCTTTGGAATGCCGGGCATTTGCCATGAATCGAGGTTACCAAACCCAGCTCGATTGGGAAAGTAACTGTCGGCCTTGCGGGGCTTGAGAATTATTCCGCAATAAACCCAGGGCGTTGCCCTGCGCTTTCCTCTGTCGGGCTTGCAGCCATAGGTATCCGCGTGTATCCGCGGTTCAAAGCTTGGCGTCTTGGCGTCTTGGCGTTGAAGTCCGATCCCCGAGTTGACGTGGTTGCAAATTGCGCGCGGAGCCGGGGATAGATAGCTTCCGGTCGTGAGTGAGTTTTCGGTGAACGAGATCAAACCAATACCGACCAGTCCGGCCCAACTCATCAGCTACATCGCCCCCGGCGCGCCGGCGACGCGGCGGCCTGCTGACGGGAACGAGCCTTTCCTACGGCCGGAGATCGGCTTCACGCCAGCTTGGTACCGGCAACACTGCGACATTGATTTCGGTGAACGTTTTCACACCGACCCCGCCTACCGCCGCCGATGCGTCCTGGAAATGCGCGGTGAACTGAAGCGCCGATTTCCCGGAACCCGGATCGGCGGCATTGACCGGCGGGATGCGCCGCTCGATCTGTTGACCGGCACCTACGGCGCGGGCACGGTCGCCGCAATCTATGGCGTGCCCATCGTCTATGCCGCGGACAACTGGCCCAATTGCGCCCACGATTATCTCACGGACGCGCAGCTTGCCCGCTTGGAACCGCCCGCTCTCGACCGGAATCCGCACTTCGCGCAATTGATTGAGCAGGTCGAATGGATCGCGGGGAGCGAGGGGCGCGTCGAGGGTTTCATCAACTGGCAGGGCGTGCTCAACAATGCGCAGCGGCTGCGGGGTCAGCAATTGCTGTTGGACATGCTGGAAGAACCCGCCAAGGCGCGGCACTTGTTCGCCTGTGTTTGTGAAACGATGATTCAGGGCATCCGCCGGCTGCACGAACGCCAGCGTGTCAGCGGGGTGGACGTCCGTTTTGTCACCGTGAGCAATTGCCTCGTGAACATGGTGTCGCCGAAGGTCTATCGCGAATTGCTCCTGCCCTTCGACCAGCAGCTCGCCGCCGTTTACGACCGCATCGGGATTCACAACTGCGCCTGGAGCGCCACGCCGTATCTTGAGGCTTACGCCCAAGTGCCGGGGGTTGGTTACATCGACATGGGGATCAAGTCGGATCTGGCGCGGGCCAAGGCGCTGTTTTCCGACGCGCGCCGGGCCGTGATGTACACGCCCATGGATGCCGCGAACAAGACCCTTTCCGAGATCAAGACCGATTTCGAGCACATCGCGCGGGAGTATGCGCCGTGCGACCTCGTGATTGCCGATCTCGAAGCTGGGACATCCGATACGCGGGTCTGGGAGCTGGTTGAACTGGTCAGGGCAATTTCTGAAACCGCAGGTCGGACGCGAACCGATCGATGAAGTCACCGGCAAGCGGCATCCGCCAACCCATCAGCGTCCAAATGGTTGGTGCGGTTGTTGGCAAAGCAATTGTTGTCTTCCAATGGGGCAGGAAACGGCCACTGGAATCGGCGGCTTGTGCTGCGAACCCGGCGTATTCTATCCTCATGCACATCGTTATGTACTTCCTCGTCGCTGCTTCCGAACGTGTCAACCGGACCCGGCTGCGAGCTCGTCTCGGCCAGCTGATTCAGGTGCTGGCCGCCGGAGTCCTCTTTACCCACACGTCGGCGGGCGCGGACCTGCCTGGGCTGCAGGGGTCAGCCTATCGGGGGCCGGGCACCGAAAAGATGGCAAGGCGGCTGGAACAAATCGCAAAGACTGCCAATCCGATGGGCAACCGGTTTCTGAGTCGCGAGCGGATGCTCATGCTCCGGGAGCAATTACCCCGGGAGCAGGATCCGATGCGACGATTTGAGATGCAGGGCATGCTTGCCTTGGAAACCCTTAATGCCGGATTGAGTGTCGAAGCAATTCAGGAGTTTAAGAAGCTGGAGGTTTTGCTCAAGGAGAACGGTCTGCTGGAACTCAACGACCGCTACCTCAGCATCTATCGGGCACTCTGTCAGCTGCGGATTGCCGAGCAGGAGAACTGCCTGGCAAATCACACGGCCGACTCCTGCCTGCTGCCCATCCGCGGCGGCGGCGTGCACAAGCTCAAGGACGGCTCCCGGGCGGCGGCGGAGATCCTGACCGGCCTGCTGAACCGCACCCCGGATGACCTGAGCGCCCGCTGGCTGCTCAATATCGCCTCTATGACCTTGGGCGAATATCCGGACAAGGTGCCCCCCAAGTGGCTCATTCCTCCGAAAACCTTCGACTCGGATTTCGACATCAAACGGTTCTACGACGTGGCCGGCCCGTTGGGGCTCGATATCAATGAACTTTCCGGCGGTTGCATTGTGGACGATTTCGACAACGACACGTTTCTCGATCTGATGGTTTCCTCGTTTGGGCTGCGCGATCAGATCCGATTTTTTCATAACAACGGGGACGGGACGTTCAGCGACCGCACCCTGGCTGCCGGACTCGAAGGTGAGGTGGGAGGGTTGAACCTGCTCCAGACTGATTACAACAACGACGGCTTGCTCGACGTATTGATCCTGCGAGGCGCCTGGTTTGGGGAGGAGGGGCGGCATCCGAACTCCCTGCTGCGCAACAATGGCAACGGCACGTTTGAGGATGTGACGGAGGCGGCCGGATTACTCAGCTTCCATCCCACGCAAACCGCGGCCTGGTTCGATTACAATGGCGATGGCTGGATTGATTTGTTTGTGGGCAACGAAACGTCGGCGGGCGCCGTTCATAAGTGCGAACTCTTCCGGAACAATGGCAACGGAACGTTCACCGAGTGCGCCGCCGAGGCGGGGGCTGATTTCGTCGGCTTTGTCAAAGCGGTCACTGCCGGGGACATGAACAACGACGGCCGGCCCGACCTTTACCTTTCCTGTCTGGGCGAGCCTAATGTGCTGCTGCGGAACGACGGGGTCGTGGGCGACCCGAAAGATCCCAAAAGCCGCTGGAAGTTCACCGACATCGCCCGCACGACCGGGGTGACCGAACCATTGTTCAGCTTTCCAACGTGGTTCTGGGATTATGACAATGATGGCTGGCTCGATATTTTTGTGGCCGGCTACAAGATTCAACACGTTTCCGACATTGCGGCCGATTATCTCGGCCTGCCCCACAACGGAACGCGGGCACGGTTGTACCGCAACAATGGCAATGGGACTTTTTCCGATGTCACCAAGAGCAACCGGCTCGACAAAGTGCTGCACGCCATGGGCAGCAACTTCGGCGATCTGGATAATGACGGCTACCTGGACTTTTACGTGGGCACCGGCGATCCCAACCTCGAAACGCTGATCCCCAACCGCATGTTTCGCAATGCCGAAGGCAAGACGTTTCAAGATGTCACGACTTCGGGCTGGTTTGGCCATCTGCAAAAGGGCCACGCCGTGAGTTTCGCCGATATAAACAACGATGGCAGCCAGGACGTTTATGCCGTGATGGGGGGAGCTTACTCCGGCGATAATTATCGCAACGTCCTCTTCAAAAACCCCGGGCACGGTAACCACTGGCTCAAGCTGAAACTGGTCGGCGGCCGATCCAATCGCGCGGCGATCGGGTCGCGGATCAAGGTGACGGTTCAGACGGATGCCGGACCGCGGACGATCCGAAAGACGGTTGGTTCCGGTGGCAGCTTCGGAGCATCGCCTTTACGCCAGGAAATCGGGCTGGGTCAGGCCAGGAGCATCGAGGCGATTGAGATTTATTGGCCAGCCACTGGTGAAACTCAGGTATTCAAGAACGCCGAAATGGATGGCTGCTATGTCATTCGTGAGGGCCAGCCCAAACTGGCGCGCCAGGAACTAAAGGCTTTTGCGCTGCCCGCGGGCGGCGATCACAGCCATCATCACGCTCACTGAATTCATTTGCACCTGCCAGTCGGTTGGATCGCTGCGGCTCAGTCGACCTTCCGATATGTGACTACGATCGCCGCCGGTTGGTTGGGGGCGACGACGAGTAATCCCCGTCCGGCGAGTTCTGCGCCGGGGAGTTCTTGCTCTCTTTCCGGATGGTCAATGTCAGTGACGGCGTAGCGCGCCTTGGGGTCAAGGCCGCGGAGTTTGACGCGGGCGGATTCATAAATGCTGTTGGCGCGGCGAAAGGCCTGCACCACGCCCTGGCCGGTTTCCGGCCGGTCAAACTGCCACGCGAGCCAGGCATCGTTCGCCGTGGTGTACGGCGACAGCGGGTAGAAATCACCCAGGTAATTCGGGGCGTATTGCCGCCAGTCGCCAATGAGCTTGCGCAGGGCGTCGTAATCGAGTTTGCGATCGCGCACGTCCCAGCAGGCGATGAAGTGCGGGCAGCCCAGCGCACTGCGAAGATCATAATTCCCCAGGCGACTGGTGCCCGTGCCATGATAGGGCAGCCAGAATGAGAGGCCGTAGGTGTGGCATTGATTTCCAACGGCGTCCTGGATGAAATCGCTGCGCAGGAACGGCAACGAGCGGCGCAGCGTTTCGAGATCGTTGCGGTGGCCGCCGCTGGCGCAGGAGTCGATTAACATCCCGGGATGCCGCCGCCGCAACTCGTCCCAATAGGCGAGGTAGCCGGTGACGTAGTGATTTTCGGTGATCCCCTGGCGCTCCTCAGTGTCCGCGCCGCGCCAGAAGTTGAGCGGGTCAATGTTGTAGTCCTGCCGGTAGAGGTCAATGCCCTGCTCGGTCAACAGGCGGTCGATGTGATTGACCAGCCAGGCGCGCGCCTCGGCGTGGCCGAGATTGAGGAGCTTCTGGTGTCCGTCGCGGCCCAGGAGCCACGCGGGATTGTTGGTGTAGAGAAACGTCCCGGGTGTCACCCGCTCGGGTTCGAACCAGACAATGCTCTTTAAGCCTTGCGCGTGCGCGTGGTCGGTGATGGCGCGCAGGCCGCGCGGAAATCGGTTCGTGTCCACCGCCCACGTTCCGACCTGCGGCCAGCCTTTGCCGTAGTGAAAATACCAGCCGGCGTCCATCCACCAATAGTCCGGCGCGAGCTTTTCTTCGAGGTAGCGGTCAATGAAAAGCTTCTGGCTCGCTTCATCCGCCTGGATCATCTCGCCAAACTGGTGGGAACTGCACGGCGTGAGGAGCGGACGCGGTGGCTGGCCCTCGGGACGCGGGATGTTGTGCGCCACCATCCAGCGCCGCCAGATGTTTTGCGCCCGAATCCAATCGCCACGCCAGAACTGGAGCACGACGAGCGGGGTGCGGATTTCCTCGCCGGGCTTGAGGCGGAGGCGAACTTTCTCCTGGCCGGCGATCACCCGCAAACCGTTGCCTTTGTCGCGCGCGAACTCGGCGAACCATTGGCCGGGCCAGCCGACGACCGCGATCACACCCTCGTCCGCCTGCTGCTCGAGGTTGAAATAAGGGAAGACGTGGCCGAGCGGCCGGCCAGCGGGTGGTGCGAAACGAAGCTTGGTCTCCGGGTTAAGCGTGGTCGTGAGCGGTTCGAAATCGTCGGCCCGCACGAACGTGCCTTTGTGATGATGGAGCACAAAATTTCCGCCGCCACTTTTCTCCAGGTGCGTGTCGAGCGCGAGGATGTCGGAGAGGATTGGCGTATCGGTCCGGCCGTTGTTCTTGAAGTAAAGCGTCCACTCCACCATTGGGAAATCGGCATACGCGACGGTGACGCAGCGGATTTGGAGGCCGGTCTGGGGGTCGGTCCATTTGAGTTCGCTGCCGCCGACGTGAGGCCGCGCAGCGTTTGTGGTCTTGCCGGCACCCGCCTCGTCGTCTCGGCGTTTGCGTTCCAGCTTCCAGCTCTTGAGCAGCTCCGCCGAAGACTTGCTGTCATAGACAAATGAGAACGGCCATTCGGTGGAATAGGCGGCCCGCTCGCCTTCGCGCAAGGGCAGGTCGGTCAGCCAGAGTTCGTGTCCGTCTTGCAAGGTCACCTTCGCCTCAGCCCAGTCGGCCTGATCGCAAGCGATGCCGTCGGGCGTCGAATCCACTTGCAGGATGAACTCGCGCTCGCCACCCAAATCCACCTGCACCTGTTTGCCCGGCATCCCTTCGCGCATCACGCCGGATCGAAATTGCTCCTGGCCGCCCACGCTCACGGAAAAGTCCACGCTACCGCGGCCGCCGCTGGTTTGGTCGTTGCTATCCACGCCGACGAGGGCGCTGAAGCGCGTCCCCGGGGAGGGCAGCCGCACGATGATTTTGCTGAAGGCATGGCAATAGAGGCCGCGGGTGTATTCCTTGTCCACGATGCGCAGGGGCCGCAGGCCGCGGCCGTTCTTCCAAACGGGATCGTGATTGGCCAGTACCACCAAGGCAGGTACCGCAGGTCGGAGCGGTTGTTGGCCTTCAAATTTCGCGGTAGTCCACTGCCGCGCTTCGGCGAGTTCCTCCGGATTGACCGAAACGGCCGGGACGGCGGGTGAAGTCAGCAGCAAGACTGCCGCGCTGAGTCCGGGAGCAATCATCAAGCACCGGGCGAAATCGAAGCGAGCGAGGCAGGAGGGTTGGTGTTGAGTTGCGGCGCCAACCGCCGGCATTGGAAACCAAAAGCGACGAGGCATCCTTTTCATGCAGCGATAATCAATCACCGTGCCCGGCGGAGGTAAAGCCTCGAGTGATGAGCGCGTCCGGATGGAGTTTTTCCTGACGAACGCGCGACTGTTTGACTTTGAATTGAACGGGCGTAAGCGCAAGCCCTGACTTGCCGGTGGACCGCCGCGAGCGCGCCCGGTCACCGCGGCACGCTACCGCGCACTCCCCGCCGGGTGACGCGCCGCCCACAGCTCGATCGCGCGCATCACGCGCAACGGGTGGTCCGTTTGAATCACATCAATGCCCCATTCCATGGCCTGCAAATAATCTTCAATCCGCTCGTGTTTCCCGAGAGCATCGGAAAAAACCTTGATGCCATGCTCGTGGCAGCGGGCGATCAACTCCCGCGAAAGAATGCTCCAGTCGGTGTCCACCCCGTACGGCTGCAGTTGGATGAGCCCGTCCAGCGCCTCCGCTTTGCCAAGTGGCGGCAGTCCGCGGATCTTCGGGTTGATGGCCTTGAGTTGCGCGATGAATTGCGGCGATTGATAGACAACTGTCCGATCCACCATCCCATATCGCTCCAGCGCCTGCACGAGGGCCGCCGGCGGAATCGCCTTGGCGTCGAAATAGAAATCGATCTTCCCGCTGAACGCTGCCATGAACTGATCCATGCTGGGCACCGGGGTCCGGGCAAACGGCCGGCCGAATTTCACCCCGGCACTGAGTCCCTGCACCGTTTGCGCGGTCGCCTCACTAATCGGGCCATCGCCATCGGTCGTTCGGTTCAATCGCGAATCATGCAACAGGAAAAAGGCGCCGTCCCGGGTCGTGCGCACATCGAACTCGACGTAATCCATCCCCAACCGGAGTGCCTTGTCGAAAGCCGGCAAGGTGTTTTCCGGCGCGTAACGATTCGCGCCGCGATGCAGGGAGATTTGCACGGGGCGTTTCGGCACGCGTTGCCACAGGGCGTGCGCCAATACTTCCTCCGGCAAATCGGTTTGTAGCCAGTCGGCGCCGGCCGCCATGACGCGGTCCCACATTTCCGGCCGGTCCCATTCTCCGAGCACTTTGGCCTGCACCTTGATTCCGGCGCCATGAAATGCCGCGCCAATGGCCGGGGTCAGGTCGGGGGCGTCAATTTCGACGGCTGCCAGACCGTTGCTCACCGCCCACTCGGCGCCGCCCAACCCCGGTCGCCACTTGGTCATGGTGGCCACCTTTCCGGCTGCGACCTGCTGGACCCGTCTGACTGCGGCGAGGTTGAGATAGGCGACGACCTGCCGGTCCATGCCCGCTTCAAGGATCTCGCGGGCGAGTTGCTCCGGGTTGGCCGCCTTGCAGTCGAGGTACAAGTTTAACTTTCCCCTGGCCAACGCGAAGCAATCCTTGAGCGGGAGCAACGATTCGCCGGCGAACCGTGCGGCAAACCGCGAACCGACATCCACCGTTAGCAGCTCCGTCAGCGAATGTTCCTTGATCACCCACACTTTTCCGCCGGCATCGGTGACGGCGTCGTCGTGCGCCAGGATATGCTGGCCGTCCTTGGTCTGGCGTACGTCCACTTCCGCCCACTCGAATCCGTCCTCGATGCATTGTTGCAGCGCAGGGCGGGTGTTCTCCGGCGCCTGACGGGACTGCCCACGATGGACCATGACTTGAAAACGGCGCGGGGGTTGCATGGGCTCAAAGAAAGAAAACTCCGTGGCGCTGGTCCACCCGATTGAGGCGAAGAGCAGGAAGAACGAACGCACCAAGTACATGCAGAAAGGATGGTCCAAACCGCGACGCCAGCGCAAAATCTTTTCGGCGACGGACGGCGAAGGCTTTCCGGGAGGGAAAAACCTAACGCGGGTCGCAGTACAGCAATCCCGGGTCGCGGGCTGCCTCCTGCTTGAAGTTCAGCAGCGAAATCCAATGCACCCGGGCATCGAAGCCCAGAATGCCCGCCCCTTTCCCGTGGCGGTTGCCGATGCCTTCAGTGTCGTTGGGAATCTGGCTGGCGTCATGCCCGCCATTGTATGCGAAAGGCCCCGTCGGCCCACCGCCCTCGTTGTTCACCTTCGGCTCCCATTGCACGTAGGCGGCCGGGCTGAACTGGCTGATTTTATACTTGGGTCGGGAAATTCTGCCGAACCCGCAGACGGCCCCGTTCATGATGTAGCTGGAAACCCGTTGAATGCGGTAGATGAAATCGTTGTTGCCCATCTTGTCGAGTGGGCAATAGTAAACCTGCCGGCTATTGAGGTACGGATAGTAAACCCCGGCCAGGACATTGGAAATGGCGAGCGGATCCGGATTCTCCACCAAGGTTCCGCCGACGAGTTTGAACGGGTCGGGGGCCTGGCCGCGGTAGGGCGCATAAATCCAGCTGGGGCCGTAATTGTTGTACCACTGACACCAGGGCAAGGCATCATTGCTGTCGTGGGTGTACATCGTCATGGCCAGGCCCAATTGACGCAGGTTATTCACACAAGCGGTGCGATTCGCTTTCTCCCGGGCCTTGGCCAAAGCCGGCAACAGCATGGCTGCCAGGATGGCGATGATGGCAATGACAACGAGCAGTTCGATGAGCGTGAAGCCTTTGTTTGCCTTGTGGCATCGGCTTCGCATCGTTGGGTTCATGACTGGCTTCATACGGTCCTAAGTTGTTCCAAATCTCAAACGCAGACCGGCACCACCCGTGCAGAGGGGTAAGCGACCGGGTTTGGTTGAGTCATACATGCGCCCGTTTTTGAAAGCCGTCAACCTTTTATCCCGGGGGAGTAGGCGCAAACGAACCCGCCCGATCCCCAAATTCTCGCTTGATTATTCGGGGTGCTCTGGCCAATTGTTTCTCATCGGCAGGATACCTATGAGTCCAGTAAAACTCCCAGCGGTGGGCACGAAAGATACCACAAGTAAGTTACCCGTAGCCGGTCGGTGTCGTGATCGTTCCGCCGCCTTCACTTTGATCGAGTTGCTCGTTGTCATTGCCATCATCGCCATCCTGGCAGCCATGCTGCTGCCGGCGCTCAGCCGGGCGAAACTCAAAGCCCAGGGGATCATGTGCATGAACAACGGCAAGCAAATGATGCTGGCTTGGCGATTTTACGTGGACGACAACGCGGACAAGGTGCCGGCGGCGTGGCGCAATCCCGGCGATTGGATGCCGGTGGGCGACATGACCTGGAGTGGCAGTTCGGCGGTTGATGGCGGCAACCCGAACAATTGGAATCCCGAAATCACCATTAAGAAGAGCCCGCTGTGGCCTTATTGCGGGAACAATGCCGGCATCTGGCGATGCCCGGCGGATGACAAGTATCCCTGCATCATCACTGCCGGACCCAACAAGGGCCAATCCTTTCCGCGGGTGCGGAGCATGTCGATGCTCAGCTGGTTCAATGGCGCCGATGCGGACCAGTTTGCCGGGTGCGCGGGCTACACCAAATACCAAAAAATGAGCGAGGTGCTCCGGCCTGGGCCGGCCATGACCATTGTGTTTCTGGACGAACGCTGCGACAGCATGAATGACGGCGAATGGTGCACCAGCATGAATGGCTGGCCCAATAATCCCGCGCAATGGGTGATGATTGATTTTCCCGGCAGCTATCACGGCGGGGCGGGCGGGCTTTCGTTTGTGGACGGCCACTCGGAAATTCACAAATGGAAAGATCCGCGAACTACCCCGCCCATCGGCAAGCTCTATGGCTTGAATGTCCCTTCCCCCAATAACCAGGATGTTTTCTGGCTGATGGAACATTCCACGCGGAAACCTGGTCAACCTTGAACCCACCACTTATGAAAACGACCATTCCAACCACCAAATTCCTCCTCGTCATCCTCGCCGGATGCCTGCTGAGTCTGGCCGGGTGCAAGAAAGCGGAACCAGAAGGCACCACCATGCAGTTTCATGGCATTAACGTCGATTTGCCGAAACTCGAAACTGAGTTTGCCAATGCCGGTCCAGGGGTGCGCGATAGTCTGAGCCAGGTGCAGCGCTTCTTCCGTTATGCCCAGTTTCCCCAGGCGCTTGTGGAACTCGACAAGCTCTCCAAAGATCCCAGTCTCAGTGAATCCCAGAAGAAGCTGGTGCTGGACTTGATCGAGCAGACCAAGCAGGTGATTAACAAAACGCCACCCGCAGGCCAGTGAGCTACGGGGGCGAAGTTGCGGCTTTTCCCGGCGCCGTGGCTGCCTGCAGATGCCGAGCCAAGAACCCAAACATCGCCCGGTCCGCCTTTTCCGCATCCGCGCCTTTGAATCCGTGGCCGGCGCCGGCAAACGTCACCAGTTCCACTTCCACCCCGCAGGCTTGCAGCCGGTCGCGCAGCCATACCCCTTGGTCGTAGGCGACATATTTGTCCTCCGTGCCATGCAGGATGAGCGTGGGCGACGCGTCCGGCGTGACCCAGTTTAGCGGGCTGGAGCGGATGTGCTGACGCAGGGCGGTTCGCAAGTCACCGCCCAGGAACAGGGGCAATACTTCGGCCGCATCCACGCTCTGGTCGTAGGACTTGGTGAAATCACTCGGACCGTAACGATTGACCACGCAGGCCACGCGACTGGATTGACCGGCATTTTCCCCATCGCCTTCGAATTCATCAACCCCTGCGGTCACGCCAAGGAACTGGGCCAGATGTCCGCCCGCGGAGTCACCGGTCACTCCAATACGCTCCGGGTCGATTTGATACTTCGCCGCGTTCGCCCGCAGCCAGCGCACCGCCGCTTTCACGTCATGCACCGCCGCCGGGAATTGATATTTCGGCGCCAGCCGGTAGCTGACGGTCGCGGCCACGAACCCGCGTTGCGCCAGTTTCAGGCACAGCGCATTGTTGCCGTCCCGGTGGCCCGCGCGAAAGCCACCGCCGTGGATGCACAGCACCGCCGGCAAAGCGCCGGTCAAATGCTTTGGCCGCGCGAGATTGAGCTGCAAATGCTGGCCATCCGGGTTGGCGTATTCGATGCCGCGCTCGAGGATCACGTTATCGGGAACGACCAACTCCGCGGCCGTAGCAAGCCCCGTCCACAGAATGGCGAGCCACATCGTCGTCAAGGACATCGAGGATTTCATCCTGCGATTTTGAAGATTCCCCGGCGGGTGTCCACGCAGAATAGCCGCCGAGGGCCTGGTTTGTTTGAGGGCCCTTCGGTCGGCCAGGGGCAAGCGCGAGCGTTAGCCGAGTTGCAGCGGCCCGCCCTCGCACAGCGCGGGTTTGCCGAATGTTTCCAGGCGATGACCGACCGCGTGGGCGAGGGCGAGATGAAGGCGGTTGTGAGCCAGTTCCCCCAGCTTAAGCGACCGGCCCATCTGAAAGCCAAAGCCGCCGCCGACGAGCAGGAAAGGAATGTTCCTCAACGTGTGGTTGTTGCCCTTGCCCAATTCGTTGGTCCAGACGATGAGCGTGTGGTCGAGCAGGCTGCCGGCGCCGCCGGGTTCGGGCGTGCTCGCCAGTTTCTCGGTCAAGTAGCGCAATTCGCCGCAAAACCACTGGTTGATCTTCACCAGTTTTTCCTGCGCCGATGTTTCCTTGTCCGGCTCGTGGGAAAGGTGGTGGTGTCCGTCCGTGATGCCCAGCCAGTTCATGCGGGCCGAGCCGACCGACTTGGTGTATTGCAGCGTGGCCACGCGCGCCATGTCGTTGACAAAGCTGTTGACGAGCAGATCGATCTGCATCCGGCTGAGCCGTGGAACGTTGTCGTTCTGATCCGCGACGCCCTCTTCCAACGTCGGTGGGCTGACGCGCAGTTGCTGCCGGCTGGCATCCCCGATCTCCTTTTCCATCTGACGGACGAGCGCTTCGTGCTCGGCGAGCATCCGCCGATCCTCCGGACTGATCAGCTTGCGAACCTTTTTCAAATCCTGGTGCACCTCATCGAGGATGCTCTGGAGGTTCTCCTTGTCCTTCAACTGGCCGTAGAGCTTTTGGTACATCTGATACGGATCGGAGATGGGGGCGACCGGTTGGTTGGGGCCGGCGTACGACATGCGCGTCCACGGGTCCGCCCGGTCGGTGACCCCGACGCCAAACTCCAGCGATCCAAAACGCGTGCGCGTCTGCTCGCTCTTCTGGAAAAAGCCTTTGAGCTCCTGATCAATCGAAGGTCCGCTCGCCCAGCCGGCGGGCGTATCCGATCCGCCCTGGATGTTTCCCGGAAACAGCTCGATCCCGGTAAGCAAGCAACTCATGCCCCGCATGTGGCCGTCGCCGTCGCCGCGCACCTTGTTGCAGAGTCCGTGCAGGAAGAGCAGCCGATCCTTGAACGGCTCGAGCGGGGTCACGATTTCCTTGAGCTTGAAATCCGGGCCGGTTTCATCCGGCCAGAAGGCATTCGGGATCGTGCCATTCGGGCTGAACATGATGATCAATCGCTGGCGCGGTCGCGCGGGAGCCGCCAGCCCCAGGCTGGGCAGGCCGGTCAGAAACGGGAGCGAGGCCGCGGAGAGGCCCAGGCGTTTGATGAAATTCCGGCGGTGAAGGGCGTTCATTTTTTCTTCCTTGGGTGGGACGATGATTCCACGCCGTGGCCGGCGTACCAGGTGGCAATTTCTGCCAGCAGCTGGGGCAGGTTGAACTGCGACGCAACAAACGACTGGCGCAAATGGGTCATGACCTCCGGACCGTAAGCGAGCATCGGCTGTTTGGCAACCTGATGAAACAACTGTTCAATGAAAGCGTTCTGGGCCTGTTCGCTTTGGATGGCGAAATCCGCGACATCCCGCCCGCCCGCCAGTCGGATCGTTTGCCCTTCGTCCGTGATGTATTCACTCGTTGCGTCGATCGGCCGGTCGTTTTCGCGAGTGCGGAACCGGCCCACGGCATCGTAATGCTCAAGACTGAAGCCCAACGGGTTGATGACCGAATGGCAGGTCTGGCAGGCTTGGGAGCGGGTCAGTTGGGCGACTTTCTCGCGCATCGTGAGGTCCGGCGCAAAGCTGGCATCGTCAAATGTCTGGGCCACCGGCGGCGGCCGCAGCGACCGTCCCACGATATTGCGCGTCAGGAACACCCCCCGGTGGATCGGGGAACTTTGCTTCTGATAGGCAAACATGGAAAGCAGATAGGGATGGGTCAATACGCCGGAGCGCTGACCGGGATCGAGGGTCACTTTCACAAAATCATCCGTGAATCTGTGACCCTCTCCCCCTTCACCCACCGCGCCTCCAGAGAGGGGGGTGGAGCGGGGAGAGGGTGTAACTCCGTTGGTGGCCACACCGTAAAAGTTGGACAGCCGGTTGTTCAGAAAAACGTAATCCGCCCGCAGCAAGGCCCGCTGGTCGCCCGGCCCGTTCCACACCGTGTCCTCCAGAAAAATGTTCAGCGACGTGCGCAGATCAGCGATAATCTCCGGCGTGAAGCCCGGAAACAGCTGGTCGTCCTTGGCGACTGGCTCGACCCGGTCCATCTGCAGCCAATGTTGCAGAAAAGCCTGCATTTTTGCGCGGGTGCGGGGATCGCTCAACATGCGGCGGGCTTGTTGGGCGACTGCATCGCGGGTCTGCAGGCGGCCTTGCGCGGCGAGCCTGGCCAATTCCGCGTCCGGCAGCGAATCCCAAAGTCCGAACGCAAGCCGCTGGGCAATCTCAAAGTCATCCGGTTTACCTGTCGCCAGGCCGAGATACAAAAACCGGGGCGACTTCAAGGACAACAAGACAACGCGCTTTACGGCATCCTCCGTTTTCTGCGTCGTCTTGAACGGCGTCGAAACGAACACGCGCCGCTGCTCGTCGGTCAGTGGCCGGCGGAACGCGGTCGCCACGAACTCGGCGCAAAAGGACTCAATTTGCGCGAGGCGATTGGTGTCATTCGGTTTGCTGCGGGACAACCGGTCAAGATTCGCCACTACGTAATTCGCCGCTTCAATGGCAGCCTGCGTGGCCGCTTCATCCCAGGCTTTGGAAACTGCCACGCCGCGTTCATACCCCACGCTGCTATCGTCCGGTGGGAACGGGGTGGTCACAACGAACGTCGGTGTCGCGGTGGCGGTGGACAGATTTCGGGCCGGGATCGGTTGTCGGGTGCCGTGGGGCTGCCGCCATTGTAAGGACACCGAAGCGCGCTTGTCCTTGAACTTGAACAGCTGCAACCGAAGCGGATAAATCCGCCCTCCCAGCAGGCGGAGTTTGGCCTTGTGCTCGTCAAGCTGCCCGGAGGCGACCCAGGCATCAATCAAGGGCTCCTCCGGATCATTCACCCAGAGCCGGGCCCCGTTGGGGGTTTGCAAGATCAGTTCGTAATCCCCGGTTTCCTCCGCGACCAACGATCCAACCCATTGGACGGAGAAGCCATTCGTGCTCGTGAGTTTCGGTTCCCCGGCAACGTCATTGAAATCGAAATCGATCCGGCGATCCACGCGCTCCAGCACTTTCTTGTCACCGTTGAAATCCTTCGTGTCGTAGTAAACGGCGCGCAAGCCCGATTCGCCGGTCGCGGCACCGTCGGGCCCGGTGAAATGTTTGAAGAGGTCCGCCACCGCATTGGCATACTGCCGGTTGGTCAGCCGGACGAGTTCCACCCGCGGTGGATGTTTGCGGATGCGCGCCTCCCGGGAATAAAATGCTTCGTAAATGTAACGGGCCACCGCCGCCGCGTCTTCGCCCACGCACCGGCCCGGATCATCCTCGGGCATGGCCTTGTCAATGTAACGGGTGAGGTTCTCCAACGAACGGTCCCCGTGGAGGGCTTCGTCATATTTGCCCTTCACGCCCTGGCCCTCCCGCCCATGACATTTGGCGCACTGCTGACGATAGATTTCCCGCCCGGACAGGCGTTTCTCGGCCGCCGGAAGCGGGGGTGAACTCAACGCCAAGGCCAGTGCCAGCAGCGGCAGCCACACCAGACATGGGAATCGTTGCGCCAACTTCATGATGCCAATCCAACCACCAGCGAAAACGCCGCTGGCTCGGCCAGCGTGGGTTTCATGCTGCGATTCTGAAGGGTTTCGGGTGCAAGTTCACGCACAAAAATGGTGCGGCGGGAACGCCGGTTTGGCCGCTCCTGGCGACAACCAAAACTAGTCGCGAAATTGCAGTTCGTACAATTTCTGGTAGATGCCGCCGCGTTGAATCAATTCCTCGTGCCGTCCGGTTTCAACGATCCGTCCCTGATCCAGCACCACGATCACGTCCGCGCGTTGGATCGTCGAAAGCCGGTGGGCGATGCAGAATGTCGTGCGACCCTGCATCAATTCTTCGAGCGCTTCCTGTACTAAAGTTACCGCTCTTCCGCCTACCATTGCGTT
>CAZIJO010000010.1:0-891 GCA_964539515.1 uncultured Bifidobacterium sp. | reverse complement strand
CACGGCGCGTTCGACTTCGGTGTCCAGCGCGCTGGTCGCCTCGTCGAGGATGAGGATGGGCGCATTGCGGACTACGGCGCGGGCGATGGCGATACGTTGCTTTTGGCCGCCCGACAGCAAGACGCCTTTTTCTCCGACCACGGTGTTGTAGCCCTCCGGCTTTTCCATGATGAATTCGTGCGCGTGGGCGTGCTTCGCGGCCGCAATGATATCCGCCTCGTCCGCTCCGGGACGGCCCAACTCGATGTTGCGGCGGATCGTGTCGTTGAACAGAACGGTGTCCTGCGTCACCACCGCGATCTGGTTGCGCAGGTCGTGGGTGGCGAACTCCCGGATGTCCGTCCCTCCGATGCGCACCGCACCCTGTTGCGGGTCGTAGAACCGGAGCAGCAAATTCGTGAGCGTCGTCTTGCCGGAGCCGGTTGTGCCGACCAGCGCCACCAATTGACCCGCTTTCACCGTAAGATTGACGCCACGCAGCACGGTTTTTTCTCCGTAAGCAAATTCCAGATTCTCAAATTGCACATCCGCCCCGGCCGCATGAAGCGGTTTGGGTGCGACCGGTTCGGCAATCGCGCTTTTCAGGGCGAGCAACTCAAACACGCGTTGGCTGGCCGCGTGGGCCTGGAGGAAGCTGTTCTGCAAGCGGGCGAGTTGTTTGATCGGGCGGTACATCGCGAACATGGCCAGGAGCACGCCTCCAAAGTCCGCGTAGTTCAGCTTCTGGTTGCCTTGCGAGGCCAGATACAGGAAGACCAGGGCAACGCCGATGGCGCCGAAGGTTTCCAACAAGGGACCCGGGGTTTCCATGGCGCGCAGGATGCGCATGTGCAGACCCACCACCCGGGCCGAGGCCGCCCGAAACTGGTCCGCCACGAGTCGCTCGAGATT
>CAZIJO010000009.1:14839-51428 GCA_964539515.1 uncultured Bifidobacterium sp. | reverse complement strand
GCCGTCATAATGTTTTATTCGCCGTCGAACCCTTCGATCTGCCGGCCTGCCGGGCGGCCATCATTCTCGATCCCGATGGCAACAAATTAGGCATCCATAAACGCAACCCACGGACATAGCCGCAGCCTTCAACGCCAACGGAGTCAGGTCAATTGGAGCGGACTCACGTCCGCTGCTACGAGCCGAGCAGGCAACGCCTTCAGCATGGAGGGCATTTGGGCAAAAGCAACCCTGGGTAGCTCGTGGCCAACCTGGCACGAATGTGGTGAGGCGCCCATCCTCCCGAAATGACACCACCGGCTCGCCCGGTTGCGGCAATGCCACGCCATCGGCGGCGAGGGCGATGCGACAGCCATCGTCCGACTCTATGGTGGCGCAGATGTCGAGGTCGATGCGGCCGTCCGCCCGCATCAGTAGATAATCCACGCTGCGCACCGTGCCGGCCAGCCGGCCCGTGGCCCGGCCCGCAAACGCCACGCGAAGCGCGCGCCCTGCGCGGGATCGGCGTCTTGCCGGCGGGAATGTCCGGCAGCTGCACGCCGAAATCCGTCACGCCCTCGGTGCCCAGGTCGTAGGAATAAATCAGTTCACTGGCCTGGTTTGGGTTCATGGCCGGAGTCTGCCTGCAAGAAAATCGGAGACAATCCATAACCGCGAAAGACACCACCCGCCCGGCCGGCAAAAGTCTTCCCGGCGGAGCTGGAACTGGTCTGGCCAGACACGCAAACATTGAGCATTGTCAGGACGATCAGAGCGAGGCCGCTTCTCAGGCTGTTCATGTTTCAGTTCATTTCGGCGCTGGCGTGACTCACCTTTGCCTTGATCGATTCGTGGTGGTGGTGGTGGTGGTGGTGGTGCACCAAGATGCGCCGGTGTCCGCTGGAGTCAATCCTGCATCAAGGGCCGAGGCACGGCATTAGCGGTTCTGCGCTTGCCTCCGGATTGCCGGCATGGTTCGGTTGCTTGATCCACCGTTGACCGGGTGCACCAACCAGAATCCCGGTCAAAAAATCAAGTCAACGGGCACCATCTCAAATCACTCAAACGCACTGAAGACCTGCACCCCGTCAAGGGACGTCAGCGGTTGGATGCCCAGCAGCCAGAGCGCCGTGGCCGTGGTGTCGCAGGTATTCACCGGGACGGTAATTTCGTAGCCGCGGTTGACCCCTTTGCCCCAGGCAATCCAGGGGATCGTCATGTCCTCGGGCGTGCCGGCCCCGTGCCCTTTTCCGTGCCCGCCGTGGTCGGCGGTGATGATGATAACGCTGTCCTTTTCGATGCGGGCCCGCCGCAGCGCCTGGCAAACAATGCCCAAGGCCGCATCCGTTTCGGCGAAGGCCTTGATTTGTTGCGGCGAACCCCAGCCAAATGTGTGGCCAATGGTATCCGGGTCGGCAAAATGGATGAAACAGAGATTGGGCTTGTGTTTGACAATGTAATCCGCCGCGTCCGTGGCCACCGCCCGGGCCGAAACGTTGCCTTCTTTCTTCATGTCGGCCGCTCCGCCGCTTTCGCTTTTGCTGACTTCCACCGACGAAGCGCGATCAAAATTGAATACATCCACCGTGCCGGGTTGGAGCAGGTGACGGAACTTCTCCTTGCCCACAAACATGGCGGTGGAAAAACCGGCCGGGCGGGCCACGGCGAAGAGGGTCGGCACGCGCACCACGCCATTGGTGGGAATCCAATTGTTCCACAGGACCTGGTGCTTGTCCGCCCGGACGCCGGTGAGCATGGAAGTATGCGACGGCAAGGTCAGCGACGGAACGATGGTTTGCGCCCGCCACGTGTGCGCCCCTTCTTGCGCGAGCCTTTGCAATACCGGCATCGGGCTGCGCTGCATGACTTCGGGGTTGCCCCCATCAATGCTGATGATGAAAACATGCGCCGCCCGCGGCGCGGCGAACGCGCCCAGGGAACAGAAAAGAATCGCGGCAAAAACGACCAACCGACGCAAATATCCAATCATAACTTGGGTTGAGCCTATCGACGGTGCGCTTCGAGAACAAGGAAACACGGAGCAGCGCCGCTTGCCACGCGGCCCGGCAATCGCCAGAATAATGCAGCTTCCGTCAATCAAGATGAAGGTCAGGTTTACTATTGGGCTGATCCTGGCGCTGGCGACCGCCGGCCCGGGCCGGATTCTGGCGCACGAGGATTTGACCGCGCGCATCGCGCTGCTCACCGCGCAGATCAGCACCAACCAGAACAACGTGGAGGCGTTGCTGCAGCGCGGGGACATGTACCGGTTGCATGGAAATTGGGTGGAGGCCCGGAACGATTATGCCGCCGCGGAGAAACTGGCGCCGGATTCCGGGGCGGTTCTGCTCAGCCGGGCGCAGTTGCACGTGGACATGGGAGAATACCAGCTGGCCCGGGTGGCTTTGGATCAATTTCTCGCGCGGTTTCCGACGAACACCGTGGCCTTGCTCGGTCGCGCGCGGGTGCTCACCCGTCTGGGAGAGCGCCGGGCGGCGATTGCCGATTATTCGCAGGCCATCGCGGTGGCCGCCAGTCCGCAACCTGAAGAGTTTCTCGAACGCGCCAGCCTGCAAGCGAGCGAGTTGGGGGCGGACGAGGCCATCCGCGGGCTGGACGAAGGGCTGGAGCGGTTGGGTTGGGTGGTGACCTTCCAGAAGGCCGCGATCGATTACGAACTGAAACGCCAGCGGCCGGACCAGGCCGCGGTGCGACTGGAGACCATCATTGCCCGGGCGAATCGGAAGGAGAGCTGGCTGGCGTGGAAAGGGGAGATCCTGCTTGCCGCGGGGAAAACGCAGGAAGCACGGGCGGTGTTTGGCGAAGCTTTAAAAGCAATTGATGCCCTGCCGCCGCGCATGCGCACCTCCCCCGGCATGGTTCAGCTCCGCGCCAAGGTGGAAGGAGCGATGGCCGGTGGCACCCGCCCGGACGGGCAGCCGGTCGCCGAAAAAAAGCCGGCCGACAAATGAGTTGATGGAATTTTTATGAGACAAACCTTCGTTACCTTCCTGGTTGTGACCCTTGGCTTTGCTGCTTCGCCGTTGCGAGGCGCCGTTGCCCAGCACGAGTTCAACGGCAAGCTCAACTCGTCGGTGGGCGGGGTCGCTTTGACCACCGGTTTTGCCGCGCCCGCCCAGAGCGCAGGAGTGAGCTTCACCAGCGCCACCATCGGCGGGCAGTCGGCCCAGGTGGCTTCGTTTACACGCGGGACCTATTTCACCATGACCCACGGGCTTGGGGCCAATGGCGGCGGCAGCCTGCTCAATCAATATACCCTGATCTTCGATGTGATGTTTCCGAGCCATGTGGACCCTTGGGCGGTCCTCTATCAGACAACGCCGGCCAACAATAATGATGGCGAATGGTTCATCAATGCGGCCCGCGGCCTCGGCATCTCCGGCGTCTATGGCGGCAACGTGCCCGATGACACCTGGCATCGGCTCGCAGTGGTGGTGGACGGTGTCGCCGGCACGCTGACGAGTTTCATCAACGGCACGCAAGTCCAGCAGGTCAGCGGCCCTTCTGTTGACGGCCGTTGGGCGATCGGTTCAACCCTGCTCCTGTTCGCCGATGAAGATCAGGAAAATGCCGCCGGTCTTGTGAATAGCGTTCAACTCCGCCCGGAAGCCATGCTCCCCGCCGACATTGCCGCGCTGGGTGGGCCAACGGCGGCCGGAATCCCAATCCCCGCCACGCCCAGTTCGCTGCAGGTGGTCAGCCCGAATGGCGGCGAAAACTACACCGCCGGCACCTCGCAGACCATTTCGTGGACGGTGGCCAATCCGAACGGGCAGGTGCAGATCGATCTTCTTCGCGGGGGCGTCTTCTTCCAAAGCCTGGCCCAGGTCGGGTTGAACCAGAGCAATTATCTCTGGGCCATCAGCCCGTCGCTGGGAGACACTAACAATTATCGAATCAAGCTTACGTCCGTCAGTTATCCGGCGTTGACGGATGCTTCCGACAACAACTTTTCCGTTTCCGGGTCGATCCCGGGCCCCAATCCGCTTTTCGGCCAGGCGCTCCAAACCAATGGCGGCTTCGAGTTGCTGTTTGCCAGCTGGCAGACCGTCGCCGGTAGTCCGCTGGTGCTCACCAGCGCCGGGACCAAAGGCTCCCCCCACGCCGGCGCCAATTTCCTTCACGGGGGCATCAACACGTCGGCCACCAACGCCGTCGTCCGGCAGGATATTGATTTGATCGCCGCCGGCTTCACCGCCAGCGACCTCGACACTGGGGCGGCGCTCGATGCGGAAGCCTGGTTGCGGAATTGGTACGGCGCCGGCACGTTTGACGACCAGGTCTTTTATCGGGTCGGCTATCTCGACGGCGCCAACCAGGAGTTGTCCGCCGTCCGCTGCATCATCGCCGCCAATAGCGTCTGGCTGCAACGCAACCTCTCCGGCCTGCTGCCGGTCGGCACGCGCAAACTCCGGCTGGAAATTGTCGGCAAGCACCGGCGCGACGCCGACAACGACAGCATGGCCGACGACCTGATCGTGCGCTTGCAAAAGCCGGTTTCGTTGCCCACACCGACGATCACCAAGCTGCCGATGCTGCAAGATGTCCGGACCGACGCGATGACGTTGATCTGGGAAACCGACGGCAACCTCGCGCGGCATTATGTGGATTGGGGGCGCAGCAACATCACCGAGCACACCCTCAGCCAGATCGAGACCTTGCAAATTGACGCCACCCATTTTGTGCATCGCGCCACGATACCGGGTCTGGCGACCGAGACGGAGTATGTTTACCGCGTGCGCAGTGGCACCAGCTCCACGGCCACCTACACCTTCATAACCGCTCCCAAACGTTCCAGTCCGTTCGTCACCGCGTGGTGGGGGGACAACCACAATGGCACCGTCACGCTTGCGACGCATGTGACCAATCTTCTGGCGCACGCCCCCAACATGATTTGCGTGGCCGGGGACATGGTGAACAACGGCAACTCGATTTCCGAATGGCACAACTACTGGTTTAAACCGCTCGAAACCCTCAACGCCGCCCAGACGACGCCGGTCATATACGCCCGGGGCAATCATGACGGCGAACACGCCCTGGCCTATGCCTACAGCACGCTGCCGGGCAATGAATCCTGGTTTGCCTTCGATTACGGAAACAGCCGTTTCATTTTCCTCGACAGCGAAGTGCCCACCAGCACCGCCAGCGATCAATACGCCTGGCTGCAAGCGGAACTCAGCCGGCCCGAAACCCAGCAGGCTGCTTTCCGCATCGTCTGTTTCCACAAACCGCCCTACTGCAACGTGTGGAACGGCGGCGGATACATCGGCGAAGGTTTCGTCCGCACCGACTGGGTGCCGCTCTTCACCCAGAAGAACGTGGATATTGTCATCAGCGGCCATCAGCACTCCTATCAACGAGGCGCGACCAACGGCGTGGTTTACATCGTCAGCGGCGGCGGCGGCGGCTTCCTCGACACCCAGGTGGTGGCGGACTGGCCGTTCGTCGAGGTCGAGTGGAGCAAGTATCACTTCGACATCATGCAGGTGAACGGCCCGGTCCTTTCCTGGGAGACGTTTGATGACAATAACGATGTCCTCGACATGTTCACCCTTCAGAGCCGCGTACCGGTGCTGAGCTGGGAAACCGCGGTGCCGGTCGGCGGCCAATTGAAACTGGGGGTGGCCGGGAAACCAGGAACCACTTACGTGCTGGAAAGCTCCACCAACCTGGTGAACTGGGCCGCCGTGGTCACCAATAGCATTCCCCTCACGGGTGCGCCAAGGTTCACGAACTCGGTGACGGTCACTTCTCCGGGCCGTTCTTTCCGGGCCCGGGCGACGCCGTAGCGGCGGCTCGGCAGAGCGCCGCATTCTTTAGAAGTAGTTTGATAAGCCTCATTTTGGTGGGGCGAGCGTACTCGCGAGCCGGCGTTTCGCGGAATGAGTGTTATGACTTGGCCCTCCCACAGTCTCGCGCCGCCTGACGAAACCGTTGCTGATCTTGAAATACAAGTTGGCGGCGCTCGGCCGAGACGCCGCTACGGGGCCGGGTTGTGAAGACTCTTCAAAATGTATGCGCCGCTCGATTCGTTGGTGGGTCCGCCTCGGCGACCGAGCTGCCGGTTACCATTGATACCGGCCCTTGATTTCCGCGGGCGGAACGCCGGGGAATTCGTAAGTGATCGTCCAGTCGGCCGTGAGCGGCGCCATTTCGGTGACTTTGACCGGTTCGCTCACTTGAAACTGCACACTGATTGACTCGGTGGTTTTGGGTGGCAATACCAGTTCCGCGCCCGCTGGTCGGGCATGGACCAGATCGGTGGAATTGAACCGCACGCTGAACTTCATGGGAATGTCCGCATCGTTGCTGATCTCCAATTTGGCGGCGGCGCCCGGAAATACCGGACCCCCGCGAAATTCACCCTTGTTGAAAAGCAGCTCCGAGTTGACCGCCTTGCCGGCGAGCGCGGTGCGCATGGTTTGCACCATCGGCTGCGTCAGGATGTTTTCATCCCAGATGCCGTCGAGGAGCAGGTTGGCGATTCGCGGTCCCTGGTCGGTCATCGTCACCCAGGCGACCTGATCAAATTCGCCGAACGCGCGGCCGCGCAATTTGCTGCCGCCGCCGGTGGTGCCGAGCACGATGTAGCTGGTGTTGTTGCGTTCAAACTTGGTGTACGTGTGGCGGTGACCCGCGAGCACGGTGTGGCGGCGTTTGGCCAGCAGCGCCTCGATGCCCGCCCAGCCGGTGTCTTCCGGGTAGTCCCAAAGCGGTTTGTGCATGAACACCAGCGTCCACCGCACGTTCGGATTCTCCGCCAGCGCCTGGGCGGCGTAAGCCTGCTGGGCCGGGCTGATCCGACTCGGGGGCGGGTCCTCCGTATCGAGGCAAAGGAAGAGCACGTCGCGATACACGAAGTGATACCAAGGCTGTCCAAACCGTTTGATCCATTCCTCCGCCATGAGCGGATTCGTGATGTCGTGGTTGCCCGGCACATAAAAGAACGGCATCTCCAGTTGGTCCACGAACCCGTTGAACTCCTGCCATTCCGCCGCGATCTGCGCGCGGTTCGTGGTGTTGCCCATGATCAAATCGCCCACGCTCATCACGAACTCCGGTTGCAGCAGGTTGATCTTCCGGGTCGCTTCCTCGAACACCCCGGGCCGCACGCCCCCGGTGCGGTCGCTCACCACCACAAACTGGAAGCGCTCGGGATCGCTGTTGAAATTCAGCCGCGTCCAGGGCTTGGCGGTGGACGTGATGTTCGACTGAAAGTGGGATCGCGCGCAGCCCGCGCCGCCGATCACAAGGAACAACGCCAACCCGACATTTAGGATCCAACGAAGCGGTTTAAGAAACATATAATGGTTTGAATTATGCCGGAGTCTTTGTTCACTGACAAATTCGGCGGCGGGACACAGGAAATCCGAACGGGGTGCGCTGTCAAGTTGGCAAATGGGCTGACCGTGTCCGGATTTGCCGGTGGAATTGTGCTGAAATGAGGGTTAATTCAACTGGCTTGATGCTTCAGAGTATCCCTGCGCTTTGCCGTCGTGTCAGCCAAAAGCGAAAGAACTAATGATGCCGGCAATAGCAGCAGCCAAACGTCGACGAGTACAAAAGCAACGATCTCCCAAGCAGCCAACTCCATCGTCAAAAGTCTATAAACTCCCAGTCCAACGGGAACAGCGGAAATGAGTAATGTGGTCACAAAAAGCGGTAGGTTACGAAGCAAGAAACGATGAGAAATAGAAGCCAAGACTGTGAAAACAGCCGAGGTCCCGAGGTTGATCCAAACATCATCTTCGTATCGCAAAGGCGGAATGAACAGTGTCCCCACCAACACAAGTATCCAGGGCCCTGCATATACCAGTCGAAGGCCTAAGGCCAAGTCGTTCATACGCCCCCAGAGGTTCGAGAGTAGGCTGCGGTCTAGCACGGCTTTCATGTTGAGTTTGTATTTCAGGCTTCCGTGCATGTCAACATAGGTTCGTGGGTTTGTCCTCGTCGCGAACCGTTAAGGCAGTACCAATGGATCGAGGCCACATAGGTGCATGCCTGCGCTTCCCACGGAGCGCGGCTGGGTCGCAGACCAGCCGCAGCAGTTTCGCAATACTTATCGGTTGGATTTCGCCAGATGCCCCAGAGTTTTCCAGGGTGCAGCGGCTGGTGCGTTGCACACAGCCGCGCTCCGGCACTTTCGCGATCGGGACCGGGACCGTCACCCGCCTGCCACTGAGTCATGGCCGACGAATCCCTTGAGACTGCATTCCGAACCGGATATATCTCCGCTCGATGCAACGACTAAGAGCCTGTTGGAAAACTACGCGGGGCGCTGCGGCGAGGGATTTTGCGTGTGGGCAAGGCGGCGAGGTCGAAGCATCCCCGCAGCGGGCTGTGCCGAGCGAGCCAACGCCGCCCACGGCCAAAAGACCCGCCGCCCGAAGGGTTGTCGCGCAAAAGTCCGCCTGGCTTCTTTGCTCCTCAGTCGAAGATCCACCAGGGATATTCTCCTGCGTCGCGCCTCGCCAACCGGCCTTTTTCCCGACAACCGCACCCTTCGTAGTTTTCAAACAAGCTTTAAGAGTTCTCGCGCACGGAGGGAAAGGGAAGCAGCTCCAAATCGCTTTCCTGCTTGCCGGTGTGTTCGCGGCCCAGGCGACCGAATTTCATGTCGCTACCAATGGCAGGGACTCCAATCCCGGAACGCGCCGGTCGCCGTTTGCCTCTTTGGAACAGGCGCAAGCCGCGGTGCGGTCGCTCAAACAAAGCAGCGGGCTGCCGCCCGATGGAGTGACGGTCTGGATTCACGGCGGAGAGTATGCGCTGGTGTCCACCTTCGAACTCGGTCCCGAAGATGGCGGGGAATCAAACCGGCCGGTGGTTTATCGGGCGGTTGAAGGGAACGAGGTGCGACTGGTGGGCGGTCGCACCCTGCCGGCGAAGGCATTCCAACCGGTCAGCGCGCCGGACATTCTCCAGAGACTCGATGCCGCCGCCCGCTCGCAGGTCCGGCGCGTGGATTTGCGGTCACTGGGGATCACCAACTATGGAGCGTTCCCGGATCAGTTCAGCGGTGCCGCCCTGGTGCCCGAGCTGTTTTTCAACGACCAGCGCATGATGCTCGCGCGCTGGCCGAATGACGGTTGGGCGGAGATCGCCAAAGTGATTGAAAGCGGCCCGGCCCCGTGGCGCAAGCACGCTTCGGACAAACTGGGCGCGTTCGCCTACGAGGGCGACCGCCCGGCCCGCTGGCTGGGCGCGCCCGCCGTCTGGTTGCAAGGCTACTGGTGCTTCGATTGGAGCAGCGAAACGATCCGCGTTCTGACCATCGACACCAACGAGCATCGCATCACGCTCGCCAAGCAACATCATTACGGACTGGGAAGTGGCAACTCTGGCAAGCGCCGGTTCTTCGCGGTGAACCTCCTCGAGGAACTGGATCAACCCGGGGAATACTTCATTGACCGCAATTCCGGCGAGTTGTTTTTCTGGCCGCCCGCGCCACTGCGCGGCGCGCGGGTGGTGTTGTCCACGCTGACCCAGCCCGTCATTGCGCTGCGCAACGCGTCGTATGCCACCCTGCGCGGCCTCACCATCGAGGCATGCGCGGGGAACGGAATTGAAATCAAGGGTGGACAAAACGACGCCATCGTCGCTTGTCGCGTTCGCAACACGGGGATGGACGGCGTCGTGGTGCAAGGCGGCGCGCAACACCGCGTGCTGGCTTGCGACATCTTCGATACCGGCACCGCTGGCCTCAAGATCGGGGGTGGCGACCGCAAGACCCTGACCTCCAGCGGGCATGAAGCGGTGAACAATCACATCCACGATGTTTCGCGCCGCCAGCGTACCCATGCGTACCACGTCCACCTCGATGGCGTGGGCGTCCGGCTCGCCCACAATTTGCTCAACGACGGACCGCATCAAGCCATTGGTCTCGCGGGCAACGACCACATTATCGAGTTCAACGAAATCCATCACACCGGGATGGAGACCGACGATTGCGGCTCGTTTTACATGGGGCGGAATCCGTCCGAGCGCGGCTCGGTGCTGCGCTACAACTTCTGGCACCATATCGGCAGCACCCGCAGCCATGGCAGTTGTGCGGTGTATTTCGACGACGGCGCAGGCGGGCAGACGGTGTTCGGCAATATTTTTTACCGGGCCGCCGGCGGCAGTTTTGGCGCCGTCTTTTCGCACGGCGGCCATGACAACACGGTGCGCAACTGCATTTTCGTCGAATGCCCGCTGGCTCTCGGCAGCGCGCCGTGGAATGACAAAATGTGGCAGGAGTATCTGACAGGGGAACTGTGGCAGGAAAAGCTGCTCAAGGACGTGGACATTACGAAGCCGCCGTACGCCGACCGGTATCCTGAACTGAAAGGCTTCATGGAATTTGCCGGCCAACCGCGGCGCAATCACGCGAGCGGCAATCTGATCGTGAATTGTAAGGCTGTGCAAACCGGCAATTGGGACGTGACCGACAGTTTCGTGACGACCAGCGACCCGGGCTTCGTCAACGCCGCGAAACTGGACTTCCAGCTCCGCGAGGACGCCCCGGCGCTTGCGAAGATTCCCGGTTTTGAGAAAATACCCTTCGCCCAGATCGGATTGCAGCGGGATGAATTCCGCCTTCGTTTGGTGAGGAGCGCAGCAAAATGACGCAATTGCTTCCCCATCCGAATTCTGCCCGCCGGAAAACCAGAACGGAGCAAGGGGAATACTCACGGTTTTTCAATCCCAAAGGGATTGTATCCTTCAGCCCAGGGTTGCGAGGAACGAGCTACCCTGGGTCGCGGTCGGCATTGATTTCAACCCCAACGGGGTTGTGTCGCACATCCGTCGCCGAGTCGCAACCCCGTTGGGGTTGCTTTCCTGCGACCAGATTTCCCAGGGTAGCTCCTGTTTCGCAACCCTGGGCTCGAAGCCGGAATCCCTTTGGGATTCATTGCAGGAATTCCGGGAAGGTATTCGGGCTGGCGCAACATGAACGATGTCGTTCGATAAATACTCACCTACCAATCTTATGACACCACCGATGAAGCGAGCCCGGCAACTGGGGAAACTCATGTGCGTCACCCTGTTCGCTACCAGCGGCGTCGTTGCGCGGGGGGAGGAAGGGTTTCAATCCATCTTCGACGGCCGGTCCCTTGCCGGCTGGGAAACCCCGGATCCCAGTTACTGGGCCGTGGAGGAAGGCGCGATCACCGGTCGCATTACCAAGGAGCATCCCTGCACGGTGAACCAATACCTCGTCTGGGAGGGCGGCGAGCTGGCGGACTTCGAGCTCAAAATAAAATCCCGGCTGTCCGGCGAGGGGGGCATCAACAACGGCTTTCAATTCCGCAGCCGTTTGCTCCCGGACCATGATGTTTGCGGTTATCAGATGGACAACAACCTCCAGACCCCCTGGCTGGCGCGGCTCTATGACGAGTTTGGCCGCCACACGCTGGCCATGCGCGGAGAACGCGCGGTCTTCGACGCCGAAGGCAAACGCACGGCCACCAAGATCCCGGAGGCCGATGGCCCGGCCTGGTTTCGCCTCGAAGACTGGCACGAATATCACCTGACCTGCGTTGGCCCCCAAATCATATTGCGCGTGGATGGCCGGCTGGCCGCGGAAGTCGAGGACTACGACTCGCGCCGCCGGGAACTCCAGGGCATCCTGGCGCTCCAGTTGCACAGTGGCCCGCCCACGCTCGTGCAGTTCAAGGACATCCGCCTCAAGGTGACCAAGGCCGCCACGAAGCGGCTTAAAACCGGTCGTTTTCTGGAAACGCCACAGCTCAAGGCCCTGCGGCAGGAGGCAATGGCCTGGTGGCCGCTGGACACCGGCGGTCATGGCGCGCGGCCGCCGTTGCGGCACATTCCCGGCTGGGAAAAGTTCGAGCTGAACGTGCGCGCCACCGGCCCCGGCGCGAGCGCCAACACGGACGTGGTGCTTCTCGATGGCGCGTACTTCGATGCCGGCCCGGATTTGCCGCGCCGCCCGGATGCGCTCACGGTGTATCTGCGGGCGCGGGATCCCCGCGGCGTCTGGGACGCCGCTTTGTTCGGCAAGCGCGGTAGTCGCGAGGAGGTTCAGTTCAACCTGTTCGGCGCGGACCGGCCGGAGACGCCGGGCGGCGACATCGGATTTGAAATCCAAACCGACCGGGGCTGGGCGATGGTCAGTTTTCCGGTTTCGCAGATCGAAGCCACCGCCTGGCATGATCTGGTTGGCCGTTACGATGGCCGGACCCTGGACCTGTTTTGCGATGGCCGGCGACTGGCCACCAAGCCTTGGAGTGGCGCATTACAGGAGAATCGGGAACCGTTGCTCATCGGGGCGGAGACGGACGCGGGCAAAGTGGTCCGCCATTTCCGGGGGGAATTGGAGGAGGCGGCCCTTTGGTCGCGGGCACTGACAGACGACGAAGTGGCCATGCTCAGCGGGGTGGGTCAGGCGGGCAAGGTCGGGCGGTGAGGTTGGGTCTTGGGGATTTCTGCCGCGCCTGCAAAAGCCGGAGCCGACATCAGGAGTCGCCGACGAAGCCGCGGAAACCGATGATGTGACCCGGTTCCCGTTGACATGAGCATGCGGGCCTGTTTCGCTATCCGGCAGAAAGCCGAAACACGATTGCCTCCTGGTGAGTACGGTCGGTTCGCGGTGTTTTCTCGACGGTTTCCGGTTGCTGAAAATATGAATGCCATTCGGATGTTCCGTTGCCACCGCCTCAAGGGTGCTTTGGCCCACGATTGAAAGGGACCCCCATGCCCGCGGTCGTAGCCCCATTGAGCCAACCCGCCCGCGGAGACGGTTGGGTGACGGAAACGCACTGGGCCACCGTCCTCGATGCCGGTCGCGGGGATGACTCGCAGCGGGCTCACGCAGGTCTGGCGCAGCTGTGCGCGACCTATTGGCCGCCCGTTTACAGTTATCTTCGGCGGCAGGGCCACCGTCCCGACGACGCCAAGGATTTGACCCAGGAATTCTTTTGCCGTTTGATCGACCGGCAGTACCTCAAATCGTTGGTGCCGGAGAAGGGCAAATTTCGCTACTTTCTTTTGTTGCTCCTGAACCGCTTCCTGGCCGACGAGCGGGATCGGGCGAACTGTCAGAAACGCGGGGGTGGCCGGCCCATCGCTTCCGGGGATGCGCGCGCCCTCGAATTGAGCTACCGGCGGGAGCCCCTGGATGACCGCACGCCCGAGAAAATCTTCGAGCGCCAGTGGGTGCTGACGCTGCTTCAACAGGTGCTCGATCGGCTGGCGGCCGAGGCGGTCGAGGACGGGACGGAGCGCTTTTTTGCCAGCGTGCGGCATTTCCTCGAGGGCGACCGTGGCGATTCGTACGCCAAAGTGGCTTCGCGCTTGCGAATGAGCGAAGGCGCCGCCCGTGTCGCGGTGCACCGGCTGCGTGTTCGCTACCGCGAGATCTTGTACGCGGAAATTGCCCGGACCGTAATGAGCCCGGACCAGATCGAGGATGAAATGCGCCATCTGGTGCGCCTGCTGAGTTGAGCGGCGCTTGGGTTGCCCTCCGTGACGGTTGGGTAACGGCGAGTCATCTTCTATCCTTTCCTTGGCCCTCCGTTCCAACCTGCGGCCGACTTACCGGAAAAATAATTTCAGAATTCTTGTAACAATTTGGGGATTTTCCCTAGTTACATAAGTAGAAGCGCATTTTGTACGACCAAAGTTACGCGGCCCATGAAGGGGTGCCGTTTATGGTGAAAAACGTATCCAACCAAAGTCCTTGGGAAGCCATCCGGCTTCATTGTGCCTTGCGCCGCACAATCGGGAACACCTTGGGCGGGCTGGAAAATGGAAAGGGAAATCATGAGCCGAACCTTGCAGCAGACCACGGACTGGCCGGAGCGCGCGGGCCGCGCTCATTGGTGCACCGACACATTGGCAAAGAACTGTGGCGTTTCTGTTTCGACATTGGGCCGTTTCTTTCACGAGACCAAAGGCCAAAGCCCGCGCGATTGGATGCTGGAGGAGCGGATGCGCCGCGCGCGGGCCGGCTTGGCGGCTGGACGCAATGCGCAGGAGACGGCGGGTGACTTGGGCTTCAAGAACCAGCACCACTTTTCTTTGGTGTTCAAGAAATTCCACGGTTATTGCCCAAAGCAACACAAGGCGGGGATGGGGAATACAGGATTGAGGAGGGCGAGGTCACCCTCTCCGGCTCCAACCGGGAAGGGCCGACGCCCCCCGCGACGAGCGGGTGGGAATGGAGATGGGGGTAAGGGATTGGCTCATGCGTTGAAACTTCCGAACTCTCCAAACCAAAGTTCGCAAAACACGGGACGCGGGACGCAACCATGATGCCCTTGGGAATAAGCACCGGGGCACTCGGCAGGTTCAATGCGCGTTCATTCGTGAAATTCGTGTCAAAACTCTTGGCCGCGAAAGCACGCAGAGAACGCAAAAGGGGAAACCGGCCTCCGCCCGCCGACCTCCGACTTCTGACACCCTCCGCGCCTTTGTGCCTCTTGTGCTTTTTGTGGCCAGGCACCTGCCGGCTTTTGGATCAGCGCAGCTTAGTGGTTGGTTCTTGGGACTCAGCGCCAATCCGGGTAATCCGTGTCATTGCTCCACCACCCCAATTTTTAATTTTGCATTGTTAATTTTGAACTGGCTCGGTCCATTCGGGGTTAAAACCCGGTTTTGACGAATTCAGGTACATAAATGACGAGATTAGGTACATTTCTGTTCTCGCAAGGAACTGATGACCTGTGTTTTCATTGACCCGAAGCCGCACTTGGGAAATCACAAAAGCCAATGAACCAAAATGGAAAAGCCTTGAACGCGTGGAAGAAGTTCTTCCGCATAGTGTCAATCCTCGGGACTGACGCCTTTCGGAACTCTTCCGTTTCACCGCTGCTGGCTTCTGGCTCATTGCCGAATTTGCGCAGCATTGCTTGCGCGCTTGCACTTATGCCTGTCAGGCCTGTGCAACTCGTGAGCCAACGTACAACCAAGATGATCCGAGGCGAAATGATGACAATCAAGCCGTCGAGCAATCAAATGGAGTGGCAGTGCTCGGGGCTAATACCTTTTCGGTTGGCTGCTATGGGCGTTCTAAGCGCAATTCTTGTGTTTGTATTTTTCATTAAAGCTAAAGCCTACGGAGCGGAAACTCATGGTGCTTTTTCAAACACTCGGTTTTACCAGTTTTTCACCGACCCCCAACCGACAATTCAAAGAGCGGTATTTAAGAAGGAGATGTTTTCTTCTGAAATACCAGAGCAGGCACGCAAGCAGACATTCTGTTTAGACAAAGAAGGGGATGATTATATTCTCAGAGTTTTGGCAGGTACAAATGCCAATGAAGCCGCAATGTCAGTTGGATCATACAAAGGTCGTTCATGGGGATTAATCAACAATGAATTGACATTCTCCGACCCGGCCATAAACAAACGCCTTACGCCAATTGCTGGTCAAGAGTCCGTAACGAGAATGACTGCAAATCTTTTGATCAACTTGGGGATCACAGAATTAGTGCGCAGTAGCTTAGTGTGGGATGAAAAGAACCGCCACTTTGTTGGGAAGTCAACATCCGGCGGTGAACTGATAATTGGCTTTGAATTTGCCAATCAATTGCCGAAGCGTGCACTTATTATAAGCGCAGTGCAGGGAGGTGTAGCAGCATTTATCGACTACGAGTATTCAAGTGCCATATTCAACGGGGAAATTCCATTTCGTTTTTCCAGGCATTTTGGCTCTCCAGCCCATGACATGGGAAAAGCCTTTTTAGTCGAGTTGTTAGAAGTGGATTCTAGGAATAATAAAACGGCGGGATTAGATCTTGATCCAGTAAGTGCATTTCGTCCGCGAACCACGGGGTTTTACTCAAACGACATGGTATACACGCTCGGAGCTTCCGGAAAGCCGACAAGAGCTTTGACTATGACGGAATATCAAACGTCTCTAGCGTCTCTAGAATCTAATAAACGCTCGAAGAATACCATTGGTGGCAGAATATTCGTTTTTTCAGCATTGGGGCTGGGATTGGTCGCCCTCATTGGATTCCTGGTTCGAACAAAAAAACAACAAAAAGAACAAACCAAGACCTAACACAAAATGAAAACACACAAAATCAGAATTCACAAACTGAAACTGCACGCGATCATTGGTTTACTTGCGACTGCAACATTCGCGCAGCGATCAATTGCCGCATGCGATTATGGGCCAGTCTGGATTATTTGCCATGAGGCGACCTCAACAGCATTAAATACGTGTTGCCCTGACCTGTTCACTCCCATTTGTGCAAACCCACCTTTCACTACATGGCACAAGGGATTTACATCCAGCACAACCACTACTGAAGGAAGGGTGCTTACATGCGGCGGGGGCAATTCAGCTCTTAGACTGGGTAGCCAATTCAATGGAACGTGTTCATGGAGCTCATCGGGAGTCAATTGTTCGGGGCCGTGGGGGCCTATTCCTCAGTCTGGCACCGTGCCGATATACAACTGCGAGGGGAATTGCGGCTGATCTTGGTCGATGGGACCATCAAGCGGTATAGAGGGGCAAGCGGTGACAACACAAATGGTGCCATGGAGGCGATGTGAGGGTAATGCGCTCAGCAGCCGGTACATGCTGCGCGCCGGAGTAATTCTGGCAGTCACTGGAATTGCTAAGGTTTGGAGTGGGTTGGGTGATTCCAAGCTCCTGGCGGTGATTGATCCCATCATCGGCATCAAGTTCGGGCAATTGATGCTGGTGGTGGGGGCGGCGGAAATTGTCATTGCGCTGGTTTGTTTTTTCAGCAGGCGGCAAACACTGGCACTCGTGTTGGTGGCGTGGATGAGTACCAACTTTGTGGTGTATCGCCTCGGCTTGTGGTGGATGGATTGGCATCGTCCGTGTAATTGTCTCGGCAACCTCACGGACGCCCTCCACCTCTCGCCGCAAACCGCCGACAACATCATGAAAGTGCTGCTCGCCTACCTGCTCATCGGTAGTTACGGGTTGCTCATTTGGCGTTGGAAGCAGGGACGTGAGCCAATGCTGGCCGCGACCGGCGACTCGCTCACGAATACATGAGGAATCACCATCGCAAACCTGCTTCCGCATATCGGGTCGCTTCCCACCAGGTCCATTGCCCGGGGATGAAACAAAGCAAAACCAAGCCTGCCCCGCCGAGTTCTAGAGGACAGCTACGGGGTGAAGTCGCGGCGCTCGCGGACAACGTGCCGCGGATCGGGCGGGTCTTGAAAATGAAAACCGCGAGGATTCAATGGGGGCTGCGTTTCGGCATAGTTCGCCGGTTAGGGGGCGGACGCCTTGGATTAGCACGTGGCGCCCAAATCGCTATGGTGGGTTTGTCTGTTGTGGTCGCTGGGTCGGCGACGCGATCCAATGCCGGCTTCACGGTCGGAGGCCAGGTGATTGAGGAGAAAGTGGCAGGCGATGGGGCGGTAAGGGCCACCCTTGAGTTTTCATTTGAAGTGAATGTGGAAGGAAATAGGTGGAGGATTGCGACAGAGGATCTTGGAGTACGCAACGGCAGCCGTTCAAGCGTCCGGTTTCGCCAGCTTGTTAGTGACGGCCGCGACGTTTTTGAATTGAATGAATTCCCGGAATCCCTCGCTCAGCAATCGACTAACGGCAGCAAGAACCGCTTTTATGGCTATGCAAGGAAAGGCAACTTCCCGCTCGAAAGCTGGCCACTTGAGCGCATTCTATGGTTGGCATTCTGTTCTGCGCCCTACCTACAACAAGGAGGGCAGAAGTTGCCTTCCTTTCGGGATCCTGCAAATCCACAAGCCCAGCCTATGAGCTGCCGGTTGGAATTGGCAGCGGCAAGTGGTCTGCCCACATGTTACGAGCAAGTGTCTCCAGGCCACCTCAGTTTCGTTAGGGATGACAAGACAGAAGTGCTGCCATACCCAGCACCTCTCAATGAGGGATTTGTTGAATTCGCGTTCAAAGTCACAGCTCTTACCAATGCCGGTGAGGCACAGGTTCCGTTAACGTTCATCGCGGAGTTCTTCATTGGCGAATCGGATTTCAAATCCTTCGCGCGTCGGCGGGTGTCCAACCGGCGCGTTGGAAAGATCGAGCATGCAGCTGAGATTTCAAAGTCATTTGCTATGGCTCAGTGGCGGCCGGAAGCGGCCTCTTCTGCAAACATTTACGATTATCGATTTACAACTAATGGCCGACCCGTGATGTATGCCAGCCAAGCAGGTATGGAGGCTTGGTTGAGCCGGGAGGATCCGAAATTAGCCGCTACCATCGCTTCCAAGCCATCGCTTCTTATGTCGGGGAGAAAAAGCAAGATTGGCCGAGAACTCACAGGGCGGAGCATCTTGGTTGGTTTGGTAGTGCTCGCATCAATATCGTCGTGTTTGGTGTGGGTCTGGCAACAAAACAAACGACAAAGAACACAATGAAAATCAAAAAGGATAACACATATATGAAAAAAGTTAGTTTTGGATTGCAGCGACCATTGCGTGGCGTAATTGTGGCATTGGTCGCCACGCTCGCGCTTCACTCCTCATTCCGAGCTTCAGGTGCCCAGGCTTCGGCCTGTAACAAGCACGGAGTTGATGGAGGTCCAGACATATCGACCTTATTCTGTCCCGACTATTGCAGCATTCTGACTTTTAGTCCTCCTCTCAGAGTTTGCATTTCGTCGGGCGAAAGTTGTCAATATTGTCAAACTTTTGAAGATAACCAGCCGGACGTCAAATGTACTGTTCCGTCAACAATAAGGATCCAGGACGGATATTGCATCTCAATCGGATCAGGCTTCTACACCTGCGTTTCCGACGGCAGCACTCCTATTTCCTTCCCTGGCGCTGCGCAGGTTCCATGTTACGAAGGTTATGATTGTGAGCTGTGCCCGCCTGCTGGCTAAACTTGATCGAGAACTCGCTCTCGAATCAAGAGCGAGTTTGGTTGCCCGCGTTCCGCACTAGCTTCCTGTCACTAAACTTTAAATCCAAGATGAATTGAGGAAACGGAATTCGTTCGTCGGCTGTCAGTCGCCGGCATAACGTCATTCTGAAATTTTTCACGATCAGTGCAGGAGCTGTGTTGGTGCTTGCCGGCAAGCGGTTGTTTGTGAATCGAGTAGTGAGCATGGTTCTCGGAGACCTTGAAGTTTGCCTGGCACGAGGCACCAGGCGAAAGTGCATGCGAACGGGTTAGCCGGTAGTAATTACACTCAAACGAGAAGGCGAAAGCGTCAATGCGGTGGCATCATCGCGCCGGTTGGTTCGACATCATCGCGAACGTTGGCGGCAGCAGCACATTTGAAGATAAATGATGTGGTAAGTCTTTGTTGGCGGTTACGGGCTTGGCCGAACCGGGAGCCACTGAGTCTGGCAACGGTGGGAAGTCGTTGAATTGAAGGCAGAACGCAGAAACGAATGAAATACCCGCCAAATGTGAATCGCGGCTTCACGCTGATCGAACTGCTGGTGGTCATCGCGATCATTGCCATCCTCGCCGCGCTGTTGTTTCCGGCTCTCTCGAAAGGCAAGCAGCGGGCGCAAGGGGTTGTGTGCTTGAACGAGGGCAAACAATTGATGATCGCCATGACGATGTACACCGCCGATTACCATGATTTTTTCCCGCCCAATCCCGATGATGGCAACAGTATTCCCGGTCACAACTGGTGCAGTGGCAAGGCCGGCGGCGGCGGCGCGGATGAATTCAATCCCGATGTGCTCAAGGACCCGGAGCGGAGTCTACTGGTCTCGTATCTCAGCCGCAATGTTTCCGTGTTTCACTGTCCAAGCGACAAACGCACGGGTTTGTATCAAGGCAAGGACCCAACCCTAGTCGGCAAACAGGTGCCTTCCGCGCGCACTTTCTCGATGAACCAGGCGGTCGGGACGATTTGCCCGGGCTTTGACTCCGCGCTGCGGCGCGCGCCCCATATCGGCGCCCCGACTATGGCGGTGAACGGCCCGTGGCTGGACAATAGCAACACCCATCGCCGCGACGCCCCTTGGCGCACGTACGGCAAACTTTCCAGTATCAACGCACCGGGGCCTTCCGGCCTGTGGGTGTTGATGGATGAAAACCCCAAGGAACTTAACGATGCGAGCTTTGCCTTCGGGATGGACCAGCCCATCTGGCATGATGTTCCCGGGACTTATCATGATCTTGGCGGCGGCTTTGCGTTTGCGGATGGCCATTCCGAATCGCATCGTTGGTCCAGCCGCTCGGACAAAAAGCGCGGATTCATTACCGACCCGGCTGACCGGCGCGACTGGTTGTGGTTGCGGGAGCGGACCTCGGCCCATTCCAGCGGCACCATGCCCGAGCCGAAACAATGAGCGGCGAAAAGCAGCAAGAATAGCCGCGAGAGAACACAAAGAGCGCAAAAGCATGGTGCGGCCGGGCCGCAACCAAAGGAGCGCGACCGGTCCCCCGGTCGCAGCGGGTGAACGGTGGGCCAGTCGTCAAATAATCCGAACGGCTCCTCGCTGGCGAAGTGCTGCGGGCGAGGGACCGCCCGCGCTCCGGGAAAAGCGTTCGCCGAACGCCACGAAGTTGGGAGATAGCACTGCAAAGACATAGCGCGACCGGTCCCCCGGTCGCAGCGGGTGAACGGTAGACCAGTCGTCAAATAATCCGAACCGCTCGCCCTGTCCGTCTTTGCCTCGTTGCGCCTTGGCGCTGAATTCCGGGCGCTCGGGGAAATCTTTGTGTCCTTTGAGTTCTTTTGTGGCAAGAATCCTTGAGCCGCGTTCAACATGGTTAAAACGGGAAACATTCTGCACTCGCGCTGGCTCGGGCTCGTGCTCGCGGTCCTGACGCCGTTATTGGTGGTGACGTGCCATCGTCTCGCCACCTCGGGCAAGCCCGCCCACCTTCATGAAACAGTCGAAGAACTCGGCTCGATCCTGATCTTCGCCGGACGACCCCTGCTCAACCATGATTGCACCAAAATGGTGTTCCTCCAGTACCGGACGTTGGGTTCGCGGACGAATGACTCATGGGGCATCAACTTGCTCGATCTGGCCAGCGGCAAGCGCACCTTGCTGGATGAGTTGTCCACCGATTCCTGGCGTGAGGAGGCGATATATGGTCAGGTGCGGACGTTCGGCTGGTCGCCCGATGACAAATTATTCGCATATTGCCGGAAGAAGCAGAAGGAGATCGTCATCGCGGACATAGCAACGGGAAAAATCGTGGCGACTTTTCTCGTCCCCAAATCCATCGGCTCGGGCACATGGCTGTCGCCCCAAACGCTGGTTTGTACGGATCGGGAGCGAGTTTTCGCAGTTACCCAATCCGGTGGGCAGTGGCTACCGCCGCAAGACCTCGTTGCTCCAGTCAGCGCCCCGGGCGATGGCGGGACGAACCAACCGATTGAATCGCTCCAGGCTTTTTCCGCCGACACACTGCTCTGGCAGCAAGCTGGAGATATTTGGAAACTCCGCCGTGGTGAAGCGTGTCCCGAAAAGGTCTGGCAGACCCGCACGAACGAGTTGGTGGAATATTTTTATGCCCCGGAAACGGGGAAGTTCCTCCTGCATTTTCGCGACGCGCGCGGCGACCGGCTGGCGGAACTGCCCACGCCCGGCGGAGGCGGAGCGGCGACTTTGACGAACGAGGAGCGAATCGAAAACGGCGGTTATCGGCCAACACAGGTGCGCTGGATCAACCAGGGCCGCGGCTACGCCTACCTGAACGAGAGCGATTACGGTTTGAACACACCCGTGATCAAATTTGACCGGCAGCGTCCGCCCGCCCAGCTGCCCTGGCAAAGCGAGATCAAGAGTTACGCCGTGTGCGGAGAGCAACTTTTCGTAATGAGTTCGCTGACGAATGAGCCGATGGGGATTTGGCAGTATGACTTGGTTTCGGGTGCGTTGGAGCGTCTTGTGGCCAATCAAGAACGGCCCTTCCAATACGCCGTCAACCAGCCGCCGCTCGAACATGTCTTTACCAACGTGGCGGGGAAACGCCTGAGTTACTATCTGCTGGAACCCGCAGGGCTCAATCCCGACCGACTAGCGCCGTTGGTGTTTGGCTGCATGGGCAAGCTGGAAAAGGCTTACGTTTGGGACCGCTACGCGCAGACCATCGCCAATTGCGGTTTCTATTGCGTGATCCCGGATCGCCGGAACAGCGAAGTCAGCGAATGGGCGGCGGACGCGGTCTCCATTTATGAGGACTTGAAAAAACGAATCAACCTGAACTTGAACCAGGTGCATCTTTTGGGCATCAGCGTCGGGGCGGGCACGATGAATGAGTTGTTGACCACCCGACCGGAGCTTTGGCGGGATGCCATTTATCTCAGCCCGGGTTCGCTGCCCGACCCGGCGCTCCTGAGCCGGCGGCGGGTGCTGGTGGACATTGGCGGACTCGATCCCCTCTGGGGCGAGAAAAGCATCAACGCGAAAAAATTCCGCGATGCGGCAGCGCGGGCAGGCGCGGAGGTGACCTTGCTGATCCGGGAGGGCGTGGAACACAACTGCCGGATTCTTTCCATCGAAAAGGAAAGACTGCACCAGCTTGCCAGTTTCCTGGGCAAACCATGATCAGCCATTCGATATTAACGTCTGGTGTCAGGCAGGGGGTGGTTCGTGTTTTTCTTCACTCCGCCGGAGTGGGCATTCTTTTTCAAGCCTCGGCCTTGTTCCTCGTCAATCTTACACACCCGGTTGATCTATCCCCTGTAAATGATCCCATTCTCCACCTGCCAATAACGCTGGTATTTTGGATGGTCGGCGGACTGGGAACGGTGGTTGCCATGGTCTGCTTCTTGGCACAAAAGACCATGTTGCCGACCAAACTGGTTGCCAGGTTTGCGTTGGGTCTCCTTATTTGCCGGGCCTTTGTCTCGGCGTTCGACATCAGTCAAGGCTTCGGAGGTTACTTGGGAGGGGTGGGTGGCCTTTTCGGTGTGAGTGGTCGCACGGCGGACACGCTGTTGGTCGCTACCAGTCTGTACTTGCTGGCCGGCAGTGTCGTGTCGGTTTACGTGGAACGAAAGCGGAAAACTCTGGGTGGAGGCGTGGTCGGAGGGTCGCGATGAACATTGCTGCAGGGCGTGTTCTTAAATCCATGCTGCCATTCGGGCTGTTCGCAGCTCTCTTGGCGGGCGTGGTATTATCAGATTGGGTTCTTTCGCCCGCCAGTACCGGCTGGTTGCGGGTGATTGGCCTTGAAATTCAGGCGGCCTGTCGGGATGCGGGGACGCAGTGGATGGTGGTGGTTTGTCTGATGAGTTATTTCGTCACGTTTCGGTTGCTCAATAGGAAGCAATCGAATTCGACACCTTACCCCGGCCACCTCATCCGGCCTGCGGCCACCTACTCCCCATCCGGTGCGGAGAAGGCGCGCGTGCGCGGCCGAACGGAGCGGGAGAAATCTTTTGCGATCCTTGCGTCCTTTCGCGGCAAGATGGCTAATCCTGACTTCTGGCTGGTTGGCTTCGTTGGGCTGGTGTTGTTGCGCTATGCCTTCGCGTACGAAACGGCCGCACGTTCGTTGCAGCCGCTGGTTTTGCTGGCGGGAATTGTTTTCGGAAAGGGCATCGCGTGGTGGGTCGCGTGGCAGCCAAGTCTAAAGGCGAACGAATCTCGACACCTCACCCCGTCCCTCTCCCCGGTCGAGGCGGAGAAGGTTTCCGCGCCATCTGCTATTAACCATCAACTTTCAACTTTCAACCGGACGCACGCTATCCTCTCCATTCTGGTTTTCCTGCTTGCGGCCTCTGCCCTGTGGCAGCCGGAGTATGGAATGGACTTCCAGTATCGCGGCCAACCGCGCTGGACCGGGGCATGGGATAATCCCAACCTTTATGGACTGCTCATGGGGATCGGGACGGTTCTCGCCGTGGGTTTATTTGTCCAGAGCCGAAAGGCTAAAGGCCAATGGCCTGGAAATGCGAACGAGCGACACCTCACCCCGGCCCTCTCCCCGATCGCGGCGGAGAGGGAGGGGGAAGGTTCAACAGCCAATGCCCAACGTCTAACCTCGAAAGTGCGTCGCATCCTGTCACGCGCCACCCGTCACACGTCACTTCTGCTGCTCCTGCTGGCGGTTGGGTTATGCGCATACGGCTTGGTCAAGAGTTACAGCCGCGGCGCGTGGGTGGGGACGGCGGTGGGGATTGGATTTCTGATTTGTAGATGCTTTAACCGCGAACCACGCGAACAGCTGGAGCAAAAATTGAGCAATCCTTTTTCGCGTATTTGGCGTATTCCGCGGTTTGCAACGCGGCTGCGTTTGAACTGGCGTTCGGCCTTAGTGGTGCTGGCTTCGGCTTTGGTGCTGTCCTTCTGGCAGTTTCGGCATACCGAAAACCCGCTGGCCCGGCGGGCCTTCTCGATTGGCAACCCCAACGATTTTTCCTGGCGCAATCGGGTCGCGACCTGGAGCGGTGCAGTCACAATGATGAAGGATCGGCCCTGGGTGGGGCACGGCTGGGGCAAAGCGGAGACGGTATTTCGAGAGCAATACAAGCCGGTGCATTTGGAAGATACGGCAGCCATCCAGATGAATGATTACCTGATGCTCGGGATTTCCTGCGGGCTTCCGGCATTGCTCGGTCTGCTCCTTTATCTGTGGCATGGGTCACGTGGCGTGTTTTGTGAGCGAACCGAAAGCCTTTCGTCACCTGTCACCTGTCACCCGTCACTCCCGACGATTTGCCTGGCCGGTGCCATCGTCGGAATGGTCGGTTTCTGGTTTGACGGCGGGTTGTTCAAGCTGGCGACGGGCGCAGTGTTTTGGGTGTTGGTTGAACTATCGCGGGGTGGCAGCCGAGGTCACGAGGCTCATGCAAACGGAGGTAGGGCGCGTCACTCCGTGCGCGCCGTTGGTGAGGCTGAAACTGCTGCTCGACACCTCACCCCGGCCCTCTCCCCATTCGAGGCGGAGAGGGAGGGCGGCGCGCACGGAGTGCCGCGCCCGACCATTGCGCTCCGCTGGCTGGCGGGAATCCTGGCGGCATTGGCCATTGCGCAGACGGTTCTGCAGCTGGGCACGCCCCGGCTCGCGGTCGGCGAGCGGACCTTGTCCATTGCCCGCAAGTTCCTCGTGCCGCCCAAGGCGAAACAGGATTTTGAATTTCTAGCCGCCGAGCCGATCTGGTCGGCCAAACAATTGGGGACGCTGTTGGCACACGTCGAACTGGCGAATTACAATCGCGAGCTGGTGAATTGGAAATTGCCGGATGACATTTACCGCCGGTACGTGCTGTCGCCGCAAATTGATCCCGCACTCGATGGGGAAATGAATTGGCGACGGCCGTTGTGGGAGAGTTTTTATCCCCGCATTCGGAAGGAAAGCAGCCTGGAAGCGGCGGCGGAAACCATTGTCCGCCACCTGGGCGAGCGGATCACCATCCGGACGGGGCAAGCATCCCCGGATTCGATTGCCGCCGGCTGGCAGCGGCAAGGAGCCAATCAAGTGGTTTTTGAGGCGGTGTACATCGCTGCCCTGCGCTCGGCGGGTATTCCGGCGCGCCGATCACCCTCCGGTCCCGCTGAGTTTTGGAACGGGGTCGAATGGCAGCCGGCGCCGCGTCCGCGGGTCGCGGTGCTGAGCGGCGATCATCGTGTGCCGCCGAACCCACGACCACCATCGTCGCCAGCGGACGTGAAGATTTCCCCCACGCATACCAATGGGGGCGGAAAAAACTGAATCTCCCGGCCACCTTTCCGGTGGATCGGGCAGGGTTTATTTCGGCGCCCTATCCCTTGGCGGCCTGTTCGCGCAGGGTGGTTTTCAGGATTTTCCCGGTCGCATTCCGCGGGAGGGCGGGCAGGAAAACGATGTGCTTGGGGACCTTATAGTCCGCCAGGTTGCGCCGGATGAATTGCAACAGCGTCCGTTCATCGAGGGTGACACCGTCGGCCGGGGTGACGTAGGCGATGGGTTGTTCGCCTTTGCGCGGGTCGGGTACGCCGATGACGGCGACTTCCTTCACGCCGGGAAATTGATGCAGGATCTCCTCGATTTCGCGGGGATAGACGTTGATGCCGTTGACGAGCAACATGTCCTTTTTGCGGTCGGTGATGAAGTAGTAACCATCGGCGTCCCGGTAGCCGATATCGCCCGTGAGCAGCCAGTCGCCGCGCATGGCTTTGGCGGTTTCCTCCGGATTATTCCAGTAACCCAGCATGACGTTGCCGCCGCGGACGCAAATTTCGCCGACTTCGGTCGGTCCCAGCAGGCGGCCGTTATCGTCCTGCACGCTCATCTCAACGTTGGGCAGGGGCAGGCCGATCGAGCCGGGTTTGCGTTCGCCGCGCAGCGGATTCTTGGAGACCACCGGGCTGGCTTCACTCAAGCCGTACCCTTCGAGGAGGGGAATGTGAAATTTGGCCTCGAAGTCCTTGAGCACCTGCACAGGCAATGGGGCGGAGCCGCTGACGCACAACCGGAAGGGCAGGCCGGGGAGGTTGGCGTGGGTGAGGGTGCGGTAGAATGGGGGGATGGCCGGCATCACGGTCGCCTGGTGCTGGACCATCTCGCGCAACATGTGGTGCGGCTGGTTGAGGGATTTGATGAGAATGATCGTGGCGCCGTTCAGGAGCGGCAGGAGCAGGCCGACGGTGAGCATGTAGCTGTGGAACAAGGGCAGGAGCACGGCATAGCGGTCGGATTCGACGGTATCCAGCACTTGCCGGCAGCTTTCGACGTTGTGCAGGAGGTTGCCATGGGAAAGCATCGCACCCTTGGGCCGGCCGGTGGTGCCGGAAGTGTAGATGATGACGGCGAGGTCGGCTTCGGTCCGTGCAACGGCGGGCGGTTGCAGATTGGCCGTTTCCCCATTGGCGGCCACCGCGCTTTCCACTTTGCAGATTTTCAAGCTGGGGCGGGCGCTGATCAGGGCGGCCGCGTGAACCCCCAGTTCTTCGTCGGTGATCAACACTTCGATGCCCGCGTCATCCAGAATGTAACTGACCTCCGCCGGTTTGAAGAAGTTGTTGATGGGCACCACGACGGCGCCGGCGTTCAGGATGCCGAAGAGGCCGGGGATGAATTCGGGCCGGTTTTTGAGCCATAATCCCACCCGGTCGCCGGGTCGGACGCCGGATTGTTCCACCAGTTGCCGGGCCAAGGCCAGGGATTGGGTCTGGAGTGTGGCATAGCTTAACTGGGTGTGATCCCCCCAAAACAACGCCGGTTTCTGCGGACGCTTCAGTACAGACTCATTGAAAGCAGTGGCTAAATTCATCTAGCGAAAAACTTACCTGTGCAGCGGGTGCGTGGGCAAGCGGACAATGGGGTGCGGGGACTGGGGAGGGCGGTACGCGGTTGGGAACCTGAACTCCAACCGGGAATGGGCGTGGCCCGTGGCGCCGGTCAGGGCGTGGACGTAACCATTTGCGGGGCAGATGCCGGTGAGGGGTGGCGGGCGGTTCGGCGGCCGGGATTTGACGGGGAAGCAAGGGGGGCGTGAATCTTTGGAAAACGATTTTTGACTTCCCGCCCGGCTTTGGCTCTCATCTGCGCGCGTGATTGACACTCAGGAAAAGTTGGCGGCGTTTCTGCCGGTGGTGCGCGCGGCGGATTGGATCGCCGTGGACACCGAGGCCGACAGCTTGCACGCTTACCCGGAAAAGGTCTGCCTCATCCAGATCACGACGGCGGCCGGCGATCGCTTGGTGGATCCGCTGGCGGAGCTCGATCTAAGTTCCCTGCTTTCCGCCCTGGCCGGCCACCAATTGATCATGCACGGTTCGGATTATGATTTGCGCCTGCTTTACAAGCATCATGGTTTCAAGCCGCAAGCGATCTTTGACACGATGATTGCGGCGCGGTTGCTGGGTCGCCGGCAGTTTGGCTTGAGTTCGCTCGTGGAGGAGATGCTCGGCATCAAGCTCGACAAAGGACCGCAAAAGGCGGATTGGGCGCGCCGGCCTTTGACGGAGCGGATGGAGAATTACGCCCGGAATGACACGCATTATCTGCGTCCCCTGGCCCAGCGGCTCACGGCGGACCTGACGGAAAAGCAGCGGCTCGACTGGCATCGTGAATCCTGCGCGCGGCTCATCGTCGATTGCACGCAGCCGCCGCCGGATGTCTCCGATACCGTCTGGCGCATCAAAGGCAGCTACAGGTTGAACCGCACGGCCCTGGCGGTCTTGCGCGAGTTGTGGCGCTGGCGCGAAAGCGAAGCCATCGCCGCGAATCGGCCGCCTTTTTTCATTCTCGCCCACGAAAAGCTCGTGGCCATTGCCGATGCCACAGCGGCGCGGCAAGCCGTCGAGCCGCTCCTGCCGCGCCACCTCTCGCCCCGGCGACGCGAGGGCGTCGCCAAAGCGATCAAGGCCGCTTTGGTTCATCCCGCCGAGTCGCACCCGGAAATCTTGCGCAACAACACCCGCCGGCCGTCCGAAGCGGAGCGCCGGCGCTATCACGTGCTGGAGGCACGGCGCGATGCCGCTGCGCATCACCTGGGTCTCGACGCGACCCTCATCGCCAGCCGGGCCGTGCTGGGCGATCTCGCGCGGGATTGGGACAAACACGCGCCCGGGTTGATGAACTGGCAGCGGCAGTTGTTGCAGGCGTGAGTGGAGTGACGGTCGCGGTGGCGCCGCGCTTCCGTGCGAAATTCAGCTGCCAATGTTGAACATCCAAAGCCCAATATTCAGGAGAAAAACTAGGTTCAACTGGTTCAAGATTCTGGCGCTTGCTTGCTGGTAGCTGCCAGCAACTCTTTCAGGAAATCCGGATGCCGGCGTTCGTGGACCAGACCAAGGAAATAAATCGTGTTTTCCTGAACCTGGTAGTAGATGAAGAAGGGGAAAGGCTTCGTCCTTCGGCAGGGAAAACCGTGCGGGCCAACATGGTCGCCGCCGCGCCAGCGGATGATTTCACGGGTCTGCCCCGCGACCCGTTCATGAAGCGCACCCGCCAACCGCTCGGAGATTTTGCTATATCTTCCCTCCTCGCGAACCAGGTCGTCCCGGAAACGCCGGCTGAAGATCGCCTTCACTGCGGGCTGCTGAAGACTTCCTCAAACGCCAGGCCGGAATCCTTGCCGGAAATCAAATCTTTTAGGCGTTGAGCGAGGTCGGCTTTGATTTCAGCATCGGTGCGCGAGTCGTCCTGAAGGCTTTGAATCAGCAGTCTCGCCAAATCCGCTCGTTCGGCGGGCGCGAGGGAGAGCGCTTCTTCAGCAACGGCGAGATTTGTCAATGCCATGGCCTGAAGTTACCCGGTGGACGAAACTATGCAAGCCCCACGCAATCTGGAAGGGTGAGGGCGAGCGTGCGGACTACCTTTCCGACGTTGAACCGCCCAGCGGACCCTCCGTGGTTAATCCTACTGCATTATTCGGTAGCGAATGGAACTTGGCGCCTTCATAACCTTTTTCGTCGTCGCAGTCGTGGTAACACCAGCAGCGCCGTAAATGTCACGCACCCCCAGCCAAACCAGTCACCCTGGCGTTTGTAGAAAGGGCGCGGACGCCTTTCGCCGGGGGCGGGAATCGGAATCTCCCAGGTGACCACCCCCGCGCCGTATTCGCTGCCGTGTGGGTCGCGGAAGATTTCGCGGACCTGGCCCCGCGCATCAATCCAGCAGGTGACGCCGTTGTTACAACAGCGGAGCAGGGGAACGCCATTTTCCACGGCGCGAAAGGCCGCGCAGGCGGCATGCTGCCATTGCGAAGCGCTCTCCCCGAACCAGCCATTATTGGTGAGGTTCACGAGAAGATCGGTGTCGTCGTCCACGGATTCGCGGACGAGATGCGGAAACGTGTCCTCGAAACAAATCAGCGTGGCAACCTTGAATTGGGCTGGAGCGCCGGTCTCCGACCCGGCGCGTTGGGATTCATTGGTGGCCCCGGGCCGGGCCGGAGGCCGGCGCTCCAATTCGAAGTGGCTCGCGCGGTTGCCGGGCGTGAAACCGCCGGTGATTGGCGTGAACCATTTCACGAAGGGCAACACGTGCACGAGGGGAATATATTCGCCAAACATCACCAGATGGCGCTTGTGATAAATGTCGCCCAACGATCCATCCGGCCGGAAATGAAAGGCGGCGTTGTAGGAGTCGTAACGGTCGTCCGGGGTTGGATGGGCTTTTTCCTTCGCGTCATCCGCGCCGAAAATCATCTCGACCTGGTGGGTTTGAATCAGATTCGTGATGGCGGCAAAAGTGGCGGCATTGAATTCCGGCAGGGCGGCTTCCGGCCAGAGGAGGAGATCGGTGGGGTTCGTGAGCGCCTGGGTTGTCAGTTCCATCAACTGCCGGAAGCGATTCGTGTTTTCTCCCATATCCCAGATCATCGTCTGGGGAATCGCCGGCTGGACAAAGGTGACGCGCAAGGTTTGCGTTTCAGCGGGCCCGCTTCGCAGGCGGGCCGTGCCGGTGACGAACAACAACAGCAACGCCACGAGCGGGAGCAGGATTTCACTCATCCAGACGTAACGGGAAGTGGGATGGCGAAACACGGCGAGCACCCCGGAATACACGGCCAGGGAAAACCAAACCACCATGAACGAAACGCCATAAACGCCGGTCACCGATGCGATTTGAATCAACGGCAACATCCGCCATTGCGAAACGCCGATGTTGTTCCAGGGGAAACCGCTGAGAAAATGGGCGCGGATCATTTCGAGCGCCACCCAGGCGGCCGCGCCGGCCAAGGTCCAGGCGCTCCGGCGCAACCAGCTCCCTTTGCCCACGCGGCCGGCGAGCAACCAGACCCATGCCGCCAGGTACAGCGCCAAAAACGCGCTCATCGCCAGCCAGCCGAAGATGGGAAAACCCGTCACCGGAATGTGCAACAGCCAGTAGAGGGTGGTGAGCTGGAAAGTCAGTCCGGCGACGTATCCAACGCGAAACGCCGTCCGCCCGTCGGTGCGATAGGCGCAGGCCAGAATCAGGGCCGGCGCGACCCAGGCCGCCCCGGCAAAGTCAAACTTGGGGAAGGCGGTGGCCAGGCCAAACCCGGCCAGTGCCGCTAGGAAATAGCGGTGACGTGCCAGGAGTTGGTCCGAAATAAAATTCAACCGCGCGAGCTTGGCAATATTGTGTCCAAAGGCAAGTTCACGAAGGCGGTCGCCACCGATGAGAGGAGGCGGATCGGTTGGCGGCCGGAGCAGTGAAGCGGATTTCTATCCCCCTCCGCTACTCCACGTCAGCGGCAACAGCGCTCCGTAGCCACCGACGTGAGGAGGTGGATCCCGTTCTTCGGATTCCCGCTTTCATTCCAACCGCTCCTGATCCGCCTCCTTCCGTCGTCGGCTGCACTTCGCATCTTCACGTCAGCGGCTACGGTTGGCGCGCGATAAAAGTGGCCTCCATCCGGTGTTTGAGGCTAAATTTTCGAACAATCAATGCGTCCGAAATTCCTCATCGCCTGCGGCCCCGGTTGGTTGCGTTGCGCGCTCGCCCTGGCGGCGGGGGCCGCGTGGTGGTCGGTGGCGGCCCCGCGTGCCTTTGGGGACGAGATCGAATTCTTTGAGGCGAGAATTCGGCCCCTGCTCATCGAGCATTGCTATCCGTGTCACAGTCAGGATGCCGAAAAGGTGAAGGGCGGACTCCGGCTCGATTCCCGCGCTGGCGTGCGCCAGGGCGGCGACCATGGTCCCGCCATCGTTCCGGGCGATCCGGAGCGGAGTCGGCTGATTCAGGCGGTGCGTTACGCGGATGCGGAGCTGCAGATGCCGCCGAAGAACCGGAAGCTTTCCGCCCAGCAGATTGCCGATCTCGAAACCTGGGTGCGGCTGGGCGCCCCGGATCCGCGCACGGAGCCGGTGCGGCCGCCGAAGATCCCGGCGGCAACGCGACCGCATTGGGCCTTTCAGCCGGTAAAGAAACCCTCCGTTCCGTCCGTGAAAAAAACGTCGTGGGTCAAGACGCCGGTGGACGCGTTCATTCTGGCCAGGCTCGAAGCGAACCAATTGCGGCCCGCGCCAGTGGCCGACAAACGCACCCTGCTTCGCCGGGCGACGTATGATTTGACCGGGCTGCCTCCGACGTTCGCCGAGGTGGTGGCATTCGAGCGGGACCAGTCCCCGGATGCCTTCACCCGGGTGGTTGACCGATTGCTGGCTTCGCCCCGTTACGGCGAACGGTGGGGGCGCTACTGGCTGGATGTGGCCCGCTACGCCGACACCAAGGGTTACGTGTATGGCGACCGGGAGGAGAAACGTTTCGTGCATTCGTACGCCTATCGGGACTGGGTGGTGCAGGCATTCAACGACGACCTGCCTTACGACCAGTTTTTGAAGCTGCAAATTGCCGCGGACCAGATGGCCGAGGCCGACCGCGGCGCACTGGCGGCCATGGGTTTTCTGACGTTGGGCCGGCGGTTCCTCGGCGTGAAACATGACATCATTGATGATCGCATCGATGTCCTGATGCGGGGAACACAGGGGTTGACGGTTGGTTGTGCCCGTTGCCACGACCATAAATTCGATCCGATTCCCACCCGGGATTATTATTCGCTGTACGGGGTGTTCGCCGGCTCCACGGAACGGACGGTTGCGCTGAATGCGCCGGTTCAGAAGGCGAAGGATTTCCTGGAATTCGACCAGGAACTGAGGCGGCGCGAGGAAGCGTTTCGCTCGGCCTTCAACGAGAAGCGAGCCGGACAGGCAAAACGATTTCGCGCCCGGGTCAGCGATTACCTGGTCGAGGTGCTGGAAGTCCAGAAGCTGCCCACCGAGGAGTTTTATGCCTTTGTTTTCGGGGATGAGATCAATCCGGTGGTGGTGCGGCAATGGCATGCCTACTTGTTGGGAACGGCCCGGAAGTTTGATCCCATCTGGGCGCCGTGGCACGCGTTTGCGCAGATTCCGCCAGGCGATTTTGCGGCGCGGGCGGGCGGAGTCATCGCTTCGTTCACGAATGCCGCCCAAACCGTGAATCCGCTTGTCCTGGCGGCTTTCAAGGAGAATCCGCCGGGTTCGATGCGCGAAGTGGCGCAGCGATATGGGAAGCTGCTGGGGGATGTAAACAAGAAGTGGAGCGAGGCCGCGGACAAGAACTCGGCGCTGAGCAAGGACGAAGAGCCGTTGAAGCAAGTTCTGTATGCGGACGATTCGCCCTCGGTGGTGCCGGCCGGAGCCATTGTTGACTTGGAATGGTTTTTCGACGAACCGACCCGCGTCGAGCTTGGGCGATTGTACAAGGAGATTGACCGCTGGCTGGTGGAGGCCCCGGGCGCGCCGCCGCAGGCCGTGATTCTGGAGGAAGGCCCCGCGCAAAAGAATCCGCGGGTCTTCAAGCGCGGGAATCCCGCCAACACCGGCGAGGAGGTGCCGCGCCAGTTTCTGGAAATCCTGGCGGGGCCGCAGCGCCAGCCCTTTGCCGTGGGCAACGGGCGGCGCGAGCTGGCCAGCGCCATTGCGAACACCAACAACCCGCTCACGGCCCGCGTCCTGGTGAACCGTGTCTGGCAGCATCATTTTGGGGCGGGCCTGGTGCGGACGCCGAGTGATTTCGGGATGCGCAGCGATCCGCCCTCGCATCCCGAATTGCTCGACTGGCTTGCCTGCGAATTCATGGCCCACAACTGGTCGCTGAAAAAATTGCACCGGCTCATCATGCTCTCGGCCGTTTACCAGCAGGCCAGCGAGACCGGGGCGGTCGCAGCACGGGCGGCCGCCCAGTTGGATCCCGAGAACAAACTGCTCGGGCGGTTCAACCGGCAGCGGTTGGATTTCGAGGCGCTGCGCGATTCGCTCCTGTTTGTTTCCGGGGAACTGGATTTGGCCCCGGGCGGCCGGGCGCGGGAGATGTTCGAGGCCCCTTTCAGCAAGCGACGGGCGATCTACGGTTATCTGGACCGCCAGTTTTTGCCGGGCACACTGCGGGTGTTCGATTTCGCGAATCCGGACATGCACAACCCGCAACGATCGGAAACCACCGTTCCGCAACAGGCGTTGTTCTTCATGAACGGTCCGTTTGTCGTCGAACGGGCGAAGGCGTTGGCCGGGCACGCCGCCGTGCAGACGGGGAAGTCCGTTGATCAAGGCATCGAAGCCCTCTATCGCCTGGTATACCAACGCGAGCCATCCCGGGAACAACTCCGACTCGGTCGGCAATTCATCCGGTCGGCGGAAACCCCGGCGGCCGTCGAGCCAACGGTCCGGTCCGCCGTTCGGGACTGGAAATACGGCTATGGCGAATTTGATGCAGCGGAGAAAAAGGTGAAAGCGTTTGCCCCGTTGCCCCACTTCACGGGCGAAGCCTGGCAGGGTGGCCCGGCCTGGCCAGACCCGAAGCTCGGCTGGCTGCAACTGACGGCGGCCGGTGGTCATGCCGGCAATGACTTGCAGCATGCCGTGATCCGGCGCTGGGTTTCCCCCATCACCGGGAAGGTTACGATCACGGGTTCCATCAAACATGAGCACGTCGAGGGGCACGGCATCCGGGCGCAGGTCGTATCCAGCCGCCATGGCCTGCTTGGAAACTGGGTCCTGCATAACCAAAAAGCCGACGCCCAGGTCGAGAATCTGGCGGTCGAGGCGGGGGACACCATTGATTTCGTCGTGTCCATCCATGAGAGTCTGAACAACAACGATTTCGTCTGGTCGCCGGTCATTCGCTTGACTGGGCCGAACGCCTTCGGCGATGCGCATGGCGCCGGGCAGGAGTGGGATGCCAAAAAGGATTTCAGCGGGCCGCCACCGGAACGGGAAGCGCCGCTCACCGCATGGGAACAATACGCCCAGGCACTTTTGCTATCGAACGAGTTCTTGTTTGTGGATTGAGTCGCGAATATGAAAACTTTTTGCCGTCTGCGGCTGTGCCATGACACACCATAAGCCCAATCTGCGCGAGGCGTTTGTCACCCGCCGCGACTTCCTGAGTCAATGCGGCATGGGCATGGGCGCCCTGAGTCTCGCCGCCTTGCTCGGGGAAACCGGCTTGCTCGCACCTGCCGCCCGGGCGGCCGAAAACAGCAATCCGCTTTCGCCCAAAGCCCCGCATTTTCCCGGCAAAGCCAGACGCGTGGTGCATTTCTTCCTCAACGGCGGGCCGTCGCACGTGGACACGTTTGATCCCAAGCCGGCCCTCCAAAAATACGCGGGGCAGGCGCTGCCCGGCGAGTACATCAAGACCGAGCGCAAAACCGGGGCGGCTTTTCCGTCGCCGTTCAAGTTCGCGAAGCAAGGCCAGAGCGGCCTGGAAATCAGCGAGCTGTTTCCGCAGCTCGGCGCGCTCGCCGATGAGCTTTGCCTGGTTCGTTCGATGAAGGCCGAGGTGCCCAATCACGAGCCATCGCTGATGCTCATGAATTGTGGTGACGCCGTGCAAAGCCGGCCAAGCCTGGGCGCGTGGACGACCTACGGTTTGGGTACCGAAAACGCGAATCTGCCGGGCTTCATCGTGATGTGCCCGGGGGGGTATCCGATCAAGGACGCCGACAACTGGCAGAGCGGATTTCTGCCTGGCGTTTACCAGGGAACGTTCCTGGACTCGCAGCACACGCGGGTCGAAAAACTCATCGAGAATATCCGGAACAGCCGCACCTCGCTGGCCGAGCAACGGCAGCAGCTGGATCTTGTCCAGCAGCTCAATGCGGAACATCAGCGGGCGCGCCAGCGCGATGGCCGGCTGGAGGCGCGGATCCAATCCCTGGAAATGGCCTTCCGGATGCAGATGGAGGCGGCGGATGCGTTTGACATCGGCCCGGAGCCGGAAGCGATTCGGAAACTCTATGGCGATGGCGTGCATGGCCGGCAGACCTTGATCGCGCGCCGGTTGCTCGAACGGGGAGTGCGTTTTGTTCAACTCTGGCACGGGGCGAGTCAGCCGTGGGACAGTCATGAAAAGATCGCGGACGCCCACCGCAAACTGGCGCGGGAGATTGACCAACCGGCCGCCGCCTTGATTCAGGACCTGAAGCAGCGTGGCATGCTTGACGACACCCTGATCGTTTTTGGCGGCGAATTCGGCCGCACACCCACCGTGGAACTGAGCAGTAAAGGCGACGCCATTTACGGGCGGGATCATAATCCCTACGGGTTCACCATGATGCTGGCCGGGGGCGGGGTCAAAGGCGGCACGGCGTATGGCGCCACGGATGAATTTGGCTTCAAGGCGGTGGAAAACGTGGTGCATGTGCATGATCTGCACGCGACCATTCTGCATCTGCTCGGCTTCGATCACGAGAAGTTCACTTTCCGCTACGCGGGACGGGACTTCCGGTTGACGGACGTGTATGGCCACGTGGTAAAGGCGGTGCTGGCTTGAATCCCATCGCCGATCTAATCGCGCTTTGAACTTTCTGCCTGCGGCGACGGTGAATGCACGGTCAAAAGGCGCGGCCGGGTTCGACTCGGGACCGGCGGCAGTAACGCTTAACGGCACTGCTTGACGGAACAGGGTTGGGTGTATATTGCTCCGGCATCTGGAAGTGCGGGGTATGAAGCCTTTCACCAAGATCAAACCGGAGGTTATTATGAGACTGATTATTCACCGGGTCACCCGCGCCGCGCTGGGCCTGCTGGTTGCCGCGGGCATGGCGGGGTGTGCAACGGAATCCCACCAAGCCTTGGCCACCCAAAAACCCGCGTCGGCGGGAGTTGCTTACACGGGACCGAAAAGCACGCTGATGGTGGGCAAGTTCGACAATCGGTCCAGTTACATGCGCGGATTGTTTTCGGACGGAGTCGATCGTCTGGGAGGACAAGCCAAGACCATCCTGATTGGCCACCTGCAGGAAACCGGCCAGACGGCCGCTCTCGATCTCTTCGAGCGGGCG
>CAZIJO010000009.1:0-14829 GCA_964539515.1 uncultured Bifidobacterium sp. | reverse complement strand
AGAGGGCCCATGGCAAAGGTTAAGAGCGACATCGAGATTGCCCGCGAAGCCAAGTTGAAGGGCCAGGAGCAGGCGTTGAAGGGCGCTGATTTTGCGATCACCGGCGACGTGGTGGAGTTCGGGCGCAAAGAAGTGGGCGATGTGGAGCTGTTCGGAATCCTCGGCAGTGGCAAGAAACAGGTGGCCTATTCCAAGGTCACATTGAATGTCGTGGACGTGTTGAGCTCGGAAGTCGTCTATTCCGTTTCGGGGGCGGGCGAATACGCGTTGAGCAATCGTGAAGTCGTTGGCTTTGGCAGCACGGCCGGTTACGACTCCACGCTCAACGGCAAGGTGCTGGATCTGGCCATTCGCGAGGCCATCAACCGGCTCGTGGAAGGCGTGGAGCAAGCGAAGTGGAAACCGACCAAATAAGGCGAAGACTTGCGGGCGCCGGGTTGGCGTTGCTGGCCGTCTGGCTCAGCGGTTGTGCGGCGCCGACGTTGTACACGTACGGTCATTACGAGGAGTTGATTTACGCCGCCTATGCCGCACCCGGCAAGGTGTCCCCGGAAATGCAAGTGGAGAAACTGGAGCAGGATTATCAGCAGGCCCGGGCGGCGAACAAGCGGATGTGTCCCGGCTGGCACGCGCATCTGGGTTATCTCTATTTCCAACTGGGCAAGCTGGATCAGGCGCAACAGGAGTTCCTGACCGAGAAGGCGGAATTCCCTGAATCGGCGGTGTTCGTTGACCGAATGTTGGCGAACCTCAAAAAACCATGAACGCGCGGGTGCTCACCTCATGGGCCGCAGGTGTCTTCGGGGTGCTGCTGTTGGCGGGGTGTGCCGCCCCGGCGCCGTACGATTACACCAACTTCCGCCTGCACCCGCCGCGCTCAATCCTGGTTCTCCCGCCGCTGAACGAGAGTACGGATGTGCGCGGCACTTACAGTTATTTATCCACCGTGACCTTTCCGCTGGCGGAACTGGGGTATTACGTTTTTCCCGTGGCCGTCGTGGATCAGTTTCTCAAGGAAAACGGAATGCCCACCGCCGGTGAGATGCACCAGGTGCCGCTCAACAAAGTGGTGGAGATCCTGGGGGCCGACGCAGTCCTCTATGTCACGTTGCTGCAATACGGCAGCAAATACCAGGTGATCAACAGTGCCACTACGGTCCAGGTGAAAGCCCGCCTGGTGGACACCCGGACCGGCCTGCTGCTGTGGGAGGGGACCGGCATGGCGCAGCAGAACTCGGGCGGGTCGGGAAATATATTTGCGGATCTGATTGCGGCCGCGATCACCCAAGCCGTGAACTCGGGCACGGATTCCGCCCACGATTGTTGTCGCCCAGCGAACACGAGCTTGTTCTACACGAAAAACTACGGGCTGCTGTACGGGCCGCACCATCCCGAATACGAGAAGGACAAATAAGGGTCGCGGCCGGAATGCATCATGCCGTTCCGACGGCTTTTGGCTTCCTGCAGCTCCAGCCAGGGAATCGTCTTCCGATTCCGATTGCGGCGAGACCGCAAGCTGCGGCGCGCAAGCTTAGTTGCTGGCGGGCGACAAAGATTCAACCCGGTAGAGGTGAGTCTTGGTGCGCAGATAAAAGGATTTGCCATCGACGGCGGGGGAAGCCATGTAGCCGGCATCCAGTTTGTTTGTCGCCAACACCTCCAAGGCCCGTCCGGGTTTGAGCACCGTCGTCGTTCCCTCCTGGCTGAAGAAATAGAGCCGGCCGTCGGCATAAATTGGCGAGGCGGCGTATTTTCCACCGATGCGTTCCGACCACACGGTTTGTCCGGTGGCGGCTTCGACGCAGGTAACAAAGCTTTCCTCCGCGGCCGTATAGAGCAGCCCGTCCACCAGCAGGGGCGAGGCGTACTTGCCCACGCGGCTGGTGAGCTTCCAGGCCACGTGTGTGTCCGTGACGTTGCCCTTCCCATCCGGCTTGACGGCCCAGAGCTCTCTTTTGGTCAGGCCCGTGACGATAAATGCCAGGCCATTCTCAAACAGTGGCCGTGGGGCGCTGGACCAGTCGTTGTACTCCACCCGCCAGAGTTCGTTGCCGTTGCGCGGGTCGTAACCATAGGACGCCTTGGCCCCGACACTGAGCAACTGCGGCTTCCCGGCAACGGTCGCAATCAGGGGCGTCCCGTGGGATTTGCGATGATCTCCGTCGCGGGTCATGGGGTCGGTCGAGTTTTCGTCGTTCCAAGCCACGGAGCGATTGGTTTTCCAGACGGTTTCGCCGGTCTGCTTGTTGAGGCCGACGGTGTATTGCCGGTCCGCGCCATCGAACGTCAGGATCAGCAGGTTTTCGAACAGCACGGGTGACGCGGAGGGCCCGCGATAATGGCGGCAAGGCAGATCGCTGCGCTTCCACAGAACTTTGCCGGTCCGGGTATCCAGACAGGCAGTGCCCGCGCTCCCAAAGTGGACGTACACCCGGCCCGGCTCGATGACCGGTGATGGGGTGGCATAACAATTCATGGAAGCCCCGTTGCCGAGCGGCTCGGGGTTGTCCGTGTGAAACACTTTTTCGTCGAAAAGAATCTTGCCGCTCTCCTGGTCGAGGCCCACGGCGAAAGAGTCGTTACCGGCTTCCGTTGCCGTGGTGAGCCAGACCTGGCCGCCCATCACCACCGGCGTGGACCAGCCACGATCATGAATTCCAGTTTTCCATTTGACGTTGTTCGTTTCGCTCCAATTGAGGGGCAGCCCACGGGGCTTGGTGTCTCCGGGGGCCGAAACGTGGCCATTGCCCCACGGCCCGCGAAAGTCCGGCCAGTCGGCCCTCGCGGCTGGCTGGCCGAGGATCATCAGCGTCAGAAGAAAAGCACAAAAGCGGCGGCCAAAATGGGGGTGGTTGCGAGCTTGAGTCATGGTCGCAGGGTGACAAGACGAATGCGGCGAGTCAATCACCCCGCGCAGCGCAAGCGGCGTTTTTCTGATTGACCTGCGCTTAAACCAAACCAAGCTCAAGCCCGTCGTTTCACCGGGAACGCCATGCAAAAGATCAACTCCCACAAATTACCTGAGGACTCCTGGGCTTCGCCCAAAGGAAACTTTACAGGCTTCGGCAAGGGAATCTCGGAAGCGTTGGGCCGCAAGCCGCAGTCCACCGACCTGAATGAACGGCATCCCTTTGATGTTGAGATTTGCCGGATTCCGCCCGGCAAGAAGCCTTACCCATATCATTCCCACAGCGCGCAATGGGAGTTTTATCATGTGATTTCCGGCACGGGCGTCGTGCGACACCGCGATGGGACCACCGCCATCGAACCGGGGGACGCCTTTCTTTTCAAGCCGGGCGAGCCGCACCAGATCTCGAATGATGGGGTGGAGGATTTGATCCTTTACGTCGTCGCGGACAATCCGCTGGGCGAATCCTGCCATTATCCCGACAGCGGAAAATGGTTGGTCCGCTCGCCGGCGCGCCAGCTCATCCGCTCTCCCGCGCTGGAATACTACGATGGCGAGGAGTGAAAGCGGCCGTTCCAAGGGCGAGCAGCTCATCGCCGCCGCGCGCGAACTTTCAGGGCTGGTGACGCCGTTGAAATTTGGTCCGCCGGTCACGCATACTTACAATCCCCTGACGTATGCCTGGCCGGCGCACGAGGAATACTTGCGCCGCTTTGGCGGCCGCCGGAAACGCGTGGTCTTTCTCGGCATGAATCCGGGACCATTCGGGATGGCGCAGATAGGGATACCCTTCGGCGAGATCGCGGCGGCCCGTGATTGGATGGGCATCCGGACCGCGATCGGCCGGCCGGCCAGGGAACATCCCCGGCGCCCGATTCTGGGTTTTGATTGTCCGCGCTCCGAAGTCAGCGGCCGCCGGTTTTGGAAGCTGTGCGCGGAGCGATTTGGTGCGCCAGAGAACTTCTTCGCCGAACATTTTGTCGTGAATTATTGTCCGCTGGCTTTTCTGGAAGCGAGTGGATCAAACCGCACCCCAAACAAGCTGCCCCCGCCGGAGCGGGAACGGTTGTTTCAGATTTGTGACGCTCATCTGCTCCGCGTGCTGGCAATTCTGCAACCGGAATGGCTGATCGGGATTGGCGCGTTCGCCCGCGATCGTGCCGAGGCGGTGGCAGCCGCCACCAAGGTGCGCGTCGGACAGGTTTTGCATCCCAGCCCGGCCAGCCCAAAAGCAAATCGCCACGACTGGACCAAAACCGCGACCCGGGAACTCATTCAACTGGGAGTTTGGAAATGAGCTGGACGTCGGCTGGGGTCGATGGTGCTCCGTGCCGCTTCAGGGCGCTGGACTTTTGGGCTGGCATGGATTGAAATGCGGCCATGACGAAGCTGAGTTTTCCTTTTACGGAAGAAAAAATCCGCGCGCTCAAGGTCGGCGAGGAGGTTTTGATCTCGGGCACTGTGTTCACCGGCCGGGACGCTGTGCACAAATATCTCCACGAAGGCGGGGTGTTGCCGCCGGAAGTGAAATTGCGGGACGGCATCATTTATCATTGCGGCCCGGTGATGCTGAAACAGGCGGACGGCTCGTGGAAATGCACCGCCGCCGGTCCGACCACCTCCATCCGTGAAGAACCGTATCAAGGGCAGATCATTCGCGATTTCGGCGTGCGGGGAGTCATCGGCAAGGGTGGGATGGGGGAGCGCACCCTGGCCGCCTGCAAGGAGTTTGGTTGCGTCTATTTGCATGCGATTGGCGGTGCGGCTCAGGTGCTGGCGCAGTGCATCCAGCGGGTGCGTAATGTGTATTTCCAGGCGGAGTTCGGTTCGCCGGAAGCCATCTGGGAGCTCGAAGTGGCGGATTTTCCTGCCGTGGTCACGATTGATGCGCACGGCAACTCGCTGCATAAGGACATCCTGGCGGCCAGCCAGGCCGAACTGGCGAAGCGTTTGTAAGCCAATGGCTCGGGTGGCAACGGCAGGGCAGATGCGACCGGGTGAGTGGCGCCGGAGCAGATCGATCACCTCCCATGGTTCGCGCCCTCGTCCGTGCTCGCTTGGGTTCCAGTCAGGGCGACCCGCGTTGGAGGTTGGTGGGATGCCGGCTCGCCGAGGGGGAGACTTTGCAGCGGGCCGGGCATGAAACATTACACCTTCGTTGATTACGCGACGCAGGTTTACTTTGCGTTCGTGGGTTTGCTCGTCCTCGGGTTTCACGGCGAGCGTCTCCCTTCCTGGCCGTTGGTCCTGGTGGTGCAAGTCGCCGGCTTGGCGTCGGTTCATGGCCTGATCCTGCTCGGCACGCGATTCCCCGCCAACCGCCTGCTCGATTTTCTGCGGCATTATTATCCGGTACCGCTCTACATCGGCTTCTATCGTCAGACGGAATTATTGAACCAGATGTTTAGCGCGGGCTATCTGGATGTCCATTTCTTCCGGTTGGAACAATGGCTCTTTGGCATGCAGCCCGGGCTGGACCTCATGCTCCGCTTTCCTGCCCGGTGGCTGGCCGAGCTGCTCTATCTCGCCTATTGCTCATTCTATTTCATGATCGCGGGGATCGGGCTGGCGTTGCTGGTGCGCGATCGCCGGCAATTTGCGCACTTCATTTCCGTCGTCTCATTTGTCCTGTACGTTTGCTATGCGCTGTACATCTTCCTGCCGGTGGTGGGCCCGCGGATTGTCGATCTCAACCTGCCGGGGGTCGCCATCCCGCCGGAGTTGCTGCCCGCCGGGAATTACGACCCGCCGGCCTCAGTCCAGGGCGCGTTGTTTTTTCAACTCATGGCCTGGGTGTACCACCACTTCGAAACCGCCGGGGCCGCGTTCCCCAGCAGTCACGTGACCGTGGCGATCTGCACGCTCTGTTTTTCGTTTCGGTACCTCCGGCCCATTCGCCATGTCCATCTGGTGACAACGATTTTGTTGTGCGTTTCGACGGTTTATGGTCGCTATCACTATGTGGTGGACGTGGTCGCCGGCATGGCGCTGGCGGCGGTGTTGATCCCGCTCGCCAATCGCTTGTATTTCAAGTTTGAAGACCGGGATCCGGCGCTGCAACCCGGCCACGCCCCAGCGATTCGGGCAAAGTGACGCCGTTACTCTCCGCTTGCTGGCCGACGACTGGGGCGCCGAGGGAGTGCGGGTTGTCCATTCAGACAGATCGCTCGTAAATCCGGTACGTCTTGTAAACCCGGCCACCGAACGGCTGGAGCAGCCGGCGCATCATGACGTTGTCCTCCAGAATCCACGAAGCCTCCGCCGTTTTGAATCCGAGGCGCAGCCCCGTCATCAGGCCCTCGGCCAGCATCACCGCCTCGATGCCGCGGTTGCGGTGCTCGGCTTTCACTCCCAGCGTGACGACCCGGCAACTTGTGGGCACTTTGCGGCCCAGGGCGTATGGCAGCAGGCCAAGTACTTTTGGCGTGCGCAGCCGTCCGCGCAACGGCTTGAGCGCCTGGTTGTAATCCGGGATCGCGAGCATGAAACCCACGGGTTCGCCCGCCGTTTCGGCAATCCAGACCAGGCCCTCCACCAGCAGCGGCTTGAGCCGGTCCGCCAGAAAATCAATTTCCGCGTCGGTCATGGGAATGAACCCCCAGTTGTCCTGCCACGCGGCGTTATAGACCTCCTTGATTTTCACCAGGTCGGCGGTCAGCGTCCGCCGGCGTACGGGATTAAACTGGAACTGCGGACTGCGCTGGCGCGTCTTGGCCGCGATGCGCTCCAACCGTTCGCGCGGAATGCCGGCTACATCAATATTATAGGCCAGCAGATCCTTTGCTTTCACAAAGCCCTCCGCGGTGATCAAATCCACGTAGTAACGCGGATTGTAGGTCATCATGAGTTGCGGTGGCGAGTCGAAGCCATCCACCAGCAGGCCGCACTCGTCGTTAGTGGTGGGGTTCATTGGTCCCAGCAGCCGGCGCACGCCCTTTTGCCGCGCCCAATCCCGCGCCGCGCCGAACAACCGCCGGCTCGTTTGGGGGTCCTCTTCACATTCGAAGAAACCGAAGAATGCCGCGCTATCGTGGTTCGCCCGATTGTGATGGTCATCCAGAATGCCAGCAATGCGACCCACGTCCCGCCCGTCCCGCCGGGCAATCCAGAGTTGCATTTCGGCATGCGTGAACAGCGGATTCGCCGCGGAAAAGACCTTCTTCAGATCCAACAACAACGGCGCCACCCAGTGTGGGTCACCGTTGTAAATGCCGTAACTGACGTTGAGAAATCGATCAACCGCCCGCGGGGTTCGCGGGCAGGGCACGATCTCCAGACTCTGGCTCATATCAGGACCGCGCCGCCCCGCCGGCCCGCAACAGATAATTCATTGCGCGGATTCTCCGGAACAGGGTGGCAACAGTCAATACGATGCGTATCGCTGTTTGTACGTTTCGGCATTTATTTGTTTACTACGCCAAAGCCTGCCCCGCAAAAGCGGAACTCCAAACTTGCAACCCGCAACCGGCAGCGAAACAATTCCGGCCCATGAATCGGATTGTCCAGAAGTTTGCGCAGTTGAAGCAAGCGAAGCAGAAAGGCCTCGTGGTCTATATCGGGGCGGGTGATCCGCATCTCGAAGCCACGCGGCAGCTGGCGCTCGCGTTTGATCGGGCGGGCGTCGCCATCCTCGAACTGGGCGTTCCGTTCAGCGATCCGCTGGCGGACGGTTTGGTGAATCAGCTTGCCGCCCAGCGCGGATTGGAATCTGGCACGACCCCGCCAAAGCTCTTGGCGACGGTCGCCGCCGTCCGGCGCGAGTCGCAGATTCCCATCGTCCTTTACATCTATTTCAACCTGATTCATCGCGTGGGCATGGAACGCTTCATCAACGACGCCGCCCAGGCGGGCGTGGACGGGCTGCTCGTCCTCGATCTGCCACCGGAGGAATCGGACAACTACGAGGCGCTCATGCGCCGGGCGGGACTGTGTCACATCTATCTCGTCGCGCCGACGACCCCGGAGGACCGCATTGAACTCATCGTGAAGCGCGGCTCAGGCTTCATTTATTACGTCTCGCGGATCGGGGTGACGGGGATGCAAGCCAGCATTTCCGACACGCTGCCCGCGATGACCGCCAAGCTCCGTGCGCACACCGATTTGCCCGTTGCCATCGGCTTCGGCATCTCGAATCCCGAACAGGCGCGGCTGGTGGCTCAGCACGGCGAAGCCATCGTGGTCGGCAGCGCGGTGGTCAACCAAATCGCCGAGCACGGCAAATCGCCGGAACTCGTCAGCAAAGTGAGCGCGTTCGTCAAGTCGCTGGCGGATGCGGTAAAATCCATTTGAGTTTATCTGCGGCTAAAATCTTATGAGTACAACGGCTAAGACCGACACCAAAGACCGTTTCGTGATCATCATGGCCGGAGGACGCGGGGAGCGTTTCTGGCCGGTCAGCCGCGAGCAGACCCCCAAGCAACTCATCAAGTTGCTGGGGGACCGCTCGTTCCTCCAGGAGGCGGTGGACCGCGTATTGCCCCTGGTGCCGATGAAGAATATTTTCATCATCACCAACGCGGCGCAGGCGGCGGAAGTGCGGAAGCAGTTGCCCAAGTTGCCCAAGGAGAACGTGGTGGCCGAACCGGTGGGCCGCGACACCTGCGCGGCGGTCACGCTGGGAGCGGCGCTGGTGGGCGCGCGTTCCACGACGGGCGTCATGGCGGTGCTGCCTGCCGACCACGTCATTCCCGAGCCGAAGAAGTTTCAGCAGGTGCTGGCGGATGCGTTGGATCTGGCCGGGCGCGGGCAGGCGATCGTGACCATCGGCATCCAACCCACCGAGCCGAATACGGGTTACGGCTACCTTCGCGTGGGTGACCCGTTGCCGCCGCCGGCCGGAGCGAAGGCCTACAAGACCGTCTTCCATCGCGCCGAGCAATTTGTCGAAAAGCCGAACTACGATACCGCGCTCGGTTACCTGCAAAGCGGCAATTATCGCTGGAACGCCGGGATGTTCGTCTGGTCATTCGTAACCGTGACGGAGGGTTTGCAGCATCATCAGCCGGAGATGTATGAGGCCTGCCAGCGCTGGTTCAAGGTCGCGAACCATCCCGCCAAGCTCGCGAAGGTGTTGGCCAAAGAATATCCCGCGCTCAAGAAGGTCTCGATTGACTACGCGCTGATGGAGAAGGCGCACAATGTCGTTTGTGCGGACGGGACCTTCGCGTGGGATGATCTCGGTTCCTGGACCGCGCTGGCTCGCCACCTCAAAGCCGACCCGGAAGGAAACTGCGCCAAGGCGGATTTCATTCACGTGGATGGCGCCCGCAACATCATTTACGACGCCCGCAGCAAAGACCGACGAACCCCCATTGCCGTGGTGGGTTTGCGCGATTCCATCCTCGTGCAAACGGACGACGCCGTTCTCCTTGCTCACAAAAGCCAGTCGCAAAAGGTCAAGGAACTGGTGAAAAAACTCGCGGAGGATGTGAAGTTCAAGAAGTTGGTGTGAGCATCTGCCTGCGTTCCAGCCAATGGAACTCGTAACCATTCACACCGACGGCGGTTGCGAACCCAACCCCGGCCCCGGCGGCTGGGCGGCCGTGATTGAAACCGGCGGAGACGTCCGCGAGTTGAGCGGCGGTTCGCCGGCCACCACCAACAACCGGATGGAAATGCAGGCGGCCATCGAAGCCCTGCGGGCGCTGCCGGAACCGAGCAAGGTCGAGTTGTTCACCGATTCCCAATATCTCCGCAAAGGCGTCTGCGAATGGCTCAAGGGTTGGAAAGTGCGCGGGTGGAAAACCGCGGAGAAGCAGCCGGTGAAGAATCAAGATTTGTGGCAGCAACTGGATACCCTGGTCGCGGGCCACACCATCCAATGGCGCTGGCTCAAGGGTCACGCGGGCCACAAATTCAATGAGCGCTGCGACGAACTGGCCGGGGCGGAAATCGCCCGGCTGCGCGAGCGAACTTGCCGGTCACCACGTCCCGCCGCCCGAGAACCGCTGCTCCCGAACCGCCCGTTCGTTCTCCAACAGGCCGAGCTGTTCTAATGCGAAGCGCGCGGCCGTAATCCGCGCGCCCGCTGGCTTTGCTGGAAACCCCGGTTAAAATCTTTTCGTCAGGGTCAGGGCAAAGGTCTGCCCTTGAGCGCGATCTTCGGCCATGAACTCATACAGGTAGCGAAGGGAGACAAAAAACATCGGCTGCGGGAACGCTACACTGATCTCCGGACCGACTGCCGCCACGCGGTCGTGACCGGACGAGCCGTTGACGTTGCCGCCGGTCGTTTGCTGTTGATAGTAACCCACCACGCCCAGATCAATGGTCTTGGTCACGCTCTTGGCGATGCCCCATTCGAGCGTGTAGGCCTGGCCGGGGGTGATGTCGGTATCGCGCTGTTCGGTGTTGAACTCGTAGCGGTTGAGCGCCGACACACTCCAGGTTTTCTCCGCATCAATATACCAGGTGACGCCGGCCGTGAGCATCGGCGTCCAATAGCCGGCGCCGGCTTCCGTCGTGGGCGGCGCCGCGGAGTCGCCCGTCGGCGCCCACGTGCCGGCGCCGAAGGAGAAATCGAATTGCTGGATATGCCAGGACAGCGTCCCCTCGAAAAAGACATCGCCGATGCCGAAGGTGTCGCTGCTATATCCACCGGCTTCCACGCTTTGGTAAACGAGAGGGAGCAGGGCATCCACGCCGAGGAAACCGCCGAGCAACTTGGTATCGGTGATCCAGATGAGGCGCGGAGCGTTTGCGTAGGTCCAGGCTTCAAAATTATCCGGCCCGGCGCTGTTCCCCGCGGCGTCATTTACTTCGGTGGCGTAGTATCCGTAATTGTAGTCCCGCAGATAGAAACCGGGTGGTGGCAGCGACGCGCCCTTGATGCCTTCGATGCCCGGGATGTAATGAGCGGTCGGTTGCGCCGGGAGCAACCCGGGCAGGGCCAGCAGGCCGACGGCAATCAGCGGCGCGGCGGAGCGAATGAACTTTTTCATAATGGTTGGGCGGTGAGGGTTAAACGTCCTGGACCTTGCCGGACAGGTAGCTTTCGTACGAACTCAGATCGAGCAATCCATGCCCGGAAAGATTGAACAGCAGCACCTTTTTCTGGCCGGACTCGCGCGCGGCGATGGCCTCCTGAATCACCGCGGCAATGGCGTGAGATGATTCCGGGGCCGGAACGATGCCTTCACTGCGCGCGAACATAGTGCCCGCTTCGAAGACTTTCGTCTGGTGAATGGCCTGCGCCTCAATGAGCCCGAGTTTGTAGGCATGGCTGACCATCGGGGCCATGCCGTGGTAACGCAAACCACCCGCGTGGATGGCGGGCGGCATGAACTTGTGGCCCAGCGTGTACATCATCATCAGCGGCGTCGTTTCCGCGGTGTCGCCGAAATCGTAACGCAGTTCGCCCGCGGTCAGGGACGGGCAGGCGGAAGGTTCGACGGCCACAATCCGGTATGGCTTCCCTTCTTTGATTTTCTTCTGCAGGAACGGGAAGGCGATGCCGGCGAAATTGCTCCCGCCGCCGGCGCACCCAACAACCACATCCGGCTCTTCGCCGGCCATTTCCATTTGCTTGATGGATTCCTGGCCGATGACGGTCTGGTGGAGGCAGACGTGGTTCAGCACACTGCCGAGGGAATACTTGGTGTCCGGATGCGTGACGGTGTCTTCGATTGCTTCACTGATCGCGATGCCGAGGCTGCCCTGGCAATGCGGATCCTCCGCGAGGAGTCTGCGGCCATAATTCGTCTGGTCGCTGGGGCTGGGATGAACCGTGGCGCCCCAGGTATGCATGAGCATGCGGCGATAAGGCTTTTGCTGGTAGCTCACTTTGACCATGTACACATTGCACTCCAGCCCGAAGAGTTTGCACGCGAGTGCCAGCGACGAGCCCCACTGGCCCGCCCCGGTCTCGGTGGCGAGGCGCTTGGTGCCGGCCGCTTTGTTGAAATAGGCCTGCGGGATCGAGGTGTTGACCTTGTGGCTGCCAGCGGGGCTGGCCCCTTCATACTTGTAATAAATGTGCGCCGGCGTTTGGAGCGCCCGCTCCAGCCGCACGGCGCGCAACAAGGGCGTCGGCCGCCAGAGCGCGTAGATCTCGCGCACCGGCTCGGGGACTTCCACCCAGCGATCGGGACACATCTCCTGCATGACCAGATTTTCCGGGAACATGGCGGTCATCAAATCCGGCGTCACCGGCTGCTTGGTGCCCGGATGCAACGGCATCGGCAACGGTTCAGGGAAGTCCGCGTTGAGATTGTACCACTGCTTGGGAATGTCCGCCTGGGACAGCGTAAAACGGGTTGGTTGGCTCATAACGTGATTGGTGTTTAACCACGCCATGATCCGGCTTTCTGCGGGGAAAAAGCCAACCTTGTTCTGCCAAAAACTGTGCAGAACTTGTCCGCCCGCTTAGCGAATGACCGCGGCCAGCTTTTGGCGGAACTGTTCGACGACCTGGTCATGCGCGGCGTTGACCTCCGCGTCCGTCAAGGTCCGGTCGGCGGCCCGGTAGGTAAACGCATACGCCAGACTCTTCTGTCCGGCGGGCACGTTCCGGCCGCGAAAGACATCGAATAACTCCACCGCTTCCAGATTGCCCGGCTTGGTTTGCCTGACGGTCTGTAGAACGGTGTCGTGGGTCGTGGCTTCGGGCACGAGCATCGCGACATCCCGGCGAATGCTGGGGAAGGAGGGCAGGGGCTTGAACGACTTCGTCGCGTTCCTCCGGGCGAGCAGCAAATCCAGGTTCAACTCGGCCAGGAGCACGGCGTCACGCAGATCATGTTTTTTGGCGAGCGTTGGCAATAGTTGCCCCATTTCGCCCAGGGATTGTTTGCCGAGTTGGATGGTAGCCGATTCGAGCAAAAGCGATGTGCTTTCGGTCCGGCGGTTGAAAGTGAATCCCCGCAGGCCGAATTGATCCAGGAATTCGTCGAGCAGGCCTTTCAGATCATACGCGTCAAACTTCGCCTCCCGGTCCTCGCCGCTCCAGAAACCGGGATGCCGTCGGCCGGTCAACGCCACGGCGATGCGCCGTTCCTCCTTCGTCTGGCCATTGACGCGAGCGAACACGCGGCCCACTTCGAACAACGCCACATCGTAATTCTTCCGGCTGACATTGTGCCGCAGCGACTGAATCAAGCCGGGCAGCAAACTGGGCCGCAAGATGTCCATATCCGAACTCAGCGGATTGGCGAGGCCGACGATCTCCGCGCCCGGCCCGCGCCACTCGGCACCTGAGACCAGTGTTTGGCCCTGGGCTTCGTGCAGTCCCAGGCCGCAGAGCAGGCGGCGGGCGTCCGCAATCTGGTCGTGAACGACATCAAAATCATTCGCCCCAATGGCCCCGCGGGGCGGAGTGCTGGGAATCTTGTCCACCCCATACAACCGGCCGATTTCTTCGATCAAATCCACCGCCCGTTTCAGGTCCACCCGCCAGGTCGGGATGCGGAAGGTGCATTCCCCGGGTTGCTGCTCCGCGATGGTCAAGCCGAGCTGCGTGAGAAAGGCCACCTGTTCGGCGTGCGAGATGCCGATGCCGAGCAGCGCTTTCGTCTGCGAAAAATGCAAAGTCACCGGTTTGGGTTGTACCGGCGCGGGATGACAATCCACCACCCCTTCGGCCAGTTGCCCGCCAGCGGTTTCCAGAATCAACTGGACGGCGCGCTGGCTGGCCCAATCGCAAATGCCCACATCGGCGCCACGCTCAAAACGGTAGCTTGAATCACTGCGCAAGCCTAGTCGCTTGCTCGTCCGCCGGATGTTCACCGGGGCGAAATAGGCGCTCTCGATGAGCACGTCCTGGGTCCGGTCGTTGATCTCGGTATTGGCACCGCCCATGATCCCTGCGAGCGCGATGCCCTTTTGTTCGTCAGCGATCAAAAGCATTTCGTCCGTAAGCGTCCGTTCCTGCTGATCGAGCGTCTGGAATTTTTCTCCGGCTGCCGCCCGCCGCACGACAATGGTCGGCTGGCCGTTGGCGCCCTTGGCGATCAGATGGTAATCGAACGCGTGCAATGGCTGGCCGATTTCCAGCATGACGTAATTCGTGACATCCACAACATTGCTGATGCTGCGGATGCCCACCTTCTCCAACGTGCTCCGCAGCCAGTCCGGGCTCGGTCCGATCTTAACGCCTTTGACCACGCGCGCCGTGTAGCGCGGACAAATTTCCGTATCCTCAATTTTCACGGAGACCAAATCCGCCACCGCGCCGCCACCCGGCGCCAGTTTGATCTCCGGAACTTTGAGCGGGTTGCCGGTGATTGCAGAAATTTCGCGCGCGATGCCGATGACACTGTTCAAATCCGGGCGGTTCGGCGTGACTTCGAGGTCGTACACCACATCGCCGCCGCTGCGGCCAAGGTATTCGGCGAAGGGTTGCCCGACCTTGGCGTCATTGCGCAGGATGAGCAGGCCGTCCTCCTTCTGGTGGCCGATGGCTTCCGGATCCAGCCCCAATTCCTCGTGCGAGCACAGCATCCCGTGTGATTCCACGCCCCGGATTTTGCCCACTTTGATGGTGAAGGGTTGCGGCTCGCCCGGTTTCAAGGGCAGGGACGCACCGGGCAGGATGAGCGGGACCTTGTCCCCGGCCTTGAAATTTTGGGCGCCGCAAACAATCTGCCGTTCGCCGGTGCCGTCCTGGACGCGGCAGAGCGAGAGTTTGTCCGCATTCGGATGCTTGTCGCGGGTGATGACCTGGGCCACGACGATGCCGTCGAACGCGCCGGAAATGGGCTGCACGCCTTCGACTTCGAGGCCGAGCATGGTGAGACGCTCGGTCAGTTCGGCGGTGGACCAGTTGAAATCGACGTATTGTTTGAGCCAGTTCTGGGTGACTTTCATTGCGGCCGTTCCATTTTCAGGCGGGCGAGCGTAATCGAATCGGCCCGCGGACCCAATCAAAAAACCCGAATCCTTAGCCAGCGAGTGTGAACGCGAACCGGGAGCGACCGCGGCGGATT
>CAZIJO010000008.1:0-60195 GCA_964539515.1 uncultured Bifidobacterium sp. | reverse complement strand
CGCGCGAATTGACGACCGAAGTGCGTGAAGCGCTCGGACGGCTGGCCGATGCCGGCATTCCCCTGGGCAACCAATCGGTCCTGCTCAACTCGGTCAACGATGACGTGACGGTGATGCGCGCGCTGGTGCAAAAGCTCCTGATGTGCCGGGTAAAACCTTACTACGTCTATCAGTGCGACCCGATTTCCGGATCGGCGCACCTCCGCACCAGCGTGGCACGGGGCCTGGAGATCATGGAAGGATTGCGCGGCCACACCACCGGTTATGCCGTGCCACAGTATGTGATCGATGCCCCCGGCGGGGGCGGCAAAGTTCCGGTCAACCCCGAATACGTGCTGAGCCGGGCAGCCGACCGCGTGGTGATTCGAAACTACGAAGGCAAGGTCTTTGAATACATTGAAGGGGCGCGTCCCGCCCCGCGCTACAAGCCATCGGAAGATTTCGTCGTGCCCGAGTTTGTCTGAACGAGTGCGGCAACACCGCCCCAGCCCCGGCGCCCCGGTGGCTGGCGGTTTCCTCAAGGCGTAGTTCAGGCCCAGATCCTGCCACCGCGGCGGCGACTTTGCCCGGGCTGGTTGACTTGCCCCGGCGCTTTGTTAGCGTGGCCGCACGACATGTCGAAGATATCGTTTGCCCGCCTCACCCGCATCGTTACCGGCACTTTCGGTTACGGGAAGGAGGATGGCTTCTCGCTGGAGACGAGCCTGACGAAGTTCGAGCAGTTCGTGCACTTCTGGGTGCTGGTGTGGCATAGCTTCGTCCGCAATCGCTGTCCCGTCCGCGCCTCGGCGCTGTCCTACACCACGTTGCTCGCCCTGATTCCGATGCTGGCGGTGGCGATGAGCGTCAGCAGCGTGTTCCTCAAATCCAAAGGCGAGGAGCAGATTGAACGGTTCATCCAGAGCTTCGTGGATAATATCGTCCCGGCGGCAGCGGCGGTCGGAGCCTATGGCCCGGAACCCACCCCGAGTCCCGAGCTGGTTTCCAGCAATGCCGTCGCGTTCGAGGCGACGAACTCGCTGAACAGCGTCGCCGGCATGGGTGAAACCAACGCCACTCCATCCGCCGGTGTCCTGGCGGTGGCGCGGGCGAAGAAAAACGTTGCCCGGGAGGCGGCAGGTTACATCCACGGTTTCGTGGCGAAAACGTATAGCGGGACCTTGGGGGTCACCGGCATGATATTCCTGGTGCTCACCGCCATCCTGACCCTGACGCGGGTGGAGGAAACCTTCAATGACATCTGGGGCGTGACCCGCGGCCGCGATTGGTGGGCGCGCATTACCAATTATTTCACCGCCATCGCGCTGGGGCCGGCATTGCTCATCGCCGCCCTCGGCATGATGGGTGGGCCGTACTTTCAAAAAACCAAGAGTCTTCTCGGCGGGGTGCCGGTGCTGGAACCGCTGATTTCCACTTACCTCCCGGTGTTTGTGATCTGCCTGACCTTTGCTCTGTTCTACAAGCTGGTGCCGAATACCAAGGTGGATTTCAGCGCAGCCCTCGTGGGCGGAACCCTGGCTGGCATCTCCTGGCATATTTACAACCAGCTGGGCTTCCTGCTCGCCTCGCGGGCCGTGAATGCGAGTGCCATCTACGGAAGCCTGGCGTTGATTCCATTGCTCATGGGTGGGCTCTACGTGGTCTGGCTCACGGTCCTGTTCGGGTCGCAGGTGGCGTACGCGTTCCAAAATCGCGCCGCCTATTTGCAAGAGCAACTGGCGGAGAACGTAAACCAACGGGGCCGCGAGTTCGTCGCCCTCCGGTTGATGACGTGCATCGGCCAGAGATTTCACCGGGGCCTGCCGCCGGCGACAATTCGTGAGATCTCCGCCGAGCTGGGTGTCCCGAGCAAACTCGCCCAGCAGGTTCTACGGACACTGCTGGCCGCCCGGCTCGTGGTGGAGGTATCCGGCGCCGAAGCCGCCTATTCTCCCGGCCGGCCGCTGGAGACGATCAATTGCCATCACATCCTCCTCGCCATGCGCGCGACGCAGGGACAGGAATTGGTCACGCGCGACGAACCAGTGCGGGCCGAAGTGCTCGGGGAATTTGCCCGGATTCAAGCGGTGGAAAAGGAGGCCGCGTCCACGGTCACGATGCTGGCATTGGTGAACCGGGCGCACGCGCGACTGGAACTGGGACCGCCGATTGATCGGGGGATGGCCAGCGGGGCGGACCTCGCAACCGTGCCGCCGGTTGATCTGCCGCAACCCGCGCCGTTGATGGCCCCAACCCCGGCGCCAGCACCCGAATCCACTAAGACCTCCCCCGTGGTGGAATCCAAAGTCGAACGCGTCCCTGAACCCGCATCACTCGTGGCAACATCGAAGCCAGCAACATCGGCGGAGCCAACCTCTGTGAGCGCCCGGGTCGCTTCCGCCACCGACGACAACCAAAGTTTTCCTTTATGATCATTGGCGTCCCGAAAGAGATTAAAGACCAGGAGTATCGCGTGGCCTTGTTGCCCTCCGCGGCCTATCAACTCATCAAGCGTGGCCATACGGTACAGGTTGAACGCGGCGCGGGCATCGGCGCGGGCTATCCGGATCCGGAATACGAACACGCCGGGGCGAAACTCGTGGACTCCCATGCCGGGATTTTTGAACAGGCCGACTTGATTGTGAAAGTCAAGGAGCCGCTGCCCGCGGAGTACGCTTTGCTCCGGCCGGGCCAGCTGCTGTTCACCTACCTCCATCTCGCCGCCAACCGAACGCTCACCGAGGCGCTCATGAAATCCGGCGCGACGGGAATTGCCTACGAGACCATCGAGGTGAACCGCCGCCTGCCCTTGCTCGAACCGATGAGCGAAATCGCCGGGCGCATGAGCGTGCTCGTGGGGGGCTATTTTCTGGCGAAGCATTTTGGGGGCAGCGGCGTATTGTTGGGCGGCGTACCCGGCGTGTTGCCGGGCAAGGTCGTGGTGCTCGGCGGCGGCGCCTCGGGCATCAACGCGGCGCGGATGGCGCAAGGACTCGGCGCCGACGTGACAATCCTGGAAGTGGACCTCGAGCGCATGCGGTTTCTGGACATCACGCTCCACACCGCACACACGCTGTATTCCAGCGAGGCGCATCTGATGGATTTATTGCCGGACGTGGACCTGCTCATCGGCGCCGTGCTCGTACCGGGGGCGAAAGCGCCCAAGCTCATCCGTCGGGAAATGCTGGTCAAGATGCGCCCCGGCAGCGTGCTGGTGGACATCGCGATCGATCAAGGCGGTTGCGCCGAGACGTCGCGCGCGACCACCCATCAGGCGCCGGTCTTTGTTGAGGAGGGCGTCACGCATTATTGCGTGGCGAACATGCCCGGCGCGTACGCGCGCACCGCCACCCAGGCGTTGACGAACGTCACCTATCGCTACCTCGAGACTTTGGCGGATTACGGCCTGGCCGAAGCCTGTCAAAAACAACCCTCCCTGTTGGGAGGCATCAACGTGATGGACGGCCAGGTGACCCACAAAGCGGTCGCCGAAGCGCACGCGCTGAAGTGGGCGGCACCGAAGGTCTGAACCGGAGAACTGTTTCCTCCAAGCACCACGGACCTCTTTGTCCAGAGTCCACTTTGCCACAGTCCGGCATTCGTCGGTCGTCGCCCGGATGTGGCAGCGGTGTAATGCCGCGGGAGTTTTGCCTTTAGACTTCATACTTTAGACTTTAGCCTTCCGCCATGTCCGCCATCGAAGTCAGCGGTCTGACCAAGACGTTCCGCACCTACAAGAAGCAACCAGGCTTCACGGGGGCGATTCGCGGCCTGTTCAAACGCCAATACGATCAGACCGTCGCGGTGGAAAACGTCAGCTTCAAGATCGAACCCGGCGAACTCGTCGGCTTTCTCGGCCCGAACGGCGCGGGCAAAACCACCACGCTTAAAATGCTGGCCGGCCTGCTCTACCCCACCCGCGGCGCCGCCCGCGTGCTCGGCCATATCCCCTGGGAACGTCATGACGCCTACCGCCGACAGTTCGCCTTGCTGCTCGGAAACAAGAACCAGCTCTGGTGGGATCTGCCTGCCCGTGAATCGTTGGAGTTGAACGCCAAAATTTATGGTATTCCCCGGGACCGATTTGAAAAGACGGTCGCGGAAATGACGGAGATGCTGAACGTCCGGGAAAAACTCAATGTCAGCGTCCGCGAGCTTTCTCTGGGTGAACGCATGAAGATGGAGCTCATCGCTTCGTTGCTGCACCAGCCCAAGGTTCTGCTGCTCGACGAACCGACCATCGGCCTGGACGTGGTTTCGCAGAAGGTCGTGCGCGAATTCCTGAAGCGCTATAACGCCACCCAAAAGACCACCATCCTGCTCACCAGCCACTACATGGCCGACATCCAGGCGCTCTGCGAGCGGGTGATCATCATTGACCACGGCAAAATCTCGTTCGACGGCCGCCTCAACGAAGTGGTGGACCGCTTCGCCGACTTCAAACTCATCACCATCCAATGCGACGGCGCGGACGGTTGCCCTGAGGAAGGCCTCGCCAAATACGGCGAGCTCGTGGAAAAAACTCCCGGCAGCATCAAGCTCAAGGTGAAACGGGACCGGGTCATTCCAGTCTGCAAAGCGCTGCTGGACGAACTTCCCGTGCGCGATATTGACATCGAGGAAGTCCCCATCGAAGACGTCATCCGCCAGCTTTTTGCGAGGTAAGCAACCGGACTCCCCGGTAGGGACGCCGTCACGGTCTGGATTTGAAGTTCACGCCCACCTTTTCCAGCCGGCGGAGCAACTTCCGATTCACCGGATCCCCTTGCCAATGCGTCAGGCTGCGCGCCATGGCTTCAGAAACACCCGCCAGCTTCATCAACCGCTCGCGGCCGGTGGCGAACAAGGCATCCAACGTGGCGAAGTGTTGGCAAAGTTGTTGGGCTTCCGCCGCGCCGATTGCGGGTATTCCCAGGCCGTACAAAACCTTCCAAGCCTCACGCTTCATGCTGGCGGTGATGGCGTCAAAGAACTTCTGCGCCGACGCCTTGTCCAGGCCCGGCAACGCCGCCAGTTCCTTGACCCGCAGCCGGTACAGCTCCGCCACGTCGCGCACCAGGCCCCGCTGCACCAGCAACGCCACCAGCGGTTCGTCCCCGCCCGCAATGTCCATCGCCGACGGTGAACACCAATGGACCAACCCACGCCGCACCTGCGCGGGGCAATCGGGATTCGGGCAACGCCAGTCAACGAGTTGGTGGGGCGAGCAGTCTGACGCGGCCAGCAGCTTGCGGGAACGCTCGCCCCACCCGTCGGCCCGCGCCAGTTGCGACCCGCATTCGGGACACGTCTCCGATGCGTGTAACTCCACATGTGAAGTCATCACCATGCCAAAAATATTGCCGAGTGCTTTGTACATGACTTAATTGGTAGGGTGCGCCGGCGCACCTCCGACCCAAGCCGGCATCAACATGATTCTCATGGCAATCAGGTCAAGACCAAGGGACTTCGCCACAAACGCTTTGTGGAATTTGCTACTTCTCACCTCCATCAAGGAGTGATAATTGCGGGCTAGCTTGCCTCACAGCCGCAAGCCAGTGATCTTCGGAGATAATTGCTGGCTTGCCATGCTCTCGACGGCAAAGCACTGCACTTTCAATCTTGTTTCCATAGGATTGCCTACTCCACGCATGATTGCCTTTAGCCCCAATCACGAGGAAATCGATCGCTTGAGTAGCCCTCTTTTGATCACTTACAATCCCGCCGAGTTGAACCACGGCTTTGCTGCATTTGTCACGAGAACCAAACTCAAACCCTCCGGTGAAAAGAAATTTTCTTCCTTTGAATTCGATCCTTGGTACAGGCTTATCAAAGGGAGACTCCTCCGCCAAAACGTTTGCGGCAAGAGCTTGCCGGTAGCTTCCTATCGCATCCTTGTGACTCCATGCATCCGGCAAAACCACCTTTTCCAATTCAGCTCTAGAGAAGGGTTTAAGCTGATCTGTTTCCGAATCAAAATCCTTAGTAAGATAGACATACTTTTCCCATCTCGACTGATTTGAGTTCTCGGCCATCAGTCGGTCGATTTGTCTTCCGGCTTCCCCAGCGGAAAGCGCCTCATCAAACTTAAAGCCAAAGAATCGCAGCAACTTCTTTTGTCGGTTGGACGCTCGGGAGTGACTGGTAGCAGCAATAGGTTCCAAATAGTAGTCCTTTCGCGTTTGAGCCTTCACCGGCTGGTTCCCAGCGAGCATCTGGACAAAACCAGCTTCATCAATCAGAGCAACTCCCAGAACTCGAGCCTTGTCTAGCTTTGACCCGGCATTTTCTCCTGCTAGGACGAAGTCCGTTTTCTTGCTCACGCTTCCGCTCGTCTTTCCGCCCGCCGCTTCGATCATAGCCGTTGCTTCCTCGCGCGAAAGAGTAGGCAGTGTGCCGGTCAGTACGACGGTCTTTCCGGCTAACGGGCCGGAAGCCGCAGCCGCTGTGACGGCGGTTATATCATTCCCCGGCTTGATGCCAAGCTCGCGGATTCGGATCAAAACTTTCTTTCCACCTTTTGAGGCGAAGTAATTCAACACGCTCGCTGCCGCGACCGGGCCGACCTCCGGCAACCTTGCTTTCAAGCCACTGGCATCCAAACGCGCTTCAATCTCGGCGATCTCCACTTTGAGTTCGGTGTCTCGCTTTTCGCGCGCGGTCTTCTCTCGATCATCCTTCGGCGGATTCTTGCGGGAACGGGGGCTGATTTCCGCCCGCTCGCCTTCCTTGTGGCCGAGCGCCAGAATATCGCGCAGAACCGTGGAGTCAGCCAAATCCTCGAGCGTTTTGTGGGTGGCGGCCAGCTGCTTGGCGGTGGTTTCGCCAATCTCGGCAATCGCCAGCGCATGAATCCACCGGTTGAGCGGGGCCGTTTTCGCGCGTTGCAGCGCTTCGATGATCTTCGTGGCGTTCTTCTCGCCAAAGGTGCGCGGCTCTTCGTCGGTGCCGAGATTCAGCTTCGCGAGTTGTTCCAACTTGAGATCGAACAAATCCAGCGGCTCTTTCACCAGCCCGCGCTCGACCAGCTTCTCCGCCACAATGCCGCCCAGCGATTCGATGTCCAAAGCCTTGCGCTGCGCGAAATACTCGACGCGGCGCATGAGTTGCGCCGGACAGCCGGCGACGTTCTGACATTGCCAGGCGACTGCTTCGGTTTCGCCGTCCGCAACTTTTTCGCGCGCAATCGGACCGCCGCAAGCGGGACATTTGCCACCGACGAACTTTTGGAGATCAAACACCTCCGCGCCTGGGGGTCGCTTCGATTTCAACACCTCCAACACTTCAGGGATCACCATGCCCGCCTTGCGGATGACCACGGTGTCGCCAATCCGAATGTCCTTCCGGCGAATTTCATCCTCGTTATGCAAGGTGGCGCGCGAAATCGTCGAGCCTTGCACAAAGACCGGTTCCAGTTCGGCCACCGGAGTCAGGACGCCGGTCCGGCCCACTTGAACCGTGATGCCGCGCAGAGTGGTTTCGGCGGGCGTGATCCACGGGATGGGTTTGTGGACGATGGCGTAGCCAGGTGCGCGGGTTTTGCCGGGTATCTGCACACAATCCTTAAATCGGTTCACCTTGAGGACGATCCCATCGATTTCGTAAGGCAACTGCCGTCGCAGGTCGCGTTCCTCCTCGTAATTGCAGACGATTTGGTTGCGATAGACCTCCAGCACCTCGGCCATCTCTTGGCAGAGCCACCATTGCTTTTGCGTGGGCAGACCGAAACCGGCCAGCGCCTTGAGCATTTCCGCGTGCGATTCAAACTCGATGCCTTCGCAGGCGCCGACGGCGTAGAAAACGGCATTAACCGGCCGTTGCGCAACGATGCGCGGATCCAGTTGCTTGAGGGTGCCGGCGGTGGCGTTACGGGCGTTGGGCAGGGTCTTTTCGCCCGCCGCGGCCAGCTTCGCGTTCAGCGCGTCGAAATCCTTGCTGGCCATGTAAGCCTCGCCCCGTACTTCCAACCGTTCCGGCGGATTCTTCAGCGGCAACTCCAGCGGAATCGCCCGCACCGTGCGGAGGTTGGCGGTGATGTCGTCGCCATAGACACCATCGCCCCGCGTCACCCCGAGCTCCAATTTTCCGCGGTGGTAATGGACGCTGATCGAAACCCCGTCCACTTTTGGCTCCATGACGTATTCAACGCGGTCGCGGCCCAATTGCTTCCGGATCGTGGTATCGAACGCCAGCAACGCGGGCAGCGTGTTTTCGTCCTGCCGCCGGTTGCGCCGGGCACGATCCGGTTCTTCCTCCGGGGTGGGATGTTCCGCCGCTTCGACTTTCTCCAGCGACAACATCGGCTGGCGGTGTTTGACCCGGGTAAAGCCCTCCGCCGGCGCGCCGCCAACGCGCTGACTGGGTGACTCGGCGGTGACAAGGGCCGGAAAGCTCTTCTCAAGTTCAAGCAATTCCTGATAAAGCCGGTCGTATTCGTAGTCGGTGAGCTCGGGTTGGCCGACCACATAATAGGCATGATCGTGCCGGCGGATTTCTTCGGCGAGCCGGGCGTGGCGGGCTTGGGCTTCTTTGAGTGTCACGGCGGAAGTGTTCCGACATCGCGGCGAGGTTGGAAGAAGATTTTGCCGGCCCGCGCTCCGGAAGGCACAAATCAATGGGACCGTCCGGCCCGCCAGGTCTCGCCCGGCCTAGTTGCTTTCCTTGAAGACAATGTCAATCGCCAACCCTGCCGCGAGCAACAGGGCGCTGATCTCGGGACTCGTGCCGCTGAGATCGGACAGCGCGATCATGTAATTGTCCGCGGACGTAAACAGCTCTTTACCCAGACCCGCCCACTTCTTTGTCACGCTGCCAATTTCGCGCCCACTCGGGTTGAGGAACTTGAAGTCCCAGCCCTTCCAGTTGCCTTTGACTTCGGCGACCTTGCGGTCGGCGTGGTCAAAGACGTGAAAACCGCCGCCGAGGGAAAAAAATTTGCTTTTGAAATAGCCAAGCGCCTGACCGCCCGGGCCCACCACTCTGACTTTGGAGCGCAAGAACGTAAAACTGCGGTGGATGGATGCCACCGGCGGTTGTCCTTCCGCTTCGTAAATGTTCACCGCGGTGGGCAGCATTTGCTTGTTGACCAGCAGTCGAAGCCATTTGGCCCAGGCCGGAGGCTCTTCCCGGGCGATGCCGATTTGCTGCTGGGTGACGGGATCGAGAATGTCGTAGGTATCCGTCAGCTTGAGCAGCGCCACGCGTTCTTTAACGAAGAACGTCGTGCGCTCCAACAACGCGCGCACGGGCGGCGCGGCGCCGGACGAAGGGGCGGACGGTGAAGCAGTCCCACTGAGACGCACGGTGGGTGCCGGCACAGGCGCGGGTGGCGGTGGGGAAACGGGTGACGGTACTGGCGCGGCTGGGAGATTTGCCGCCAGGAATGCGTTGGCTGCGTCGGTGGCATCCGCGTTGCAGGCGGGACAGGCCACGCGTTGCGGCATCCGACCATGGTACGGTTCGACATCGAACTTGAAGCGCGTACCGCAAGGGCATTGGATTTTGATTTCCATCGCAACTGCCAGCTCCGACGAACCGAGTAAAGCACCCGGCCCGGGCAGCGGCAATAGATTTCTGCCCGCCGCAGAAGCGCAGGGCGGCGAGCGGAAACCCAGTCCCAACCGACCATCGTCCAATCAAAGCCTGGGCAACTTGCGCTTTCCCCGGCCAACTTTGTATGCGATTCATGTTTGCTCGATTGCATGAAACACTTGCGCGGCGTAATTGGCTCCCTTGTGGCCTCCTGGCCAGGCGGGCTGGCTTTGTCCTTTGTCCTGCTGATGGCCGGGGCGGGAACAGAGTTTGGTGCCGCCTGCGCGCAAGTAGCCATGAGCGGCGGCAACTACGCCCAGAATTTCAATTCGCTGCTTGCGGGCGGCTCAAGCAACCCATGGACGGACAATGCCACGCTGCCGGGTTGGTATGCCTCACGCACAAGCGGCGGGTCTGCGGTTACCACCTACCGCGCCGAGAGCGGCACCAGCACCGTCGGCGCGCTTTACAGCTTTGGCAGCACCGGTTCTTCCGATCGTGCCTTGGGCTCCGTGGCTTCCGGCACGCCCGGCAATTTCGCTTACGGCATTCGTTTTACGAACGACACTGGACTCACGCAAACCGACATCCGGGTCACCTACACCGGGGAACAATGGCGAAACGGCGGAGCGGCGGTGTCCCAAACGCTGGCGTTCTCCTATCGCATCAGCAATGGCGCGATAACAAATGCGGACGCCGCCAATGCGAATACCTGGGTCAGTTCTGCTGCGCTGAATTTCTCCGCGCCCAGTTTTAGCACCAATGCGGGGGCGCTGGATGGGAATGCGGCGAATAACCGGCAGGCGTTTACCGACGTGGCTCTATCCGGCGTCCAGGTTGCGCCCGGGCAGGAGTTGTTCCTGCGGTGGCGCGACGTTGATGACGCCAGCTTCGACCACGGGCTTGCGTTGGATGATCTGTTCGTCAGCTTCAGCCAAGACTCTAACGCGCCCCCCGCGGCCCCGGTCATCACCGTGCAACCGGAGAGCCAGACCGTCGCCATTGGCGCGGATGTCATTTTCACCGTTGCGGCCACGGGCAGTCCCGCCCCTGCGTATCAATGGCAGCACAATGGCACAAACCTGAATGGCGAAACGGAGGCCGTCCTCAAGCTGCTGAGTGTCACAACCCTTGATGCCGGCAGTTACACCGTGGTCATCACGAACACCGCCGGGGTCACCAGCAGTCAGCCGGCCCTTCTAACCGTCTATCCGCCCGCCGCCGGTTTCACGTTGCTGAGCTACAACACACACGGAAATTTCGTGAGCGACTGGACCACGAATTCGCCACAGGTGCAGGCCATCGGCCGGCAGGTGCAGTATCTCGACCCCGACATCATCACGTTCCAGGAAATCCCACTGACCAATGCGGGCTGGACGCACATGCCGGATTTCGTAACCACCTATCGCCCGGGATTTGACCTCGCAACGAATTCCGGTTCGGATGGGTTTATTCGCAGTGTGATCCTGAGTCGTTATCCGATCACCCGGTCCACGAGCTGGCTGGATGCCGCGAGCCTGACCAATTTTGGTTACGATGGGCGATTCACCCGCGACCTGTTCGAAGCCCAAATCGCGGTGCCGGGTTTTCCCCAGCCGTTGCACGTCTTCACGGTGCATTTGAAGGCCGGGCAGGGCACCGATGATTCCGCCCGGCGGGCCGCCGAGGCCAGCGCCATTTCGAACTTCTTCGCGCAGGGTTTTCTCACCACAAACGGTTTGCATCCCTACGTCCTGACCGGGGATATGAATGAGGACATTGCCCGCCCGCCGGCCAGCAACCTGCAGAGCATTCAGCGTCTCACGAGCGCACCCACCGGGCTGCAGTTGATCACGCCGGTGAATCCGTTCACCGGGAACGAGCTGACGTTTTCCATCCAGGACGCCGGTGGACTGAGCAAGCGCTATGATTACATCCTGCCCAACACGCTGCTGGCAGCGAACCTGGCGGGCAGCCAGGTGTTCCGCACCGATCTCCTGCCAAATCCGCCCCCACCGTTGTTGGCGGGCGACGCGGTGACCGCCTCAGATCATCTGCCGGTGTTGGCAATGTTCAACCATCCGTACGATCGGCCCTTCCGCCTGCTCGCGGTGACGCGTACCAATCTGGCAGTGACCCTGCGCTGGGAAACGGTGCCCGGCCAGCCTTACCGGGTCGAGAGCTCGACCAATCTGACAACGTGGAGCGCATTAATGGCCAATCTGGTCGCGACCAGCAACCGCTGCACCTTCAGCACAAATCTTGACGATCCCGTCCGTTATTTTCGCATCCACCGCGATGCCGTGACGCCGTAATCGTCCAGCCCTGTTCACTTTCAGCCCGCGACCTTTTTTGGCTTGGCGCTGACCCATCCCCGCAATAGTCTCGGGGCATGAAAAAATATCTTTCTCCCGCTTTGGCGCTGATGGTCTCCCTCGCCGCTACTCCTTCAATTCTGGCCGCCGACGTCGAGCCCGGCTTCAAGTCGCTCATGGACGGCAAGACCTTTGATGGCTGGAAAGTGACGACGGACAGTCCCAGCACCTGGACCATCAAGGATGGCGCGTTCGTGGCAAACGGAAAGGTGGCGCACCTTTATTACGTCGGGGATGACCAGCCCTTCAAGAATTTCCATCTGAAGGTGGAAGTCATGACCGACCCCGTTTCGAACGGCGGCATTTATTTCCACACGAAGTATCAAGCCGAGAGCTGGCCCAAGACGGGCATTGAATGCCAGGTCAACAATACGCACGGCGACTGGAAAAAGACCGGCAGCCTCTACGACATTGCCAATACGGGCCTGACCGCCGCGCAGGATGGTAAATGGTGGACGCAGGAAATCATCGTTGAGGGCCGCACGGTCACGGTGCTGATCGATGGCAAGAAGGTTTTGCAATATGTCGAGCCCGAGGGCGCCCAGCCCGGCAAGGATTACACCCGCAAACTCAACGAAGGCACTTTCTGCCTGCAAGGGCACGATCCCAAGAGCACCATTCGCTACCGTAACATCCGCGTGAAGCGGCTGTAAGCGGGGTGGCGGTGGCTGCACCCCGACCGATATCTCCGCGCGCCGCGGCGTAATCTTGACGACCGACGATCGCGGGCAGATAACGCCCTTGCACCGCAATTTGGCAAAGCGCAATTCGTGCCTATATTGGTTCCGTGTTGGCGACTCCGGAACTAATACGTGAAGCGACCCAGGCAGTAGAACTCGAAGCGCGCCTGTCGCGATGGCGAAAAGTTCCGCTCTACCGGGAGCACCGGTCGTCGAAAGGCCATCTGGCTTCAGTCGCCCGGCACACTCGCTTCCGCGAATTCCCGATTATTACCAAGCGCGAGCTGCGCACGGGCTTTCCGGAAAACTTCCTGGAGCCCGGGTGCAACCTGGAAACCCTGCTGGCCGAAGACCTCGTTGAGCTGGAACACACCTCAGGTACTTCCGGGGAACGGCTGCCGGTAATCTTTCGTCGGGGCTGGTGGAATGAGCAGGAAGCACGGGCGCTTCGGCTAAACCAATTCGTCGCGCAGGTGCTGGAGGCCCATCCGGACGCCCGCCGCGCGACCATTACGTCACCGGCCTGCAATGGCTTGACGTGTCCGACCGTCTGGCAGTCACGCCCCCAGCGGACAATCGGCAACACCTTGTTCGTCAATCTGGCGCGCATCCCGTTTCTCCTGAGCGAGGCGGAACTGGCCCGCATGGCGGCGGAAATTTCAGAATGGTCACCGCAATTTCTCGATGTGGCTCCGGTGCACGGCGCACGATTCGCCCTCTACTGCGAGCAACGGGGTCTTCGCTTTCCGTCACTGCGGTTTGTGCTCTGCAGTTACGAGTTCGTGAGTGTGGTACATCGGCGCATTCTGGCCCGCGTCTTCGGCGTGCCGGTGTTCAACCTCTACGGCTCGACGGAAACCGGTCACCTGCTGATGGAAAATGAGCGCGGTGAAATGAAGCCGAGCTACGACACAGCGTTTCTTGAATTGGCGAATACGGATGAACAGGAAGTAGGCGAGCTCGTCGTGACAACGTTGTCGAATGACTACATGCCGCTGCTGCGCTATCGCATTGGAGATCTTGCGCAACGGCAAGAGCGATCCTTCGGCACGGATTATGTGGTTCACGGACGCCTGCGAGACGCCCTGCGTTCGAGCGATGGTCGCCGCGTGACGACCTGGCAGGTGGACCAGTGCTTGGCCGGAGTGAACAAAATTGCGCACTATCAACTGCGCCAAAGCCCAGCTGGTGAAAATCGCCTGCGCTACGTGCCCGAATGCGGCGGTATGGACATTGGCCATCTGCAGGAAGTCCGCACGCAGCTGGGGGCATTACTGCAAGCCACCGTCACAACGGAATCAGTCGCAACGCTGCTGCCAGAGGCATCTGGAAAATTTCGCCTCACTTGCCGGGTCGCGACTTAAACCTCACCCTTCCGCGTCTAACTCCGCCAGCTTGGTCGCTGCGGCTTCCCACTTCGGCGTGATCTCGGCGAGATCGTCGGCGTTGTGACGGAATTCGCGGTTCAGTTCCGACGCCTTGCTGCCCGCTTGATACGTCTCCGGCTTTTCCAGTTCGGCGGCAATCTCCGCCTGGCGCTTTTCCAAGTCCTGGATCTGCTTCTCCAGTTGCTGCACCAGCTGCTTCTGGCCTTTGAGCTTGTTCGATCGCGCTTGGCGTTGCTCCGCTTCGAGGCGCTTCTGCTCCTTGCGATCCACGGTCGGTTTGGGCGCTGGGTTACGGGCCGGGGCCTCCACTTTGGCGCCCGCGGTCAACGCGGCCCGGGCGGAAAGGGACTTGGTCTTATCGAGATAATACTGGTAATCGCCGGCGTAGTGCGTGAGCTGGCCGCCGTTGACATGCACGACCTTGTTCGCCAGGGCGCGAATGAAATAAACGTCGTGGCTGATGAAGATGAGCGTGCCCTCGAACTGGTCCAAGGCATAGAGCAACGCGTCAATGCTTGACATGTCGAGGTGCGTCGTCGGCTCGTCCATCAGCAACAGGTTCGGCGGATCGAGCAACAGCTTCACCAAGGCGAGCCGGCTTTTCTCCCCACCGCTCAACACGCTGACTTTTTTGAACACGTCGTCGCCCCGGAAGAGGAAGCTGCCGAGCAGCGTGCGGACGAATTGCTCCGTCACCCGGGACGGGGTGTCGAGGGCCTCGTCGAGCACGCTGCGGCTCGGATCGAGCATTTCCACGCGATACTGCGAGTAGTAGCCGGCTTTGACGTTGTGACCGAGTTCCCGCTCCCCCTTTTGGGGCACGACGTTCGCGGCAAGCAGCTTCAACAAGGTGGATTTTCCCGCGCCATTCGGACCAACGAGCACGATGCGTTGCGCCCGCTCGGCCTCGAAGTCGATGCCGCGATAAACCACATTCTGCCCGTAGGCGAAATGGATGTCTTTCATGCGGATCACGCGCTGCCCGCTGCGTTGCGGCTGCGGGAACGAGAAGCTGACTTTCTTGTCGTCGCTCACAGGCGCTTCGATCTTCTCCATGCGGTCAATCTGCTTGAGCTTGCTCTGCGCCTGGGACGCCTTGGAGGCCTTGGCGCCGAACCGGCGCGCGAAGTCCTGGAGGGCGTTGATCTCGCGTTGCTGATTTTTGTAGGCGGCCAGCAGTTGCACTTCGGCCGCCTCGCGCTGGACGAGGTATTCGTCGTAATTGCCGCGATAGCGCAGGAGTTTGCTCTGGCGAATCTCCACGATGCCGCCGACGAGACTGTTGAGAAACTCGCGGTCGTGCGAGATGACGAGAATGGCGCCGGGATAACCCTGCAAATACTCCTGAAACCAGAGCAACGCTTCGAGGTCGAGATGGTTCGTCGGTTCGTCGAGCATCAACAGATCCGGCTCCTGCGTGAGCAACCGAGCCAGGTGCGCGCGCATCACCCAGCCGCCGCTCATTTCCTTGGCGGGCCGGTCGAAATCCGTTTCCCGGAAGCTGAGGCCGGCGAGAATCTGCTTGGCCTTGGCCTCGATCTGATACCCGTTCAACTCATTGTATTTGTCGTGAACGTCGTCGTGGATATCCTCGGGATGCGTGGCTTCAATCGGATGATCGTGTTCCCAGGCTTTGATCACGCGGCGGAGCTTGACGAACTCGGGCGAAATGGCGGTGGCGATTTCAATCACCGTTTCTTCCGCAACCGGTGTGCTTTCCTGCGGCAGATAACCGATAACAACATTGCGCTCGGTCATGATCTTGCCGTCGTCCGCCGACTCCTCGCCGAGCATCAGGGAAAAGAGCGTGGACTTGCCCGCACCATTCGGGCCCACGAGGCCAAGGCGATCCTGACGATTCACTTGCAGCGTGACGTCGGCGAATAAAACCCGCCCGCCATACGCCTTGCTGATGCCGGAAAGTGTCAACATTGAACGCGGAGTATGGCAGATCGCCGGGTTGCGGAGCAAGGGTTGAGCGGTTGCCGCATGGAAAATGACACTGACTAGTGGGCAATTCGGGCTTAGTTGCCCTCTCAAAATGGAACAACCGCGCAGGCATGTTCTGCCAGACTAACGGCATGCACGAAATGCCAATCGACAATGCCAACGACGGAAGGAGTCAAACACCTTGCGCCGCTGGTTGCCTCCGCCTCTTCAAGTCGGCGGCTGCAAGGCTCACGGCAGCCACGAAAAGAGTCCGGCTAGGAAGAGAAGCAGCGTGAGCATAATGGTCAACATCACACCGATGCGCGCGCAAACCGAGCCCCAGAACAGGTACCGTTGCGCAGGATTCCAAAGGGCGCCGCCGCGGCGCTTGATCCGCGAATTCTGCACCAAAGCGACGATGGCGAACGGCGTGCCGAGAAAAGGTACGATGCCGGGCAGGCCAAACCAAAACGCTCGCAGCGAACCCTGGATCAACTCGATCTTGTCCAATGGCGGCGGCTTGTCGGCGGGCGGACTCATGGCGCGAGCGCAGACGGGGTCAAGGCGCGGTTGGTGATGACGCCGGAATCAGCGGGATTCAAACGTTGCACTTGCTTTTGGTCGATGAGGCGGAGGTCCTGCTTGAGCACGGCGAGGCGGCGGGCGTTGATGGTGAGGTAAATCAGCATGATGGCGGTGAGAGCGAGCAAGACGATGATCAGGAAGAACCCGCGCTGGCGGGATCGGCCAGGTTTGGATGGGCAACTCGTATTCATAACGGTCCGGGCACGGCGGTAAAGGTGAAGAGCGGTCGCAGCGGAGCCGGTTCACGGGTGGTTTTCAATGCCAGCTCCCAACGCCAGCCGGTGACGTGAGTCCGTGGCTCCGGGTGCATCTGCGATGCGGCGACGCGCGGTAGAAGGACGACCCATGGCGCATCGGTTCTGGCCCGGCGAAGGATTTGATTCTCCGCAAACTGGTAAGCAACGACCGTTTCGCCGTGGACGAGGTAGAGGATCTGTTCGGAGGCATCGAAGCGCACGGGCTGGGTGGCAGCCCGGATGTCGGTGCGCCAGAGTTCGCCGACGTGCAGAACCCGGGCGATATCGTCGGCGTTGCGGCGCAGGGCGGCGGAGTTCGCGGAGCAGTGATAAAAGGCGGCCGTCCCCATCCCGAACACGATGGCGAGAGCGCCGATGTAAACGAGGCATTCAATGAGCGTGATGCCGTGCAACCGGGCGGATCGGCGGATGAATTGAGGTTGAGCGTTCATTTGCGGGTGGCCTCGCGGAAGACACCACCGCCACGATTGCGAGCGGTGGGTTGCCATTCCAGGCGAAGACGCTTTTCATTCACCGTGAGTTGCAACGTCCCGGGCGGCAGATGGGCGGCCGCCGATCCGGTCGGGGTGAGGACATGCCGGCCGTTCGCGTACCGCTGCCATTCGCCTGCGACCAGCATTTCCATTTCGCCGTCCACCAGTTCCATCGCCACGGCACGCTGATAACAACCGCGGAGGTATTGATGTTCCCTGGCGAACGAGAAGGCGAGCGGGAGGATGGCAATGCCCAGGAACGCAATGGCGACCATGAGTTCCGTCATGAGCATCGCGGCTTCACGGCCGCGGGCGCGAAATAATCTGGCGGCAGGAGTTACCATAGGCATCCGGCGTTGATGATGGAGATGAGAAAGGCGAAGACGGTGATGACGATCGCGGCGACGAAGACACCGTTAAACAGCAGGAGCGCGGTGGAGAGGACATGGGCGGCCGCTTGTTGCTGTTGAAATGCCTTGGCATCGAGGGCCTCGTGCCAGCCGGCGAGCGCCGTGAGAAAACCATTGCGGGAATGGGCCGCGTTGGTGAGCCGCCAGCGGAACTCACCGTGATCGTCCATCGCCTGCACGGCTTCCGTGAGCGAGCGGCCCTGACCCAAGTCTTTGACGGCGGTGGCAGCGCGCTTTTGAAAGCAGCGATTGGACGTGCAGTCGGCGGCGAGCGTGATGGCTTCGGGTTCGGGCATGCGGGCGTCGAGCAGGGTGGCGAGCATGATGGAGAAATCGCGCTGCATCCGTTTGCGGCGCCAGGGCAGCCGCCAGCTCACTTGATCGTAGCCGGGCAGCCAGGCGTGGGCATGTGGGCCAAGGACGTAGATGATGGCGGCGGTCCACATCGCCAGCTGGAAGAGTATTTGCGTCCCGACAAACAGGGCGGAGTGCTGGGTGAGCAAATGAATGCCGCTGCTATGGTCCACGCCCAAGCCGTAGGCGACTTGGTTCAGCTTTGGAAATACCATAATGGCGAGGAACGAAAAAAAGAACATGGTGGCGGGCGAGATGACGAAAGTGATGACGACGAGGTAATTCAGGGCGCTGCGGGTTTCGGAAACGGCGTCGGCGAGCAACTGCCGGCATGCGGGGAGGATTTTGCGCAGGTCGCCGATGCGTTCGCCGGCCCGGAGCATGGCGACGATCTGCGGCGGCAGGAGGCGCGGCACTTTGGCGAGCGCATCCGGAAGGCGCAGGCCGTTTTCCAGCCACGCCACGAAGAGATGAAAACGGACGCCGAGGGATTGTTCGCGGCTCTGCGAGATGGAGATAAGCGCCTGTTCGACCGGTTCCCCCAGCCGAAGCGAGGTTTCCATAAGCTCCAGCAGGGCGCGGGCACGTTCAGCCCGGCGCATGGGCAGCGAGACGAGAAAGTGCAGCAGCGCCAGCCCGCCGCCGAGCGTGAGCGCCCAGACACAAATTAGGGCCAACGCAAGGCTGAGGCGCAAGAAGAGTTCGGGAAAGTCGTTCATGCACGTTTACGTTATTCCGAGCCGAGCATGTTCATGACCTTCGATAGCTCGAAAAAAATCGGTTGAATCTGCATGACGATCAACAAACCAAGCCCGAGGACCGAGCACGGCAAGGCGGAGTAGAGCAGTAGCTCGGCACGGTGATTGGCCCGCGATTGGTAGATGTCGGCGGCGTGTTGGAATCCGGCGCCAAGGTCCTCCCGGCCATGCGCCACGAGCCAGATGAACAACGGCGGAAACGCGCGACCGGGTTGCGCCAGCTCCACAAACTTGCCGTGGCCGGCGGCCAGCCGGAGGCGCCAGTTGGAAATTTCCTCCCCGGCGCGACTGCCACTTTCCATGCGTTCGACGAGCGCAAGCGCGTGATCGAGCGCGACGCCGTTACGGAGCAGCAGCGCGAGGGTGGAGGCGATTTGCGCGAGGCTGGATTCGCGAAAAGAAGGGACGCGCCAGCGAAGCAGCTGGCGGGCAGCGGGGACGGTGAGGCCAACAAGGGCGATGACGAGCAGGAGGGCCAGGAGGACCGGTGACATCCACAGCGCGGCGTGAAAGCCTGGAGACGCTTGTTGACTGATCATCGTCAGGCTGGGCCAGACAAGTTGCTCGAGCACGCAGGCGAGCAGGACGGAAAGCGCGAGCGAGGCGGTCAGGACAATGAAGGGATAAACCATCAGTCCCTTGAGCCGGGTCCAAATGTGGTAGCGGCGCTGATAATGATCAGCCAGCAGGGTCAGGACGCCGGGGAGGTCGTTGCTTTGCGCGCCGATTTCGACGAGGCAGCGATAGAGCTCGGGTAGTTGGCGGCGGCGTATGGCTTCGGACAGGGGCACGCCTTGCGTGAGATCGGTGGCGAGCGCCTGCATTTCCGCGCGGAGTGGGGCGTCTTGCATTTCGGTGCAGAGGCGTTGCAACGCGCCTTCCAGTGGGATGCCGTCCCGGAGCATGGCGGCGAGTTGTTGATTGAAGAAGGCGAATTCGTCGGTTTTCATAAGCCCAACACCCGCTGAAGTTCCAATTCATTGGACAGGCCTTGGCGCACAAGGTCACGCGCCATCTCGGCGAGCGGCCGGTGCGGCTGAATGGTTTGCAGGTCACGCGTCCGCAAGTTCCCCCGCCGGTCCTCCGTGATGCGCAGCCATTCCACCACGGGGACACGGCCCAGATAGCCCGTTTGAAAACATTGGGGGCAACCTTTGCCAGCGCAGGCGGCGCAAACGCGCCGGACGAGGCGTTGATTGAAGACAAGTTCCACGGCGGCGGCCACGGCGGAATGATCCGGGCACAGGACCAGCAATCGTTCCAATACGCCGCGACACGAGCCGGCATGCAGGGTCGAGATGACCAGATGCCCAGTGAGCGCGGCGCGCACGGCAAGGTTGGCGGTCTCCTCATCGCGAATCTCGCCGAGGATGAGGGCCTGCGGGTCCTGGCGGAGGAGATGGCGCGCGGCGCGGGCGAAACCCAAGCCGATGGCTTCGTTGATTTCAGTCTGCATGATCCCCGGGATGATCTGTTCAACGGGGTCCTCCACCGTGATGATGTGGCGACCGCCGAGCGCGAGCAGATGTTGGAGGCAGGCGTAAATGGTGGTGGTCTTGCCACTGCCCGCCGGGCCGGTGAGCAGCAACAGCCCCGCAGATTGGCGGAGGAAAGATTCCAACTCCATGGCGGCGTCATGGGGGATTGCGAGTTCCCGGATGGTTTTGACCGCGGCGAAGTTGAACAGCCGGAGGACGATTTTCTCACCGGTCACGGTCGGGTAGGTGGCCACGCGGATATCATGCGGGCTGCCGAGATCCGCGTGTTCAATGCGGCCATCCTGCGGCAGGGAATCCTGATAGGTCTTGAGCCGTGCAAGGAATTTGATGCGGCCGAACACGCGCTCGGCAAGGGGCGCGGCCAAGGTGGTAAAGGGTGTGATAACGCCATCCAGGCGAAACGCGACTTCCGCCTGCGCCCCCCGCAGCTGGAGGTGAATGTCGCTGGCGCCGGCCGCGACGGCCTGGCGAACGAGATCGGCAAGGGCCTGCGGGGCATCGGGCCCGTTGTCGCCGTGTTGATCTGACGCCGGGAGTGTTGGTTTCATAGGTGAGGCGGTCATCGTGATCCGCCAGAAGATGGGACAAGTTGCCAGCCAATTTGTCACGAGCCTAAATGGCAGAACCAGGAGCGTTACGACTTCCAGCACTCAACTTCGGTTGCCAGCGTCGAATTGTCATTCCGCTAGTCAGGGGAAGAAATCTATGACGGGGCGCATCGAAGGCATGAATTGACCTTGAAACCGTCCGCGGCGCTGGCGATCTTTTGCGCTCGAATTCGCTGTCCCGGCCAGTGGCTGGTTCAACGTCAACCCTTAGCAAGAAAGAAAGAACGAAGAAACCATGAGCGCAAACGCCAATTTTACATTCAAACGCATCTACCGCGGTAAAGTCGCCACCGTTATCCTCGACTGGAGCGGCACAACCGCCGACGCCTACGTCATCGCCCCCGCCGTTGTCTTCGTCGAGGTGTTCAAGAATCAAGGGGTTGAGATTTCCATGGAGGAGGCCCGCGGCCCGATGGGCTTGCGCAAGGATCTCCACATCAAGGCGCTGACCGAAGATTCCGTCATCCGGGAGCGTTGGAAGGGTGTGCATGGCAAGTATCCGAACCAGGCGGACGTGGACCGGATGTTTGCGGATTTTGTGCCCGCCCAACTGGCTTGTCTGCCGAAGTATACCAAGTTGCTGCCGGGTGTGGCGAAGGTGATCAAGCGCTTGCAGGCACAAGGGATCAAGATTGGCAGCTCGACGGGCTTCACGCGGCCGATGGTCGATATTCTCGAAAAAGCGGCCAAGAAGCAGGGGTATGTGCCGGACGCATCGGTGGCAGGGGACGAAGTGATTCATGGGGCGCGGCCACGGCCGTTCATGGTCTACCGTAACCTGGATTTGCTGGACGCGTGGCCGATCGAGTCGGTGGTCAAAGTGGATGACACCACCAGCGGGGTGGGCGAGGGACTAAACGCAGGCTGTTGGGCGGTCGGGGTGGCGCGATATAGCAATTATATGAACATCAACACGCTTGAGGAGGAAGCCACCCTGTCCAAGCAGGAAATCCAGCAGCGGCTGGAGAAAACGCGGGAAATCCTGCGCAAAGCCGGAGCGCACTACGTCATCGACAGCCTGGCCGACATCGAAGGGGTGATCGCGGATGTCAACGCCCGCCTCGCACGCGGCGAACGACCTTAACTGCGGGTTACGAGCCAAGTGGTCAATCGAGGGCGTGTCGTGATTGGAATCTCTATCTCGCTCGCGCTTGGAGTGCAAAACCAATGCAGCAACCAGAAAATTGGGTTTGGATTTTCGGATACCTCGTGCTAAGAAGTTGAAACTAACCAACATGCCTTCCATCCCCCGCGATTCTGTCTCGTCGACCAATCAAAATCGAAGCCGCCAATTGGCGACGGTCGCACGCCGCCTGGTTTCAGCCGCATTCGTCATGTTGTTCGTCAACGGCACCAGCGCCGGTGAACGAAATTGGCCTCAGTTTCGCGGTCCGCACGGTGACAGTTCAACCTCCGCCACGGAGGTGCCGGTAATTTGGAGCGAAACCAACAATGTTAACTGGAAAATCAGCCTGCCCGGCCGGGGTCGGTCGTCGCCGGTGGTGCTGGGGAATCGGATCTGGCTCACGCTGGCGGTTGAGCAGGGCGTCGTGCGCAAACGGATTGAGGGCGATGACATGCAAACGGCGGAGCACATCTCGTTGGAGGTTATTTGCCTCAATGCCGCCAGTGGAAAAACTCTTTGGCGCACGCAGTTATTCGAGGTGGACAAACCCGATCCGGTCCATTGGTTTAATAGTTGGGCCACGCCCACACCGGTCGTTGAATCCAGCCGGATTTTTTGCGACTTCGGAACGTTCGGCACCGCGTGCCTGAACGCCAAGACCGGCAAAGTAGTCTGGAAGAAGCGGCTGCCGTTGGATCATCAGGTCGGACCGGGCAGTTCGCCGGTGCTGTACAAAGACCTGCTGGTGTTGGTCCGCGATGGTCGTGACGCGCAGTACGTTGCGGCCCTGGACAAGAAAACAGGCAATCAAGTTTGGCGGACTGATCGGCCACCGATCGAGGCTTCCAGTGGCAACTTAAAGAAATCGTTCGTCACGCCTTTGCTCATCAACGCTTCGGGCCATACCCAATTAATCTCGCCCGGAGCGCACTGGGTAGTTTCCTACGACCCTGCCACGGGCAAGGAATTCTGGCGCGCGCGCCACGGCGTCGGATTCTCCATTGGCTCCTGTCCTGTATTCGACGACGGGGTCGTCTTCTTCAGTACCGGCTGCATGAAGCCGCAGCTTTGTGCTTTCCGCGCAGACGGCCAGGGCGACGTCACGACAACTCACGCCGCATGGAAAACAACGCGCCAAGTGCCGGTCATGTCCTCGCCGGTGATGCTGGGAAAGGAACTTTATTGGGTTTCCGACGATGGCATGGCGAATTGTGCGGACGCCCAAAGCGGCGATGCCTACTGGCAGGAGCGCCTGAATCAGCAACACCTCGCCTCCCCAATATTGGCCGAGGGGCGGGTCTATTTCTTTGGCAAGGAAGGCAAATGCACGGTGGTGAAGGCCGATAAGAAGTTTGAAAAACTAGCTGAGAACCAACTGGATAGCCCGGTGGTCGCCACACCCGCAATCGTTGACCGCACGATTTATCTTCGGACCGACAGCCATCTTTACCGGATTGGCAAGAAGCAGTAGTCCAGCAGTTCCTGAGCTTGGCCCATCCTCGAAGGTGAAGCCAACCACACCCGGCGGCGATGGCAAATCGTTCCGCCAATAAAGCGAAATTGGACTAACCCGTCCACTCGGGATGCCGTGCGGTGGCATCGAAAGCGGCGGAGTTCTTGAAGCGCTCGCACTTGCCAGTAGCCGCAATTTTTTCCGTCCGTTGTAGTAATGCCGCCACTTGTGCGCGGTCGAGCGGTTTGAACGTGCGCACCGCGGCAAGCGCCTGATCAAGCCTTTCCAGGTTTTCCATACCGGTGATCACAACGGATGCGGGCAGGTTGAGCGCATAATGCAGACCCTCGATCGGCGTCACAACGCCGGTGCGAACAATCGCCCCGCTGCCCAGAGGTTTCATCGCCAACACCCCGACACCTTCATTGACGAGCCTCGGCAGGACTTGCTTCTCGAAGCTGCGGAAATGGGCATCCATCACGTTGAGCGGCATTTGGACGGCGTCGAACTTAAACTGATTCTGTGCTGCGACATCCAACATCCGCTGGTGGACTACCGGATCTTTGTGCCCAGTAAAACCAATGTAACGAAGCTTCCCGGCCCGCTTCGCCTCGAGCATGGCTGAGTGTGCTCCATTTTCATCGAAAACTCGGTCCGGATCCTCCATCCGTATGATCTCGTGATGCTGCATCAAATCAATGCGATCGGTTTGCAGGCGCTGTAACGACTCGTCGATCTGACGGGCCGCGAGCTGTTTTGTGCGGCCGTCGATTTTCGTCATGAGGAATACCCGGTCGCGATAGCCGTCGCGCAGCGCCTTACCCATCCGGATTTCGCTGCCACCATTGTGATAGTCCCAGCAATTATCCATGAAGGTAACACCGCGCTCAATGGCCGTGCGGATGAGGCGGATCGCCTCATCATCATCTTTCGGCACGCCGATGTGGTAACCACCCAAGCCGAGGGCAGAAACTCTTTCGCCCGTTTTCCCAAGCGTGCGATATATCATATCACCCTTTTTTGGCTCGACCGACCAAGCCGAAGCGCCAAAGCCCACGGCCGCCCCTGTGGCGGCAATCGATTTCACAAAGTGGCGGCGTGTCATGCCGTAATCGGCTGGCGTTCCACCACGGGTTTCGGGATGATTGCGCGATGCACTTTTCATAACTTGGCTCCGTGAAAACAATTGCACCACCCATGCTGGAAAGAAAGACCCAAAAAGCAGATCGCCGCCTAATTGGAAAGCCTGAAGAATTATGGCCATAGCCTCGAACATTTGCCGACGATTACCTGCATATGACAGAACGAGGAACGGGAGCATTGAATCTCGCTTGCCGTTTAACGTCGCCTTTACCCCTCTCCCGGCGAAGGTGGTACGTGCGTGCGTAGCAACAAAGATGTTGCCCTGCTATGGTCGGTCTGTTGAATAAAGCTTTGGCTGCTGGAACCCAGGAATGGCGTGGCAATCCTGAATGCCGCACGCGGTTGTGCCATCGGCAGCTTTCGCCACAATGGTCTGGCAGGAAAAGGCAACTTATAGAATTGGATGAAGTCGATTCAATGTAAGTATATTACAATACTGTACATACACATTATATGATACATAATGCTGTCTTTGAATGGCGCTATGCATCGATCAAATGCAGAGGAAATCTCTCAGAGTCCTTGGCCTGATGATAGAAAATAGATCGATTGTTAATCATAGCGCGGCGATAGACATGTGGAATTCCTAGTGACTGATTTTAGCCACAATTCACATCAGCTCGCACTGCTTTCCTTCCCAGACTAAACCATGTTCACTTACGACAAGCAATACGATGTGATCGTCGTCGGCGCAGGTCACGCAGGAACAGAAGCCGCATTGGCTGCCGCTCGAATGGGGTGCGCTGTATTGCTGCTGACTACCAATGCCGATACAATCGGTCAAATGTCGTGTAACCCGGCTATTGGCGGTACCGCAAAAGGTCACTTGGTGAGAGAAATCGATGCGCTTGGTGGCGAGATGGGACGAAACGCTGACATGACGGGCCTACAGTTTAGGATGCTAAACACGAAGAAGGGCCCAGCCGTTTGGTCACCCAGAGCTCAATGTGACAAAAAAGCATACCAATTTCGGCTAAAGTTGGTTTGTGAGGGACAATCGAACCTTGACGTAAAGCAAGGCCACACCATCGGCATAGTTTTTGAACATAACACCGCGACCGGAGTAGTAACTTCGATAGGGGTTAAGTACCGTGGCAAAAGTGTCATCATAACTACCGGCACATTCCTGCATGGTCTGATGCATATCGGAAATGAAAAAGAGCATGGAGGACGGGCCGGAGAGCAAGCCGCTGTCGGCATTTCGGCATCTCTAAGAAGCATCGGGATCGAGCTTATGCGGTTGAAGACAGGAACGCCACCTCGTTTGCTAGCCAGCTCTATTGACTTCACAAAGCTGGAAGCTCAAGGTGGAGATGATCCGATCCCATTTTTTAGCTTCTGGCCTCATGATTCGTTCCACGTGGAACAAAATATCCGACAAACGAAACTTGAAGCAGTATCGAATGGGATTCCATCAGGTTCAATTCTTGAATTAGGTGGTGGACAGAGAAACTGCTTCATTACAAGGACGACAACATTAACCGAGAAAATAGTAAAGGATAGTCTCCATCTATCGCCACTCTACTCTGGTGAAATAACCGGGGTAGGGCCTAGGTATTGCCCCTCGATTGAGGACAAAATAATGAGGTTCAAGGATCGTGAGACTCATCAAATCTTCCTAGAACCAGAAGGAATAGCGACTAAAGAGATTTACATCAATGGGCTCTCGACAAGCCTGCCATATGAAGTTCAAATTAAACTGGTCCGGTCGGTCGTAGGTTGCGAGAATGCAGAAATAATGAGGCCAGCGTATGCGGTGGAATACGATTTCGCTCCTCCTACTCAACTGCGTCCTACCCTTGAAACCAAACAATGTGAGAACCTATATCTTGCAGGACAAATAAACGGGACCTCTGGCTATGAGGAAGCCGCAGCACAAGGCATTATGGCAGGCATAAATGCCGCCCAAAAATCCCTTGGGCGAGAACCGATCGTGTTCTCGAGAGACCAAGCATACATCGGGGTTCTAATTGATGATCTTGTCAATTTGGGAACACTAGAACCATATCGAATGTTCACCTCGCGCGCTGAGTATCGACTCTTACTCCGACAAGATAATGCCGATCGGCGGCTCTCCTCAATTGGACATGGAATCGGATTGCTGCCGGATCGACACTATCGGTTGTTTCTTGCAAAGTCAGAAATGATCACCAAAGAGATTTCCCGCTTGAATGCTACCAGAGTTGGGTCTGAGACGATGGCACAACTGCTGAGAAGGCCCGAGATTTCCTACGATTCAATGCCTGGTAAACTTGAACATCTCCCTTCCGACGTAAAGCAAGGAGTGGAAATCGAGATTAAGTATGCCGGTTACATCGAACGACAAATTAACGAGGTGCAGACTCACAAGAGCAATGAGAATAAGAGAATCCCAGCAGCTTTTGATTACAGCAAAGTATTTGGATTGAGCTCCGAGGCGCGAGTTAAGCTTGAGAAAGTTCGCCCCATCTCTCTAGGGCAAGCCGGAAGAATTTCAGGTGTTTCTCCCGCTGATACTAGTCTACTCGCTGTCTGGCTGAAACGAGCTCGAAACTGTGAGAATGACGCTCGCCAGGATGTGCTGAAGAGTGAGCCTTACGATGGAGCAGGAGGATCGGGGTAATAGTGACTCCGCGTCGGACATTCATCACAATATTGGATTATCGTTATAGTCCTCATTTTCTTTGAATAATTGTGCTCAAAACAGCCTTATTGCGGTGAATTGAAGCCAATCGCCAAAAGTTCACGACAAGCACTAAATCACCCCAGAGCGCTGATTGAACATTTCAGCAAACCCGGAGTCACAAGTTCAGCGCTTCCTTCTACGACCATTAATGCGAAATAAACTACGCCTGCTAGCCGGCTTCGTTTTTGTTGTGGCATTCGTTACATGGACCGCCACGGGTGCGAATCGTGGCTGGACGAAAACCAGCGAAGCAGTAAAGACTCTCGACGAGGTCACCGGAATAGAAGGAATCACGTACCGACAGCGTCTTGCACTCGGACTCGACTTTTTAGGTGCAGGTTTCCTAGCGGCTGGTATTCTGACCGGCGTATCATTCTTGTTCCGTAAAACATCCAACCAAACTAAAATTAAACCATGAGAATCAAAATCCTTACTATAAGCATTTTCTTGATCACCACTGGGGTGATGCTGGCCGCTCCGTTGTCCTTTGACTTCAAAGACCCGAAAGGGGTCAACAACGCCGTGTTCAAACTGGATGCGCCGTTGGAAGCCATTAACGGCAGCGCAAATGGTATCAGCGGGAATGTTAACTACGACCCGGCAAATCCGGCTGCGACGAAAGGCAAAATCGTTGTGGCGGCGGATTCATTAACTGTCCCGAACCCCATGATGAAGGAGCACCTGCATGGCCCGATGTGGATGAATGTGGTGGCCAACAAGGAAATTACCTTCGAGGCGAAGGAGCTCAAAAATGTCAAGACCGCGAACGACAAAACCACTGCCGATGCGGTTGGCACGCTGACGATCAAAGGCGTCGCGAAGGAAGTAACCGCACCGATCTCGCTGACCTATCTGAAGGACAAACTGGGGATGCGCGTGAACAAACCCGATCTCAAAGGCGATTTGCTTGTCATTCGGGCTAATTTCAGCATCAAACGCAGCGACTTCGGGATTAATCCAAAAGCACCGGAGGATAAAGTGTCGGATACGATTGATCTGACCTTAAGCATCGCTGGCGCTGCGGCGAAGTAATCCGGGTTGACCGCGATTCAAGCCGTTGCACGGCAAGCTACGCAGCGCTGTTTCGAGCCGGGTGGAAACCGCCAGAGTGGCGCTGCCGCGTCATAAAATATTCGCCGCGAGTTCCGCCAGCTCCGAGCGTTCGCCCTTTTGCAGTTCGACGTGGGCAGCCACCGCCTCCGGTCGGAACTTGCTCACGATGTAATTGAATCCATTGGAAGAGCTGTCCACGTAAGGATTATCTATCTGATAGGGATCACCGGTGAAAACGATCTTCGTCCCGTTGCCAACGCGCGTGGTGATCGTCTTAACTTCTAGCGGCGTGAGGTTTTGTGCCTCGTCAATGATCATGAACTGATTGGCAATGCTGCGACCGCGAATGTAGCTCAGAGCCTCGACAACAATGTTGCCGGAACGCATCAGATCGGTGCTGCGGCGATGATCCTGGCCCATGTTAAGGTCGCTTAACATCTCCAGTGCGTCGTGGATTGGCTGCATCCAAGGGGCGAGCTTTTCCTCGAGCGAACCCGGGAGGAAACCGAGTTCCTTGCCCATTGATATCGTGGGGCGCGCGACGACAACCCGGCGGAACTCGCGGTCGAGCACGGTGCGCTTGAGGCCGGCGGCCATGGCCATTAAGGTTTTTCCCGTCCCGGCTTTCCCCATGAGGGTGACCAGCTTGACCCGATCGTCGAGCAGCGCATCAAAGGCGTAATGTTGCTCACGATTGCGCGGTTTGATGCCCCACACCCCTTCCCGGCAATCGATGATTGGAATCAGTTTTGTGCCCGAGGCGTCCACTTTCGTGAGGGCGGCACGTTTGGGATTCGCTTCATCAATCAACGTGCAATACTCGTTGGGGAAATACTGCTTTCCGCCATTAACTTCCAGTTCGCCGTTCGCGCGAAACGAAGCCATGGTTTCCGGGGGCACAGTCAATTCAATCATCCCGGTGTAAAGATCCTTGATGAAAACGCGATCCGTTTCGTAATCCTCGGCTTCCAAGCCAAGCGCGTCGGCCTTGATCCGAAGGTTGATGTCTTTGCTGACAAGGATGGTCTTGTTCTTCGGCTCGGCCTTTTGAATGGCCTTGGCCACGGCAAGGATTTTATTGTCCACCGTATTGCCCTTGCCGTTGCCATTTCCGTTGGTGAGGGATTTGGTCAAAACATGGATGCGCAGTTTTCCGTGCGTCGGCAGTTTGACCCCGGCGCTCAAGCTCCCTTTGCCGCGAAAGCCGTCGAGCATCCGCGAAACGGTGCGGGCGTTCTGGCCCAGTTCGGTGGACTCGCGTTTGAAGCGGTCAATCTCCTCGATAACCTCAATGGGAATCAGGACCGTGTTCTCCTCGAATTTCAGGAGTGAGTTGGGATCATGGAGGAGGACGTTGGTGTCGATGATGTAATTCTTCACTTTGCGAATTGCGAAAGCTTGGCGGAGACCAGCCGGCGATGCCATTTTTGGAGTTGCGGGCGGTTGGCCGGCAGTTGGTAGTGGCCGGAGTAAAGAAAATTGTCGAGCATGCCCATCAAATCGAAATCCACGAACCGTGGTTGCCGGCCCAGCAGGAATGGGCGGTAGGTGAGCATCTCCTCGAAGGGCAAAAGCGCCTGTTCCAGTTGCCGCACCAGTTCCGCTTGCTGCTCGTGCCAGGTATCGAGGCAACCGCGACCAAACTTTCGTTCCTTATGTCGGAGGTAGGAAAGCTGATCCGCCCGGTCAACAAATTCCCGGTAGTGCGCGTCATTCAGCTTGAAGGTGAGGCTTTCGATTTCATTTTCGATATACCCCCAGAGAATAAATTGTTCGCCTTCGAGCGCGGCGGGAAACAGGCCGAGCGCTAGCTTCTGGTCCACATATTTGGCGATGACTTGTGAATCCTCGGCGGTTTCGAATACGACGGCGCGCCCGTCGCGGATGATGGGTACGGCGTAATATCGTTCCTTGGTCAGCTTCCAGATGAGCGAACGATCGCCGGTCCGGACGAGGTTGGTGACTTTGAAACGTTTGCCGGAATACTCGAGAATGCGCCGCTGAACGATGCAGAATGGACTCCACGGAAACTGAATCAACTCAATCATGTCAAATCATCATTGGTGCTTCTCGCGACGAAAATCTAACAAGAGTTGCGGGGGAAACAAGGACAAGCTTGGCGGGTATGTTGTATCGTTTTGAGCGATAGTCACCATTCGTGCAGAACTCCGGGCGTTGGCAGATGCCGACGGGTTCATCCGGAGAGGATTTCGACCGACCGGGCGGCGTCCGTGAGTGAGCCGAGACTCGCATCATGGCTGGCAAACCATTGTTGCGTTTGCTCCCGGAGGACGTCGATTTCGTCACCCCCAGCGTGCGTGGTTCTTTTGGCCAGCTGGAGCTTAGGTGGGGTCCGACCCTGGTCATAGGTCGTGCTGGAAGGCAGAGGCGGGCGGAACCGTTCAAGGACGGCGGCCTGTGCCGCCAACCACGATCAAGGATCTGAGGATGATGCGTTGTTTGCGGCGGCAACAGCTGCTGCCCGGGTCCCCCGACCCAAGCCATTGATTCTGAAATTGACGTGCGGATGGACGCGGCCTAGAGTCGCGGCATGAAGCCGCCTCGAACTGTCCCGGACCCACGAGGTTTAACTTCCGGTGAGGATCGAGTCCTGATCGGCTGACGGAGGCGCGTAATCATGAACGAAGTCATCCAGCATGAACCATCAACGGACGTGGTCATCACGACGGTGGCGGGGCATGTTACCCCGACCCACTACTCGGATTCCTCCGAGTACAATGAAATGGTGCTATCATTGTTGCGCCAGTCGGCCCGGAGCGGCAACGCGGATTCTTTGGCCAAACTAGGGGCGATGCACGCCTGCGGTGACGGAGTTGCAAAAAACTACAGCGCCGCCTTGGCGCTCCTACGGCGGGCGGCCGATAAGGGCCACCCCTTGGCACTGTACAATCTCGGAGTCATGCATGCCAAGGGGCTTGGCGTCAGCGAAAATGCGGAGATGGCGTTCAGACTTTACACCAAGGCGGCTGGACTTGGCAGTCTTGATGCCCTCAACAACTTGGCGGTGTGCTATCAACACGGCTTTGGTTGCGTGCGGAGCCTGGACTTGGCCTTTGAGAAATTCCGCGAAGCTGCCGCGCGGGGGTATGTCATCGCCGTGTCCAACTGCGGCTACATGAAGGAACTGGGGCTGGGGACGGACCTCGATGAGGCGGAAGCTCTGCAACACTATCGCAGCGCCGCCGAGCGTGGCTGCGTGGAGGCCAGCTACAATCTCGGGCGGCTGCATATCTTTACCACGACCCTGTACAACGACTTCGGACTGGGCCGCGATGAATTGCAGAAGGCCGCCAGTCTGGGTTCGAGCGAAGCCTACAATTTGTTGGGCTGCCTGGCGTACAAGGGCTTCAAAATGCCACGCGACTACGCGCGGGCACGAGAATGCTTTTTGCAGGCAGAGCGCCTTGGCAACGCGGCCGCCAGAAACAACCTCGCCTGGCTGTACCAACATGGTTACGGAGTGCCGGTGGACCTCGAAAAAGCGGTGCATTACTACACCGAGTCTGCAACGCTGGGGTACTCCAGCGCCCAGTGCAATCTGGGTTACTTGTATCTGTATGGCCATGGCGTGGCGAAGAACCTGCCCAAGGCCTTTGAGTTGTTCGTGCAAGCCGTGGATGCGGAGAACCCCACCGCCATGTTCAACCTGGCGCTGTTGCACTTGGAGTCCGACTCCAGTTACCACAACCCCGCCCGGGCGGCGTCATTGCTCAAAAAGTGCATGCTGACAGGCTTCGCCGAAGCCCGGGAGTTGCTCGAGCAAATCTCTCCCCCAGCCGCACCCGGTGCTTAAACTCATTTACCATACCGCCGTCTTCGGCCCCATTGATCTCGAATTCGACCGGCCAGTCATCAGCGTCGGGAGTAGCGAAGATAATGACCTGGTGTTGCGGCATCCCTCGATCCTGCCATACCATTCCCTGATAGTATTCCGGGGTGAAAAACTGTTTTCCTTGCCACCGCAGCGGCCCATTCCCAAGCCAAACGAACTGCCAAACCTGACAGGGCCTGGACTTGGCCCGCCGGACACACTCCAAATCGGGGAGATCCAGTTTACCTTGGCGAGTTCAGCAGCGATCGTGGCCTTGCCGAATCAAAGTCAGGGTTCGGTGACCAATGCAGCGGAAAGTGGCACGACCGGCGCGACTGCTGGCGGGTCGGGTCAACAGCGGTACTACTGCGCGAACTGCAGAACATTTATTTTGGAAGAAGCGGTCAAGCGAGTTGGGTTGGTGGGCCATGCCAAACGGGACCTGTGTCCCAAATGCAGTCGCCTGCTCGTCACGGAGCCGGAGGATGCAAGACCTCCGTTGACTCTCAAAAAGTGTTTGCCAAAAAGCAGATTGAGCCGGGTGTTTGGCAACATTCGAGCCCTATTGGGGAGAGAGCATTCGTGAGCTTCCGAATTCCGACCTTCCCCCTGCCAAGCCATGAACAACTTCGGATGAACCATTTTCCGACGTTGGGAGATTTTGATGTCGTGGGTTTCAGTTAGAACGCAGGCCAGACGTGGGTTTTCTGTGTTCCGGGCCGGCTTGCCAAAGTCACGCCCTTGGGCTGAGCATGACGCACGATTCAGTGCGGCGGCCGATAAACCAGATACAGCACCAGTGCGAAGATGCCCGAGACGATGACCCCAACAATAATCGAGGACTTCAAGATGAAACGCTGCTTGCGGCGATAACTCGTGCCTCCTTGACCGGGCAGGAGGTAATAGCGCTCCTTGTCGTCCTTGGGGCGGCTGCGCTGTGTTTTCCTGGCCGAAGTAGCTGACATTTGATCTGGAATTGGAGCGGGTGAAGGGAATCGAACCCTCGTCTCAGCCTTGGGAAGGCCACATTCTACCATTGAACCACACCCGCCAACTGCCTCCTCTTGTAGCAAACCAACGGTAGGCGTGCAATCAATTTGCACGGGTTCACGCGGGCGACCGCGAACCTCCGTGCGAATGAAAGTTGCGCCGGTGGACCAAGCGACTAAAGTTCTCCGGTCCAGAGACGCACTACGCATGAACATCGTTCAACTCACCCCTGGAGCCGGCGGCATGTTTTGTGGCAATTGCTTCCACGACAACGCTCTCGTCGCGGCCTTGCGTCAACTGGGTCACGACGCCACGATGTTGCCGCTGTATTTGCCTATCAATGTGGATGAGGCGGATGAGAGTGCGGGCAACCCGATCTTCTTTGGCGGCATCAACGTTTATCTCCAGCAAAAGTCCGCGTTGTTTCGTCGGGCGCCCGGCTGGCTGCATCGCTTGCTGAATTCGCGCCGCCTGCTCGAATGGGCGGCCGGTCGTGCAGCGAAAACGCGTGCGACCGAAGTCGGCGAACTCCTGCTCTCGATGTTGCGCGGCGAGGCCGGTAATCAAAATCGGGAGATCACGGAGCTCATCACCTGGCTGCGCGAACAGGCAAAACCGGATGTTATCTGCCTGTCGAACGCCCTGCTCATCGGCATGGTGCGAAGAATGAAGACCGAGTTGGGAGTACCGGTGGTCTGCCTCCTCCAGGGGGAGGAACCCTATCTCGACGCGTTGCCGCCGAATCTGCGCCCGGTTGTCTGGGAGTTGCTGGCAAAACGAGCGACGGACGTGGACGCGTGGATCGCTCCGAGCCATTGGAACGCCGAAGCCATGAAACGGCGCCTAAACTTGAAGCCGGAGCGGGTGCATGTGGTGCCGGACGGGATCAACCTGGCCGGGTATCAAATCGAAGGGCGAAGGGCTCGGGGCGAGAGTCAGCGCGCGCCCGTGCTCGGTTACTTCGCACGAATGTGCCAGGACAAGGGGCTGGATACGCTCGTGGAAGCGTACATCCGGCTTAAACAGCGCGGTTCCGTGCCTCGCTTGAAGCTGCACATCGGCGGGGGGTGCGGCCCGGCGGATGAACCCTTTGTCAAATCGCTGCGCGTACGGCTGGCGGCAGCAGGCTACATCGGCTAGGTCGGTTTCAGCCCGAACCTGAATCGCGCGGAAAAACTCGAGTTTCTCCAAAGCCTCACGGTCTTTTCCGTCCCGGCACACTATGGCGAAGCCTTCGGCCTCTACGTCATTGAAGCCTTGGCTGCGGGTGTGCCCGTGGTACAACCGCGCACAGGTGCGTTCCCCGAGATTCTTGCAGCCACGGGCGGTGGTTTGTTGTGCGAGCCGAATGATGCGGGTTCACTGGCCGATGCGCTGGAAGAATTGTTCCTGAAACCGGATCGGGCCCGGGCACTGGGCGAAGCGGGTCGCAAAGCCGTGGCCGAAAAATTCAGCGCCGAGGCCATGGCCCGTGCGACGCTGCAGGTCTTCGCGGCGGTGAAATAACGAAAATCACATCCGAATCACGAATGGAAGGGTTGGGCCTTTGCGCCCGAGGAGGATGATTATGCACCACGCGAGCCGGTCGGTCGAACCACCCCCGACTACCACGGTAACAGAAAATAGTGGAATCCAAGAAAACGGCCGGGAATTTCCTCCCGGCCGTTGCGAAACAACAAGCGATCAATCCATCCAGCCGCTACTGGACCCGGAAGAATTTCTTGGTGCCCGTCGGTGTGACCGGATAATAAGGCGGTGTGGCCCCCGGAACCGGTGCGTAGGGCCCGGCCAACTCATCCGCCCAACGGAGCGTGCCGGCCTGCCAGACGATGTAATTCGTCCCACTCACGGTGGTAGTTTCGACAGTGATCGGTGCGATGACATCAAAACTCTGTCCAAAACTCTTCCCGACGTAGTAGGAGGAATAGGCTTCACTGGCCGTCAATACCCGGCCCTTCCATACGGCAAGGTCGTCCACATAATTCGTAGCGGCCTCGTTGTATTGACCGGTTGGATCCTGGCCGATGTTGAAGTTATTACCGCTGTCGATATCATCGAGGACCGAGATACCGACCGTAGACACCCTGACGCCATCCAAATAGGTAATGCCTTCCCCAGCGGGACGGTTGAAGGTATGCACCAGATGGTGCCAGCTGCCGTTATAGGTGGAGCCAGCCGCCCCGTACTCGCCGGCGTAAGTCGCCCCATCACCCAGACTCCACGACCATCCCCCCGCGCGACTTTGGTTGTAAGTGGGTGCGAAGGTCAGCCCATAATTCTGGTAGGAATTGAGGGCGCTGCAGAAGATCGGCAGGTCACCAGAGCCAACATTCGTGGGCGTCTTGAACCAATAGGCGACCGAGAAGCTGATGTTGTTGCTGAAAGACAAGTCACTCGTTCCCGGCGGAAAATATCCCAGCGCCACGTAATTGGCCTCGAGGACGTTGCCGCCGTGTCCTTGCGGACCGTCCACGGCTGTACTGTATTGGAGCGCCCCTGACCCGACCGCACCCGGAACAAACTGCGGCGCGCCCACCGCGGTACCGTTGTGTCCCCGCCCGGAGCTATCAGCCAGGTTCCCGTCGAACTTCATGTGTAGCACCAGGTTGTTGGTCAGCACCACGTAGGCGGGTTGCGGCGTGACGGTGAGCGTGACCACGCTGCTGGGCGTGGCGCCGGAGGCGTTGGTGGCCACGCACTGATACGTCTTGCCGATGGCGTCGGCGTAACTCACGTTGGTCAAGGTCAGGGTTGCGTTCGTACTAACGGCAAAGTCAATGGGAATGCCATTCCGGTACCACTGCTGACCAATGGTTGGACTGCCCTCAATCAAGGTGGTGAAATTGACCGTGCTGCCTTCAGCCACCGTTTGCGACTGCGGTTGTTCCGCAAACACAGGCGGATTGTTGGTGCTGTAGAAGCCAACCAAATAATGTTGCAGAATTTGATCGTTGCTCAAGGCATGGTCATAAACCGCGACTTCATCGATGTCCCCGGTGAAGAACTTCTGGAGGCCGTACTGTTGCAAGGGATCCAGCGCGCCAATGCGGATGGGAACATTCAGATCGCGGCAGAAGTCGATATACGAATTGCCGTCCCACTGCCCGTTGATAAAGGTGCGGTGGCCGTCCGGCCCATAAACTGCGACCAAGTGAGTCCATTGGCCCAAGGTGACATCACCAATCAGGGCCTGGCGGGAATCATTACCGTCCAAGTCGCCGTAACCGTCGCGGCCGCGCCACGTGCCATCCGTGTTCTTCTGAAAATAAATCCCATAGGCTGGGCGGAATTCCGAGAAGGGGACCGCCTCAGTCCCGAGGGCATCCGTCGGCCGCACCCAGAGTTCGATCGTAAAATCCCCTTGCGAAGCCGGTGGCGGCAAAGTCCCAATCTCGCCCCAAGCCTGGTTCACGGCGCTGAAGGTTGCGGCTTTGTTGTTATTATTTGTCAGCGCACCGCTGGCTCCGAGCGTTACGGTGTTGTTCCAAGTACCATCATTGCGGCCCAAGGCGTCGAGCAAGTTGGTCGAACCAGTGGCATCATCGAGCCGCCACCAACTGAGCGGACCGTCGGCCAGGATGAGCTCTTCATAGGTGCCTGCCGCCGGGGAGGCGACGGCAATGTTAGCCACTGAACTGTTCACGACGTTGACCGCATTGGAAACCACGACACGGTAGGGACCGGCGTTGGTATCGCCAATGTTTTCTATGGTGAGGCTGGCGGCGGTTTCGCCCGGAAGGTTTGTGCCGAAATGCTGCCACTGATAACCGATGGCACCGCCGACCGCATTGACGCTGAGTTTGATTGCGCCACCCGCATAAATCGCACGATTGTTCACAGCGATATCCTGCGTGATGATGGGCGTGACCGCAGCGGCAACCGTGATGCTGGCGCTGCCACTCGTGGCGGAACCGATGCCGGTGACGACCACGTCGTAACTATCCGGGCCGCCCGCCACCAGACTGGCTATGGTGTAGGTGGAGTTGGTCTCATTGGGGAGGGGCGTCCCACCCTTCCGCCACTGGTAGGACAGCGGGGCGGTACCACCGGCATCCACGCTCAGCGTAAGCGAGTCACCAGCGTACAAGGTTCCAGCTGGCGTCTGGGGCGAAGCAAAAATGCGCGGGGCCTTTCCGCCAACCGCGGTTGCGTACTGGCTGTAAACTTCGCCCACGGACAAAGCCCGGTTGAAGACGGCCACCTCGTCCAAGCCGCCGTTCAGCCCGCTCTGGGCGGGATCAGTGCCGAGAAAAGTAACCCCATCGAAAGCGAGGACTGCATGGGTGTGAACATTGGTTGACGGTCCCGCGTTGGCCCCTGGGGCATAGATAATCGCCTGGTCTGGTCTGACGATGAGGGCGGCAAAGTTCCATTCTCCGTCCGTCAAGGCCTGGCCGCTGACCCAGTTGAAGGTCGCATCGTCTCCATCCCAATTGTAACTGAGATTCAATCCGCCGGCGGCGTCGAAGACCAAACCCGCCGTGGTCCCGACGGCCGGGGCTTCAATCACCGAACGGACCATCACCGCGCCTGCATTCTTGGCTTGCGATCCATTGGGCTTAATCCAGCCCGTGATCGTAAAGCCGTTGGTCTCGAGCAACAGCGGAGGCAAAACGACGTAACCGCCGTCGCCCTGACTGCCACTGGAACCCGAAACCGAAATACTTGGATTCACCGAACCAAAGCCGGGAAACGGTGTGGGCGTGCTGGTGGAAGCCGGCCCGGGATTTCCGGCGACGACCGGGTAGACAAAATAACCATCAACGTCGCTGCCAAAATTGCCGAGATTCGCGGTGCCCTGCAAGGCCGGCTCGTCCAATCGGAAATAGAGCAAGGGATTCCCGGCAAGGATTTGAGCCGAATAACCGGCCGAATTGGTGGTCGCAGCATCAACATGGGCAGCAATCTGGCTGGCACTCAGGAGCGTGTCGAAGTAAACAACTTCATCCATCGTACACGGCGTTGGAAAACCCGTGTCGCTGCGGGCGCCGAAGCTGAAGGGTCCTTGATATCCGGGGACAAAATTGGGGGAACCACTTGGTGATCCACTGATTGCCAGCACGCCATTGGTATAAAACCGGGCTGTGGTGCCGTCGAAAGTAAGGGCCAGATGGATGAATGTTCCAACCGTCATGGGCACGACCGGGTTGAGGTTCATGGATGTCAGAGTACCGTTCTGATTATAGAACCGAATGGAAAAGCCAGTGGTGCTTTGGTAAATGAGCCAACCCGAGCGGGGCGAGGCAAAATTCCCGCTGGATAAGATGCACGTCAGCCCCCCGACGGGAGACAGGGTGTCGGGGGCAAACCAAGCCTCGACGGACCAATTGGCGGGCGTGTTGATCGCCGCCAGCCACTCCACAGAAACGAATTCTGAGGCACCGTCGAAATGGGCAGCAGGATTGCCGGGAAGAACGCCAACGGCACCCCGACCGGCCAGATCGCCCTCGTAGGTACCATTCCGCGTCGCACCCAACGTCCCGCGATTGGTGGCCGTGGCTGAGAGATTCAACACAGGAGCAGTTTCGGCGAAACGCCAATACCCCACCGGGTCCTGGCCGAGGACGGTGGTGGGGTAATCTGCCCCGGCCAAGTCAGCGGTGAAACTAGCTGCCAGCATGGCCGCTCCGGCAAGGAGGAATCGGGACAATGATTTTCTGGGTGTTTTCATAACTTGGTTTGGTAACTACGTTCCGGTTGGTTTGGGTTTGCGAACTGACGACAAATTCCGTTCAAGGGGAAATCGATTCAGTGCTGGCGGGAGGAGTCATTTGGGTCGCGTCGCCCGGTCCTGCAACCATGCGACATCCACATTATCCTTGCTCGAAAAGCGGTCACTAACTTGACCGCCTTGGACCAGTGGGGGTGTCGTGCGGGGATCTCGCCACTTTTTGATTTCACAATGGCCGTCAGCAAAGGAAAAGCCGGCGGCGCCCCCGTGGTAAATTCCGGGAAGATCGAAAAAACCATAGAGTCTCGGATTAGGATTCGATTCAGAGTAACCATCCATCTGGGTGGCAAAATTGCCCATATCGACGCTGTCCTCACGCATATCCAGCAAAACAAACAACTTGGTCGGCGGCATCGGGGCAATCTGAGATAGCTTCGTATAGAGTTTCCAAGTCCTCGAGTAGCCCCAGCCACCATCGGTCCCACCCCACCCTCCGAGGTAGACGTTCATGGACATGCTGCGTACCCGCGGCTTGACCGCGCCGCCAACGATGACCCGGGATTTATCGGCGGGACAACGCCAAATGGCCAGACTCTTGCCGCAATACGGCATCAATGGGCTATGCACAATGTCCATATTGGGATCCCAATTCGAGCGGTTGTTCGGATTGTCATTGAGCGTGCCGGTCACCCAGGCGTGTAACGCAGTCTCCGGCTTGGACGGATTCTCGCTGGCGTATAGCAGAACATCGCGGTTGTCGTCGGAATACATCCGCCAGGCGATGCTCAACTGGCGATGGTTCGACATGCATTGGATGCCTTGCGCCTTGAGTTTCGCCCTCGTCAATGCCGGCAACAACATCGCGGCGAGAATGGCGATGATCGCAATCACCACCAGCAATTCAATGAGCGTAAAACCCCGGGAACAATGCTTGGCCGGACTGGGACGGTAATTCAGTGAGTTCATAAGCCGAGAGCCGGGTAGAAAATTTGCCGGCCAAATGAAGATGCGCTGCGCGATTGGTGTTTTTCCGAGGCGATTAGCGGCGAACCCTTGGCACACGCGTACTGCAAGTTGTGGAAACCACTCCCCCGACCTGTCATCCGATGCAAGCGCATACTGGTTCAGCGGTTGCTCAACCAATGAATTCTCCGATAAGGTTTGGCAAGTGTTTTTTTCATCTTTTTTCCATGGAACCGACCGGGCGGTCACGTCAGCCCAATCCGCGCAATCTCGATGGCAAATCCGGGGCAAGGCACACAAGGTTTGGAAAATTCAAGTACCTAATTCCGGTAGGCAATCATGAGCTGCCCGAGTGCCAATCCGTGGGTCGCCTTAGTATCAGATTCGGCCATCAGCCATGATCAACAATGCCAAGCACGCGAGGGGATTGGATCAGGAAAGCGGCTCGGCAGGACCTACGGAAATCCTTGGTGAACTTCGGCCAGGGTGTGCAAAAATTGGCACTGGTTAAAGGAGCAACCGAGCCCCGGCTTGGAGCAACACTCGAAACAACCGGATAACGAAGTTGGCGGACGGGCCTTGGGGAAGATTGGCGATTCTGTCCCGCCGGCAAGTAGCGAGAAGATCCACGGCCGGTAATGAAGGCCGGTTTGCCGGGCAATCATGGCGTGCGACAACCGTTCCGGCTTCGATACCAGGGGATGAACCGCCAACTGATTAACCCTATTTCGCCAGTCTTTCGTCTTTCCGGTTCTTCACCCAATCAACCGATCACGCGATTCATCGAAAAGACCTTCGAATGATGCAATGAATGCAGCTGTTCGCGCAACATGCCATTACTTCTCCACCGGCATACCGGCCTTTTGCCAGGCTTTGATTCCGCCGTCGAGATGGTAAAGGGACGGAAGCGCGAGCTTTTCCAAGGCCGGCAACGCTTGGGTGCTGCGACCCCCGACCGCGCAGTAAACGAGGTAGGCCCGATTTGTGTCGAGCCCGGTGACAGCTTTGGCGAAATCCGCCGCCAGAAAATTGATGTTCGTCGCGCCGGCGATGTGACCGGCGGCAAATTCCTTGGGGGTGCGGACGTCCAGCACCACCACTTTGTTGCTGGCGATGAGTCCTTTGGCTTCCGCCGGATTGACATGGTGAACGGTGTTCGTATTCGCCGCCAGGCTGATTGTCGCCAGCAGCAATCCGGCAAAGCCGCTTACCGCCTTCTTCAATGGCTTATTCATACCAATTCGATAATGGATTCAGTCATTTATTTTCAGGCGGCAGCAATCCCGGCCCGACGCTGCGCCACCGCCGGCTTCAGCATTCGCGCACAACAATCCGCGCCCCCTCCACCGCAATAACCTTGATGGCGGCGCCCCGTTCAATGAGCCCGCCTTCGGTGACCACATCCACCCGCCGGCCGTTGATGTTGGCTTTGCCTGAAGGCCGCAATTGACTCAGCGCGACCCCGGTACTGTGGAGCAATTCGGGTTTGGCCACCCCCAACTCCCCGGTGGTGCTTTTGGAAATAAACTTCCTGGCCATTCGGCTTTCGGGAAAGAATTTCAGCCACCACCAAACGCCAATCACCAGCCCCACCAGTACGCCACCGAGAATCACGCTGCCTTTCTGATAGCCAAAATCCCGGTAGCCCAGGACTACCGCTGCCATTAAACAGACAAAGCCGATGATGCCGGCAATCATGCCGGGCAGCAGGACCTCCAGGAACAGTAGAATCGCGCCCACCAGGAGCAGGGTTAAGATGAGAATCATAAGGCCGCCGGGTTTGGTTTGGGCTGACGTCAGGGTTCCATGCTTTTCGGCGGCGCAAAGACCAGCGCGGCCACGAAGGCTCGGCGGGCACTCCGGGCATCGCGCCAAAGCACCGCGCCGCGCCGGCCGCGGCGGGCCGCCGGGAATCCCAGCCGATGCGTGACCACGGTGGCCGGCTTCTTTACTTGCGCGGTAAGCTGTTCAAAACGTTCCTCCGAAAGATCAACTTCGCCGGCGGGTTCCAGGCGGGTAATGATCGCTGGCGGCAAAATGGGGGGCGGCGGTGACGCCGGGAGCGTGGGACTTGCCGGCCGCGGCGGCGGCACCTGCGGGACCAACAGTTCCTCCGCCCAACTCCGCGTGGGGGACCGGTCGGGACGGGGCGTTTGGGGAATGACTGGCGGTGTTCGCGGCGCCGGGCGGGATTCCTCCCCCATCAACCGGCGCAGGGTCTCCTCAAGATCGAATTCGGAGGCGGACGGGCGCGCGGGCGGCATTGATTCTTCACCCGGAGGTTGCGGGTCCTGTTGGTCCGCCTGCTTTTCCTGACGTCGCTTCGCCAGCCAATTCGCCACGGCGCTGCCCACCAAGATTGCCAGCACAACCCAGGGGCTATCGAACAGACCGGCGGCGAAAAGGAACTTCATTGGCGCACCAGACACCAGAGACTCTAAGTTTTCGAACCTTGCGCACCCGGAGCCGAGGTATCGGGCACTTCGCCCCCGATGTTTTCGCGCATGGTGGTATCTGCCTGGATGTTCTTAAGGCGGTAATAGTCCATCACCCCCAAATGGCCCTTGTCGAAGGCGCGGGCAATGGAAATGGGAATCTGCGCCTCGGCCTCCACGACGCGGGCGCGCATTTCTGAAACCCGCGCCACCATTTCCTGTTCGGTCGCGACGGCCGCAGCGCGCCGGACCTCCGCCTGGGCTTGCGCGATCAGTTTGTTGGCTTCGGCCTGCTCCGCCTGGAGTTTGGCGCCGACGTTGCTCCCGACATCAACGTCCGCAATGTCGATGGACAGGATTTCGAACGCCGTGTTGCTGTCCAGCGCCTTGCCCAGAACCGTCTTGGAAATGCGATCCGGATTCTCCAATACCTCCTTGTAGGTCTCCGACGAGCCGATGGTGGAAACAATGCCCTCACCGACGCGGGCAATAATGGTCTCCTCGGTTGCGCCGCCCACGAATCGATCCAAATTGGTTCGCACAGTCACTCGGGCCTTGGCTTTGATCACGATGCCGTCCTTGGCCACCGCATCAATGGTTGCCTTCCCCGAAGCCGGGGCGGGACAGTCAATCACCTTCGGATTCACGGAGGTCTTCACCGCTTCGAGCACGGTTTTGCCGGTGCCTTTCGTCGCGAGGTCAATGGCGCACGCCCGGTCGAAAGGGAGATTGATCTCGGCCTTCTGGGCGGCGATCAGCGCGAGTACCACCATTTGCACGTTACCGCCGGCCAGGAAGTGAGTGGAAAGTTGGTCGATGGAGATGGGCAACCCCGATTTCACAGCGGTGATGCGGCCATCCACGATCAAAGCCACCGGAATGCCCCGCAACCGCAGGGCGATCAGCTCGGTGACCGTGACTTTGGCCCCGGAGAACAGCGCCCGGATGTAAATCATGCCGAAGTTAATGACCAGGATGCCGACCACGAGGAGGATCAACCCGCCAATGCCGTAAAGCACCAGGTCGAGTTTGAAGGGCAGCCCACCGGATTGTGCCAGAATTATTCTCATACTGGGATAATGGCCCCGGCCCAAAAGCTTGCACAAGCATATATGAAGCGCTGGAGCGGAAGGGAGATGACGGTAAGCGACAGCAGCACCAGCCGGCTCGCGTCCGCGGTTTCAAAGGTTGCTACCTTGACGGTTTGAAATACCCTGCGCGGCAGAATCATGCAAAGTGACGCCTTTGCCAAAACCGATGACAACGTGACATCGGGAATCATCCCGCGACCCAGCCGACCGGGGCGGATTTGCGGTGCGCTGGCAGCGCAGTTGCGCCAGACCCGCACCCGCGGCGCGCTCCTCCTCGCGACCCCCCTCCCCCACTTCCTTGCCGCATGACCAAGCTAAGCAAAACCCAACCATTTCGCAGGAAACACAGCCAACGTGCCGGGCACACTTTCGTCCTATCGGTGCTGTTGGCAGTATCCGCCTTTGGCGCCGATACCAACCGCCCGGCGTTGCGGGAGTACGACGTGTTGCGGTCGTTCCCGCCGGGCCGGCTGGCGGCGCTCAGTGCTCACGACAAACCCGATGCCAACGGGCTCAGCGGCAGCAACCGGACCTACGGCCGTTGGACTGAAGCCGGACCGCAGCGTGGAAGTTGCCGGGCTGTGATCGCCGCCGTCGTCGCAGACGATCTGGCCGCCGCCGACGATGCGTGGCGCGGCATTGACTTGGCCTTTGCGCATCAGCGCGAGGATGGAGGATTTGATGCCGAAAACCGTCCCGACGGCGCCAGCGCCAAGTCGCCCGGGGCCGCGGTCGAGACGGCATTTTTCTTTTTGCAGGAACTCGGCCGGGCCATCCTGGTGATCCGTGAATCCCCACACGAGGCGCATTTCCACGCCCGGATCGCGGCGCTCGAACCGAAGCTGCGCCGCGCCTGTGACTTCATCCAAGCGGGCTACGACACCATCATTCCGAAAAGCGGCCACACCGTGAACCGCACGATCATCGCAGCGAAGGCCTTTGGTACCTGCGGCCGGGTGTTGCATGACGAGGCACTGGTGGCCACCTCCCGCAAGCTCATCGCGCACGCACTCACCCGGCGGGACAAGGACGGCGTATTCATCGAGAAGGGCGGCCGCGATTCGAGTTACAACGTCGTCTCGATTTACTTTGGCCAGGTGCTCGCGCTCCACGTGCCGCTGCCCGAGTTTGAAGCCGCTCTGCCGGCGGCCGTGGCCTGGCAACTTACCCGGATCAAGGAAACCGGCGAGGTGGACGTGACGGGTAATACGCGCACCGGGGTTGGCAAGGAGATAGGCTACGGGGGCAAGCCCAAGAAAGTGAACTATAGCGAAGTGACCCTCGCCCTGACATTTTACGGACTCGTACATCAGGATGCGGCCGCCCTTGCCGCCGCCGACCGGGTATTTGCCTACTCCCACCGCCAGCAATGAAAAGCAGCCCGCGCGCAGCCCTGACAATGTTTCCGCCTGGTTTGGTGGCCCGGGCCAGGCCGGAGCGGATCGTGGCGTGCGTGGCAGAATCGTTGTGGTGGCACGACACGCTGGCGGCGCACTCGCTTGAAGTCAGGCGGGATCAATTTTCACTCACCAAGGCTGGCCGGCGTCGGTTATGATAGTGAAATGAAATCGTCCAATAAAATAATTTGGACTTGCTTGCTTGGTGCGGTCATCGGCAGCACGGCGCAGTGCCAGTTGGTCGCCGCCAGCGGGGATGGTCCCGACTTCACACGGGAAGTGCGGCCGGTCTTGTCGCGAAATTGTTTCAAGTGCCACGGCCCCGATGACGCCGCGCGGAAATCGAAGTTGCGCCTGGATGTTCGCGATGCCGCCATCCAACCGGCCAAGTCTGGCGCGCCGGCAATCGTGCCGGGCAAACCCGCGGCGAGCGAACTGGTGAATCGCATTTTTGCCGCCGACCCGGATGAAGTGATGCCGCCACCAAGCACGAAGCACCAACTGACTTCCGCCGAAAAGGAAACGCTCAAGCGGTGGATCAAGGCCGGCGCGGAATACAAGGAGCATTGGGCTTTCGTGCCCCCCCAACAAGGCGCGCTGCCATCGGTAAAACAATCAGCGTGGCCACGGAACGCCATCGATCACTTCGTTCTCGCCCGGCTGGAAGCGGAAGGACTGTCCCCCTCCCCACCGGCAGACCGCTACACGCTGGTGCGGCGGGCTTGTCTTGATCTCATCGGTCTGCCCCCGACGCCGGCGGAGGCCGAGGCGTTCGTGAATGACAGTTCGGCGGACGCTTATGAAAAACTCGTGGATGGCCTGCTGGCTTCGCCGCACTATGGCGAACGCTGGGGTCGGCGCTGGATGGATCTGGCGCGCTACGCGGACACCAACGGCTACGAGAAGGACCGGCCCCGCACCATCTGGCCGTGGCGGGATTGGGTCATCAACGCACTCAACGCCGACATGCCCTTTGACCAGTTCACGATTGAACAGATTGCCGGCGACTTGCTCCCGAATGCGACCCGCGACCAGCTCATCGCCACCGGCTTTCATCGCAACACGATGTTGAACGAGGAAGGCGGCATCGATCCGCTGGAGTTTCGCTTCCATGCGATGACGGATCGTGTCGGCACCACGGGCACCACCTGGCTCGGATTGACGGTCGGTTGCGCGCAGTGCCACACGCACAAGTATGACCCCATCCCGCAGCGCGAGTATTACCAGATGATGGCCTTTCTCAATAACGCCGACGAACCGGACCTCGATCTGCCGAAGCCCGGTTCCGAAAAAGAACAGCAGGCAAACCTTGAAAAAGCTGCGCAGCTCCTGGCCGACTTGTCCAACCAGTTCCCGGTGGAAACCAACTTGTGGCAGACGCCCAAGCCGATCAGCGCAGAAGCCGCCAGTGGCGAAAAGCCCAGGTTGCTTGACGATGGCTCGGTGCTCTTTGCGGGTGCCAGCCCGGAGAAGGACACGTACACCCTCGTGTTCGACACGGACCTCGCGGAGATAAACACCATCCGACTCGAAGCGCTCACGGACGACGTGCTGCCGAGCAAGGGTCCGGGCCGGGTGAAACACGGGAACTTCGTGCTCACGGAACTCATCGTCACCGCGGCCCCGAAAAATTCACCCGAACAGGCTCGACCGGTGAAGCTCGTCGCAGCCGGCGCCGATGCAGAGCAGAAAGGACTGCCAGTGGCCGATGCGGTTGATGGGAATCCCACCACGGGCTGGGGCGTGGATGCCGAGGGCAAGAAGCTCAACTCCACCCACACTGCGGCCTTCACGTTCGACCCACCGGTGACCTTCGCCGGCGGCACACGGTTCGTCGTGAAACTCGACCAGCAATTTGGCGGGCAACACACCATCGGCCGTCCGCGGGTGAGTTTCGGAGTGCCGCTCCCTGAGGTGAGACCGCTGGACGTGCGCCGAAAAGAGGCGCTGGACAAAAAGTTCACCGAGTGGCTGGACCGCGAACGGGCACGAGCCGTAAAGTGGACGCCGCTCCGTCCACACGAAGCGAAGTCCAACCTGCCGTTGCTGACCGTGCAGCCCGACGATTCGGTGTTCGCGAGCGGTGACGTCACGAAAAGCGATACCTACGAGTTGAGGTTCCGTCCCGGCTTGCGCGGCATCACGGCGGTGCGGCTCGAAGCATTGCCGGATGACCGTTTGCCCCGCCACGGACCCGGGATGGCTTATTACGAGGGACCGAAGGGGGATTTTTTCATGGGCGAGTTTCAGCTCTTCGCCAATGGTCAGCCGCTGAAATTTGCGCGCGCCACGGAGAGCTACGCGAAGAACAACTTTGGCAGCAGCGCCAGCGCGGCCCTGGCCATCGATGGCGACCCGCAGACGGGCTGGTCCACCGCCGGGCGGGAAGGCGAGCGGCATGAAGCGGTCTTCGTCCTCGCCGAGCCCCTTGAGCAGGCGGGGGAGCTGCAACTCAAAATGCAGTTCGGCCGCCATTACGCCTGTTCCCTGGGGCGGTTTCGGATTTCCGTGACGACCCAGGAAGGCGGCGCGCCGGCGCGGGACTTGCCGGAGGAAATCGGCGGGTGGCTGCAAATTCCAGAGGCCCAGCTCAACGCGGCCCAACGCCAGCGGTTGTACGAACAATTTCTTCTGCTCACGCCGGAACTCGCCAGTGCCCGCAAGGAAATCGAGCAGTTGCGAAAACCTGCAACGCCGCCGACCACCCTGGTAATGCGCGAACGTCCGCCGGAGAATCCCCGGCCGACATTCATCCACAAGCGCGGCGAATTCCTCCAACCCGCCGACCGCGTCGAGCCGGGCGTGATCACCGCCGTCGCCCCGTTCCCCGACGACCTGCCGCGTAACCGCCTCGGCTTCGCACGCTGGCTGGTCGCAACCAACAATCCGCTCACCGCACGGGTGACTGTCAACCGCCAATGGCAGGCGTTCTTCGCCCGGGGACTGGTGCGCACGCCGGATGATTTCGGGTTTCAGGGCGAGGCACCGTCACATCCCGAATTGCTTGACTGGCTGGCCGTGGAATTTATGAAGCAGGGTTGGTCGCTGAAGAAGTTGCACAAGTTGATCGTGATGAGCGCGACGTACCAACAATCGTCCCGCCTGACGCCCGAGTTGCTCGCCAAGGATGCCGGGAACCGGCTGCTCGCCCGCGGACCGCGGGTGCGGCTGGAAGCGGAGATTATTCGGGATGCGGCGTTGCGCGCCAGTGGACTGCTCGCGGAAAAAATGGGCGGGCCGAGTGTTTATCCGCCGCAACCGGCGAGCGTGACCGAAGTCGCCTACGGCGGCACCGGCTGGCCGACCAGTGAAGGCGAAGACCGGCATCGCCGCAGCGTTTATACGTTCATGAAACGCACGGCGCCCTTCGCCATGTTTAACACCTTCGACGGGCCGACCGGCGAGTCGTGCGTGGCGCGGCGGGACGTGTCCAACACGCCGCTCCAGGCGCTGACGTTGTTGAACGACGTATTCTTCGTCGAGGTATCGCAGGCCATGGGCCGGATGCTGGCGGCAGGCGATGGGCCGGTGGAATCGCGCATCCGCGACGCCTTCCGGCGCTGCCTGACGCGCCCGCCCAGCGACGAGGAAGTTGCGGCGCTGGCGACATTTTTTGCGGCGCAGCAACAACGCCTGGCCCGCGGCGAACTCGACGCCAAGCTCATCGCGGGGGAAGGTCCGGGCGACGTGACCGAACGCGCGGCATGGACGGCGCTGGCCCGCGGCATTTTGAATCTGGACGAGATGATCACGAAAAACTGAGCCATGGATTCACTGCAACAACACTGCCGGGCGGTCACGCGCCGCCACTTCCTGCGCGACTGCGGCATTGGCCTCGGAAAGATTGCCTTCGCCGGACTGCTCACCGACACCCTCACCGGACGTGTCCGCGGCGCCGGCGCGAGCCCGGCCAGTTCGCTGGCACCGCGCCAGCCGCATTTCCCCGGCAAGGCGAAGCGCGTGATCCACCTCTTCATGGCGGGCGCACCGAGCCAGTTGGAGCTGTTCGACAACAAACCGGAACTCGTGAAGCTCGAAGGCCGTCCCCTGCCGCCGTCGGTCATCGGCGGTCAACGTTACGCCTTCATCCGGCCCGATGCCGCCGTACTGGGGCCGCGCTTCAAATTTGCCCGGCACGGTCAGTCGGGCACTGAATTGTCCGAGATGTTGCCGCACCTGGCAAAAGTTGTGGACGACATCTGCCTCATTCGTTCGGTCCACACCGACCAGTTTAATCACGCCCCGGCACAGATCTTCTTCAACACCGGCTTTTCCCAACCCGGCCGGCCGAGCCTCGGATCGTGGACGCTCTATGGTCTGGGCGCGGAAACCCAGAATCTACCGGCGTTTGTGGTGATGAGCACTGGCAGTGGCTTGAGCGGCGGCGCCGCGCTCTGGTCGAGCGGCTTCCTGCCGACGCTTTACACCGGGGTGCGGTTTCGCAATCAAGGCCCGCCGATCTTAAACGTGAACAGTCCGGCCGGGGTGGACGCCAAGCTCCAGCGCGACACGCTCGGCCTGGTGACCGCGCTGAACGAGCGGCGTTTCGCGGCGGAGGGCGACCCGGAGATCGTTACCCGCCTTGCCGCCTACGAAATGGCTTTTCAGCTGCAGACGTCGGCGCCCGAACTGATGGATTTGAAAAGGGAAAGCCAGGAGACGCTGGCCCTTTACGGCTGTGACCCGGAGAAACCTTCCTTCGCCCGCGCCTGCCTGCTGGCGCGGCGGATGATTGAGCGCGGGGTGCGCTTTGTGAACATCTACCACGAAGGCTGGGACGCGCATAGCGATGTGGCCGGCAACGTGAAGGGCAACGCCGGCGCGACCGACCAGGCCAGCGCCGCGCTGGTCACTGATTTGAAGCGCCGCGGTTTGCTCGACGACACCCTGGTGATTTGGGGCGGGGAATTCGGACGTACGCCGATGGTCGAGTCCAACCCCGCGCTCGGCCGCAGTCAGGGCCGGGATCATCATCCGCAGGCGTACACGATTTGGATGGCGGGTGGCGGCATCAAGGCAGGCTTCAGCTACGGCGCCACGGACGACCTCGGTTTTCATGTCGTGCAAAACCCGGTCCATGTGCACGATCTTCAAGCGACCATTCTGCACTGCCTTGGCTTTGATCATGAGCGGCTCACCTATCACCACGCCGGTCGAGACTTCCGCCTGACGGACGTGCATGGCCAGGTGGTAAAGGCACTTCTGGCGTGAACGGACCGCTGGCGAATCGAACCGCCCGCATGAACTTGAAGCGCCAAATCAGGAAGGTGATGGGAGCAGTGCTGGCGTTGGCGTCACCCGCGGTGGCGGCGGACTGGAAGCCCCACGAAGTCCGGCAAATCAACGGGCCGGCAGGGGAAGCGCGGTTCCCGGCGCAGATCCAGATCGTCACCGAGCGTTGGAATCGCGTGGTCGCCGTGCCTTACCTGGCTTACCTGCCCGAGAAGGACCGCCTGCTGATGCTGGTGAGTTGCGACTACCCGCACCATGCCGAGGTGTTGTTCAGCGACGATCACGGCGCTTCTTGGAGTTCGCCGAAACCCGCGATCGTTGGCGCCGATGGCAAGCCCATGGCGGGTCTGGGCACGTCGCTGCGTTATCTGGGTGAGGGCCAGGTGCTGCTTTACAGCAGCGCGCGCTGGTTCAGCCGTGACTACGGGCAGACGTGGAAGGAATCCGTGCCCCTGGCCCCAACTTCCGATGGCAAGCCGTGGTACACCTGGGACCCGCCGTTGGTGGATCGCGACGCGAAGACCGGCCGGATCACGCGCCTGATCGAAACCGGCTACACTTGGTTCAAACCGCCGGAGGTGACGACCGCGCATCAGCAGGCTTATCTGCGCTACAGCACGGACGAAGGCAAAAGCTGGAGCGTGTCCGCAAAGATTCCGCAATGGGAGGCCGTTAGTGAGGTGGCGTTGCTGCGCGCGGCCAACGGTCATCTGGTCGCCGCGTGCCGCACCGATACGCCGGCCCGGATGCAGCCCGAGACGATTGACCATACCGAGGGGCTGGGCGTCTCGATCTCCACCGACGACGGCCAAACGTGGTCCGCGGTCCAAAAGCTCTACGATTGGGGCCGACACCATCCTTCGCTGCTCTTGTCGCCCAATGGAGAAATCGTGATGACCTACGTGGTGCGCAAAGGCTACGTGAACACACCGGACGGCTTCCCGCAATTCGGCATTGAAGCGGTGATCAGCCGCGACCACGGCCGGACTTGGGACCTGGACCACAAATACATTCTGCACCATTGGGTCGGGCACATAAAGGAAGGGCCGACGGCGTGGTATCCCAGCAGCCAGGCCACCTCGACGGTGCAGTTGCCGGATGGTTCCATCCTCACCGCCTTCGGCACCGGCTACCGGTGTCAGGATATCGTGAAAGGCCAGCCCGCCCCGCGGGACGTCGGCCTGGTCCGCTGGCGGCTGAATTCCGGAGCCGTCAAAGCGGCGACGAAGCTGCGCGAGGCGTGGTTCGACTCGGACCTGCGCAATGTGTATGATCCAAGCGGCAAATGATCCCGATAGGAAGCGCCGGCCGGCCACGACCGCGAGCGAATCGGCGGTGATGGTTTCTGCCCTTCTTGGCCGGGCCAGCAAAGGAGAATTGTAGTGCAACCAAACCCCGAGCTTCCGGCCTCCAGCACCATACCTCAACCCGGCGGCGGGCCACCGCCGCTTGTCGCCGCCCATCCGCTTCCACCAACCACGCAGCCAGTAACCCGGTCCGCTTCCATGCGGCCAATGCTCGCCATCCTGCTGAGCCTGGGCCTCGGACTATTTCTAATCGATGCGGTCGTCTCCCTGATGGACGACTCCTTGAGTCTCCTGTTCGATGTTCACGTCCTGAAAACGCCCCGCACATTGCTGGCGCTGTTCAGCCTGCTCGTTTCGGTTGTGATTTATGGCCTGATCGGCCTGACGCCCATGATTCCTAAAAGGCTGTTTCTGCCCCTGGCCCTTTTCAATCTGGCCGGGACCATGATCGTCCTCCCATTGGCCATTTATTTCTACAGCCGGATTCACCTGATTGCCTGGGGGATTGCCCTCGTTCAGGTCGTCGTCGGGCTGGTGATCCTGGACCATTGCCTGGGGGGCTTTCGGCTTCGCTGGCCACTGATTACCGAACACCAGCTGGTGGGCCGGGGCTTTAGCGGGCGAAAGCTGGCGGGTTTCCTGGTGGCCAACGTTTTCGGATTATTGCCCGCGGTGACGGTTTATCTTGGCCTGTGCGCCGTACTGGCGGTGGATCATTTCAGCGAAGGCTTCCTCGCGCTACGCCCGGTCGGGTTGACCGTTCAGGTGCGCAAATACGTTCGGGACGACGGCAGGAGCATCCAGCTGGTGCCGATGTCGCACATCGGCGAGTCCGACTTCTACCAGTCGCTCGCGCGCTCGTTCCCGACCAATGCGATCATTCTCATGGAGGGCGTGAGCGACGAACAGAATTTGATTACGAACAAAATCACCTACCAACGGATGGCGACCTCGCTCGGGGTGGCCGAGCAACACGAGGAGTTCCAACCCCGCGGCGAGATGGTGTCGGCGGATGTCGATGTGGCCGAGTTTAGCCCGAACACCATTGCCGGCCTCAACCTGGTCATGCTCATCCATTCCCGGGGCATGAATGCCGAGACGATGCTGAAACTGATGCAATTCTCGCCACCGCATTTTGAGGAGCAGCTTTTTGATGATCTCCTCCGCAAACGCAACCGGCATCTGGTGGAGGAAATCCAGTCCCGGCTCTTGCAATGGGAAAACATTATCGTGCCCTGGGGCGCGGCGCACATGCCGGAGATTGCCCGAGAAATTCAGAAGGCGGGCTTCCGCTTGCACGAGCGCCGGGAATATGTGGCGATCCGGTTTCGTTCGGCGGGAAACCCGGGGAAGAGTGCGGCGAAAGGTGGGGATTAATCTGAGCCATCCTAGACGTATCGCACTTCATTGGTCTGCACCCTGGCACTGCTCTGCCAGGTGCATTCCTTCCGCAGCCGCCGGCACAACTTGGAAAGCTCGATCAATTCCAGTCTGGGTAGACAAGCGTTAAATTACCCTATTGGATTTAGGCCAAGCCGATTCATATACTTTGGAGATTTGCCATGATTGACTGGAAGCGAGAAATTGCGATTGCTTATTTGGTGAAACAAAGAGTTGCGGAGGTCGATTCCAACCACCTCTGGGAATTTCATCTTCCTGAGTTGGCCGCAACTGAGGAAGCCATCGTCGCGGTTGAGCATAGCCTGGGCTTTAAGCTTGACGCTGAACATCGAGCATTCCTCCGCCATGCGGATGGTTGGAAAGGATTCATGCAGAATAACGATGTGTTTGGTGTTGCTGACTTGGTTTCCGGAACTCGCTATCAGAAAGCAATCGAACTGCTTCAAAGTCTTGAAGACCTCAAACCAATATGCGGATTTGAACAGAACGAGTTGCTCCCATTTGCTTCATCCAGCACCAGTATTGATCTGTTTGTGATCGCCAAACCCAATGCGCACTCTCCCGGAGTTGTTCTATGGTTCGCAGGTCAAGTAATTGATCGATTCCCGAGCTTTAGCGAGTGGTTCTTGGCTATGGTTGACTATAACAGGCGTGAGTTTCAACGATTCACGGGTCAACTCGGCAATTGATTGTAAAGGAAAGGGGGCACCCATTAGGGCAGAAAGGGGGCTTGGTTTCGATCACTCGTAGGTTTTCAGTTTAGCTTCCCCTGCGCCACCGATGACAATACGCCTACTGTTCACGACCCACCCGACAACTTTCGCGCGGATTTACGACGAGTACCAGGTTTGTTTTCAATCTGCGCCGAGGGCGATTGGTTGCATCGGCGCGCCAACCGAGGGAGAAGCTGAGTCTCGCTTGTCCCGCGAGCGACCTGCCAAGTCACGTCCCCTGGTGGAGCGTCAATTGCAACTGCAATTCGCGCCGCTGGTCATCCAACCGTTCGTGATCATGTGCCCCGTGTTTCGGCAGGTGACCCATTCCGCGTGGCCGTCGGCAAAACCCCAGTTCCAACCTCTGGCCCCATGGTTATTGGCCGCATCGGGGCAGTTGTTATTCGGGTTCCCCGGGGTGAAAGCATCGTCCGCGTCCAGGACAATCACGACCCGGGTGGGCCCGCGCTGCACGGTTTTTGGATTCTTTCGAATGTAGCCGGGGGTCGGGTAGTCGGGCACCGGCAGGCCGGTCTCCGGACTCAGCTGAAAGTAGCCGAAGAACTCGTAGCTGGTGCCGTTCTTGTAAATCCGGGACTCCCGGTCCCCGTGGCAGGTAACACCCAGATCCGGCAGTCGTCCCTGGGCATTGGGATTGTCCGTGCGAATCACGTTCTTGGTGCTGGGACAGGTGAAGGTTTTGACGGTTTTAATGAACGAAGGATAGAAAGACCACGGCGCGTCGTCGTCGCCGATGCCGGCGGTGTAATAGTAGTAATCCGGCCAGTCCGTGGCGTACATCTGGGCCGCGATCATGATCTGGCGCTCGTTGTTGAAGCAGGCGATGCGCTGCGCCCGTTCCCGGGCCTTGGCCAATGCTGGCAACAGCATGGCCGCCAAAATGCCGATGATGGCAATGACCACCAGCAATTCGATGAGCGTGAAGGCCGCCCGCTGCTTGCGGGTGACCAGCGCGTGCGGCAGTTTTCTGGCCGGTGCTTCTAGCTTCATAAATTTGTCGAACCACCGCGGGCAGGCCGCCTGTCGTTCAAGGCCGGGGAGTCAGCCAACCGTCTCGGTCAAATGCGGCTCGGTGCTTACGCATCAACTTGTCCGGACCAACCTGTGAGCGTAACTCTGCACTGCACCCGATCACCTCGCCGGGCCATCGCCGGCAGGTTGATTTGGGGTTGCCGCCCAAGTTAGCGGGCTGCGGGGATGGAATCAATGCACCGTGTTGTGCCGAATTCGGCCCTTTCTCCGCGCCCAGTCCGTTTGCGCCAGGCCGGTATCCCAACCAGCCGTCGCCGGCATTGGCGGTGCCAAACGTGTCGCTGGTGAGCCCACCGGCGATGCCGGTGCCTGATCCATTAGCCGCGGAAGCGACAGCACCACCCGGCTATGGTAAATTGCTAGGGGAAGCTCAGATGCTTCCAAGATCATACAACACCAACGAAGCACAAACGACGGAGGATCAAATATGAACACTGTCGTAGAACAAGAGGAAGTCTGGGTGGCAAGTTTGGAGGATAAACCGGGTGCCTTGGGAAACAAGCTCGCGGCGCTCGCCGAAGCGGGGGCCGACCTTGACTTCATCATCGCGCGCCGTTCGCACGAGAAACCTGGAACGGGCGTCGTGTTCGTCACCCCGCTACGCGGGGACAAGGAAGTGGAAGCGGCCACCGAGGATGGCTTCAATGTCAGCAGCCATCTGCATGGCGTGCGATTGGAAGGACGGAATGAACCGGGCATCGCGGCCAAAGTGACCCAGAAGCTTGGCCAGGCCCGCCTGAACCTGCGCGGTTTTTCCGGCGCGGTGATTGGGACGCAGTTCGTCCTGCACCTTGCCTTCGACTCCGCGGAGGACGCGCAGAAAGCCATCGCTTTGCTGCGACGATAACCATTCCACCTTGCCGGGTGAGTTTCACGCCATCCCGCAAACCGTGCGGAGCCAGTTCCTGATGCGGGGGCGGGGGCCGTTGGCGCTCTGGCGGTCGCCCGCCGACTCTCCAGGGCGAAAACTGCTCGCGAAACCAAGGCCGAGGCCGAGCGCAGATGCAATGAGGCGCGGCGAGAACCGACTATCAGAAGCGGAGGCCATACGAGTGGGCGACGGTTGAACCTTTGCCCGCGTCAGTCCTCACGTAATCGACTTTTGCTTGCTCCGCTAAGACCGTGATGCGCAAGTAACCGGAGCTACTGAGAATAACGCCGCTGCGGTAGCCGTATTCCGCCGCGCTCCTCGTGCTGCCTCTCGGGTCACCGGGTTGCGGGACCTCCTGATAAACGATGCCGTCGAGTTCCTGCTTCACAAAAAGATGATCATGACCGTGGAAGACGGCGTTGACGCGATTCGCCACGAGCAGTTGATGGATCGGCATGGCCCAGCCCGGACGATGCGCGGCAAAGCCATCCGTGCCGTCGGCGTTCTTGCCCCCCCATTCGTAGAACGGCGCGACTTCCACGCCCCCGCGTCCCTGGCGATCCGCACCGCCGACAAGGTGATGAATGAACACGAACTTGAACTTCGCCTTGCTGGCTTCGAGCGTGCGCTTGAGCCAGGCGTATTGCTCCTTGCCGAGCGTGCGAAACCAATTGTCGTCGTTGCGACGCGAGCGCGGGGAAAACCAGAACGGGTCGAGCGCGATGAACAGCGCGTTGTTGGTTTCCCACGCGTAGTGGTTGCGCCCGTCCGGCGCGAGCGGGTTGGGGAAATACTTCATCCGCATCGCGCGCGACCAGACGGCGAGGTTGGTGGTCGTGCCGTCGAGATAACGCCCGCTCTCGCCGTCATGGTTGCCGATGACGAGATGCACCGGCACGCCGAGCAGATCAAAGTAACGGCGCTGGTCAATGTATTGTTGCGCGGCATCGGCGCGGTTGGTGTGTTTCTCGGTCATGAACGTGTCGCCGAGGTCAATGTGGAAGAGCGGCTTGTCCGCCGCCGCGCGCTTGAGCGTGCGCTCGTAAAGCGCGTGGTCGGTGTTGTCGTCGAGATGCGAGTCGGCGGTGATGGTGAAGACGAACGCGTCCACACCCGATGCCAACGAAGTAATGCCAACCAGAAATGCCAACACGCAAAGCCACTTGAATCTGTAGCAGCCGACGTGAGTCGGCTCAAACTTCTCCCCGGCGTTCAGATGGAGCGGACTCACGCCCGCTGCTACGAGATTCATGGCTTCGCCTTTCGCTTCCCGCCTTGACGTTTGAGCTCGGCGGGCTTGGTGGGATCGTAATTCAGATTCGGCTTGGGCAACTGCGCGTTCACGGCTTTGAGATACGCCGTCAGCCGCGCGTCGAGTTCCTTCGCTTTGTCCGGCTGTTGCGAGGCGAGATCGCGAAGCTCGCCGGGATCACTTGCGAGATTGAAAAGTTTCAGCGCGCCGGTCTCGTAAACGTGGATGAGCTTCAGGTCGCCGACGTAAATCGTCGAGGCCGGGCCTTGCGGGTCTTTGTCGTAATGTGGGAAGTGCACGACGAACTCCTCGCGTGACCGCTTCACAGCACCGACGCCTCCATTCTTGAGCACGCCGGAAAAACTTCCGCCCTCGATGCCCGCCGGCAACGGTTCATGAACTCCGGCCAATTCCGCGAACGTCGGAAACAGATCGGTCGCGCTCACGCGCACATGCGAACATGCGCCTGCTTTCACGCCCGGCCCGGCGACGATAAACGGCACGCGCAAGCCGCCTTCCCTCACCGTGCCTTTGCCGCCGGTGAGCGGCGAGTTGCGTCCTGGCGTGCCGTGGTCCGTCGTGTAGATGATAAAGGTGTTCGTGGCCAAGCCGAGCCGCTCGACGGCGTCCAGCAACTGTCCCAACGTCTGGTCCACGATGGCGGTTTCATCGTCCGCGCTCTTGGGCGGACGTTCAACACCACCTTTCTCCGGCTGATTCGGATAATGCGAGAGCTGGAGATAGAACGGCTGGCCCGCTTGCCCTTGCCGCTCCATGAACTCGACGCCCTTTGCCGTCATCGCGCGCGCCTGCTTTGGGTTTGGATTCGACACGTTGTCCGGGCCGCCGTTGCCGGTCGGGCCATCACTCTCATCGAAGCCATGTTGATTTGGATTCGCGCGACCCAAGTGCCATTTACCGAAATGCGCCGTCGCGTAGCCCGCGCGCTTCAGATATTCTGCGATGGTGACGGTCTCAGCGGGAAACTCCAGTTGTGGCCACGGCGTGAGCAACTTCGCGCCGCTGTCGAGAAACTCGCCTGCCGGCAAACCACGCCGGCCATCGCCCACGAAGGTCATGTGCAACTGTGCCGGGCTTCGGCCCGTGAGCAACGCCGCCCGCGATGGCGTGCACCGCGGCGAAGGCGCATAGCAATCCGAGAAACGCATGCCCGACGCCGCGAGCCGTTCGATGTTCGGCGTGTGGATGGTCGGGCTTTTCGACGCCGGATTGCGGTCGTCCATTTGCACCGACGTGCTCGCCCAACCCGAGCCTTCGCCGTAGATGACGATGATGTTGGGTTGGGCTGGCGAAGCCGCAAGCGTTGTAGACGCAGCGACGAAACAAATCGCCATCGCCGTAACAAGGAGAACGCCAACGGCGTTCCAGCCTGCAGCCCAGGGTTGGCGCTCCGAACCGGACCGGTGAGGAACGCCTACCCTGGGTAATCCGGCCAAACACGCTCTCAACCCTGAAAGGGTTGTGTCCGCCCTGCGCCACATTTGCCGCAACCCCTTCAGGGTTGAACAAAATTGCAACAGCACACCCAGGGTAGCCCGCTTCGCGGACCACCCTGGGCTGAGTGACGGAACGCCGTTGGCGTTCTTAAATGGCTTGAGGCTGAATCTCCTCATACGGGTTGCGATTCGCTTCGTTCTCAATCCACCTTTTTCGGCGCAGCGAAGAAGGAATCGGTATTGGCGAGCTCCAGTTTGCCGGTCAGCGGGCGCGAGTAAAGATAGGCTTCGGCGCTCTGGTAGCCGTCGAGGTTGCGGATCTTCATCAACGCGGCGCGTTGAGTATCGGTGAGCGTGCGATTCACCTTCGCGAACGCCATCGTGTAGAGCCAGGACATTTCGCCGTCGAGTTCACCGTAATGACGGCCGAGCGCGAGAACCTTGGCGCGGGCCGGCGCTTCACCGGCAAGATATTTACGCAGCTCGGTGGCGATGCCGCGGCGCACTTCGATGGTTTCATTGATGGCCTTCTTCTGCTTGGCAATGATGCCGGTGACTTCGGCGCGTTGCTCGGCAGTGAGCGTGTCGAGGAAATCGCTGCCGCCGTCGCCAGTGCGCGAGAGGCTGATGTCGTAATCGCGTTTGCCCATCGCGGGCATGTCCTTCAAGTAAAAGCCGCCGAAGTAAGTGCCGTGGCGCTCGGGACAAAAATACGTGTCGGCGTCGAGATGGCCGGCGGTCCAGCTGAAGAACTCGCTCGCGTAGGTCATGTAGGCGACGTTGTAAATCGGCGGCTTGCCGCGGCCGGTGTCGCGAATCTTGTCGCGCTCATCAATCGCGGGCCAGGAATTGAAATCACCGAACTTCATCTTCGCGAAATACGCCTTCTGCTCCGGTGTGAGCGAACGCCAGACCTGCGCCATCACTTCGGCACGACGCAGGCTCAACTCCGCGTCCTTTTCGAAAATATCGCCCACGCAACGCACGACGGCGGCTTCGTTCAAGCCGTCGCAGCCCGCGGGAATCTGCGCGTCGAGCTGGCGATGGAACGCCTTGATCAACGGCAGCCGCATCCGCGCGAGCGCTTCGAGCTGCGACGATTGTTCCTCGGCGAGATCGAGGAACTTCTGCTTCTGCTCGGCGTTCAGCGTTTGCAGCACGTTGCCGGCGACGCGATTGAGGAACATCGGGTTGTGACCCTTTTGCGCGGCGTCGATGTCGCGCATGTATTGGAAGCCGAAGAAGTCGCAGACCTTGCCCGGCGGAATGAATGTGGACGCGCCGAAGTCGCCGGTGATGAACGCGAGCCCGTTGAACGCGATGGTGTGCAACTGCGCCTTGTCCGAGACGGCTTGTGGGATGGAGTATTTTTGCGCGGGCGACGATTGTTCCGGGCGTTCGCGTCGCTGTCCGTCGCCGCGCGGTGGTCTTTCGCCGGCGGCCCGGGGCGGACGCTCGGCCGCCGGTTGGGCGAGGCTGATGAACGTTGAACTACCCAGCAGAGCTGCCACGAGAAGCGATGTTGTTTTCATACAACTCAGCAGACATGCCGCGGGTTAAATGCGAACCAGAGATTTCATTAAAACACTTTAATGAATTTCCTTTCGACGACACCCAACTCGCGGCGGTAGCTTGGAGCCGTGAAAGTGCTCGTCGTGGAGGATGACAAGAAGCTTGGCGGGTTCGCGCGCAAGGGACTCGAGGCGGCGGGCTTTGTGGTGGACCTCTGCGCCGATGGCGACGAGGGTTTCACGCTGGCGACCACGCGCAGCTACGACGCCATCGTGCTTGATATCATGCTGCCGGGACGCGACGGGCTCAGCATCCTGCGCAACCTGCGCGAGCAACATTCCACCGTGCCGGTCATTTTGCTCACGGCCCGGAGCGCTCTGAACGAACGGCTCGACGGCCTGAATCTCGGCGCGGACGATTATCTCACGAAACCGTTCTTCATCGAGGAACTCGTCGCCCGGCTGCACGCGCTGTTGCGCCGGGCGAGCGGCCAGCAAACCACGCTGCTCGAATATGGCGATATCACTGTCAATCTCGTCACGCGCGAAGTGAAGCGCGGCGGGCAAAGCGTGGAGCTGACCGCGCGCGAGTTCGCGTTGCTCACGTGCTTGCTGCGGTCGCCGGGACGGACGTTCACGCGCGCGCAGATCTGTGAGCAGGTGTGGAATTATCATTTCGATCCGGGCACGAATCTCGTGGACGTTTACGTGCAACACCTGCGCAAGAAGCTCGGGAGTGAGGATGGCCCGCCGTTCATCGAGACCGTGCGCAGTGTGGGTTATCGCCTCCCGCAG